>NZ_JAMYSQ010000017.1:0-158300 GCF_040321995.1 Mesorhizobium sp. M0207
CGCCGATGCTGCCAAAGTTCCCATCAGCCATCGCATCAAGAAATGCGCCTGGAACGACGACTATCTCATCAATGCCATCACTCATATGCGATAGCCCTGCCCTCAAGGGGGAGGGTCGCTGCGAAGCAGCGGGGTGGGGGTACGAAAAGAGCCGCTGTACAGCGGCTCATTTCGAGTCAGGCACAGCCCCAAACCCTTTGCTCACCTCTTCAAATTCACCACGATGACGCCGCCCAGCGCCAGCGCGCCGCCGAAGATGCCAAGCAGCGTCGGCACCTCGCCCAGCCAGAAGAAGCCGATCAGCGTCGCCATCGGCGACACCAGATAGAGGAAGTTCGAGGCACGCGCCGCGGGCAGGCGGGAAAGCGCTGTTGCCCAGGCAGCGTAGGCGATCAGGCTGGGTACGATGCCGAGAAAGATGACGGCGCCGAGCCCGGCGGTGTCGGCGACCGCCGCCTGCGCCAGACCGCTCGGCAGGAACGGCGACAGGCAGAGCGCGCCAAGCACCATGTTCGAGGCCGAGATCGTCAGCGGGTGATGGCGGGCAAACAGCGGCTTCTGGACGATGGTGTTGACGGCCGAGCACAGCGCCGAGCCGAGGACAAGCAGCGCACCGCTGTTGAAATGCAGCCCTTGCCCCTCGCCCATGGCGATGATCCCGATACCGGCGAAGGACAGGAATGTGCCGGCCCAGGCCAGGCCCGAGAAGCGTTCGCCGAGCAGCGCCATGGCCATGATGGCGGTGAAGATCGGGCTGACATTGATGATGAAGCCGGCCGCACCGGCCGAAACGGTCAGCTCGCCGAAATTGAGCATCACGGTGTAGAGTGCGACGAAGACGGCACCACCGAAGACAAAGCGCCAGAGTTCATCGAGCCTGGGCAGTGCCGGCCGCTTGACCGCGAGGAAGATCGCCGCCGGAACCGCGGCGATGGCAAAACGCAGCGCGCCAAGTTCCAGCGGCCCGAAAGCGGCAAGGCCGGCGCGGATCGCCGGAAAGGCGGAGGCCCAGCCGACCACCGTCAGCGCCACCGCGATGGCAGCCGTGGCATCCATGCGCTGTGTCGTATTCAACGTGCCGGTGTAAGCGCTCATCTGGGTGTCCTCGCGATCCAATGCCATGAAGTAGAGAAACGCTATTGCGGGTCGGTTGACAAACGAACAAATCGAGGATCACCTGTGACTATGGATCACAGCTTAGACCCGATGCTGCCGCTCGAAACGCTGCGCGCCTTCGACGCCGCGGCTCGGACCGGCAGCTTTTCGGCGGCGGCCGAGAAGCTCAACATCACCCACGGCGCCGTCAGCCGGCAGATCGCCAAGCTTGAGGGCTGGCTTGGGCTGAAAGTCTTCGATCGCGGCGCGCGCGGCGTCTCTCTGACGGTCGAAGGCAATCGCCTGCATCTGCGCACCACCGAAGCCTTTGCCCTGATCGCCAGCAATTCGGACCGTTGGGTCGAGCCGCGCGGCACGGCGGTGGTGCGGCTGACCTCGATCCCTTCGGTCAGCGGGCTGTGGCTGATGCCGCGCATGGCGGCGCTGGAGAACCACCCGTCCAAGCTGCGTATCGTGCTCGACGTCGACATCCGCCAGGGCGATCTTGCCGACGAGGGCATCGACCTGTCGATCCGCTGCGGGCGCGGCCGCATTCCGGGCCGGATCTCGGTGCAGCTTTTCGAAGAATATGTGTTCCCGGTCGCCTCGCCGGAATTGGCCAGGGAGATCGGCCGCGGAGATCCTGCCCGGCTGCTCGAATTTCCGCTGATCAACGATTCCGACGCTTCGGCCTGGCGCGCCTGGTTTGCGGCGCAGGAGATGGACTATCGGCCGCGGCCGCACGACCGCCGTTTCGAGGACTACAACCTCGTGCTCGACGCCGCCGCGCACGGGCTCGGTATTGCGCTGGCACGTCCGCCGTTGACGGTGGACCAATTGAAATCGGGCCGCATCGTCGCCGTAGACGAGCGCAGTGCGCTAAGCCCGATATCCTACTGGCTCGACCGGCCGCTGGGGCGCCCGCGCGCCGCCGCCGCCGAGCTTGCCCGGCGCATCGCCGTCCAGGCAGGGCTGCCAGCGGAGAAGATCGAAGCGTTCCTTGAGGTAGAGAGCTAGGAGCGACGGACAAGCGCTGATCTCTCCCCTTGTGGGGGAGATCGGCCGTCATCAACGTCAAGCTTGACCTCGCCGCAATTTGTGGCGATGACATCGTCATGAATTTCGGCACCACCCCATGATGAACCGTTTCGAAGGACCCGGCGGCAAGGAAGCCCGCATCCGCTATCTCGACGGCGACTTCCAGGTGACCAGCCCCGGCGCCTTCGTGCGCTGCGCGGTGACCGGCGAGAGCATCCCGCTCGACGAGCTCAAATACTGGAGTGTCACCAGGCAGGAACCCTATGTGAACGCCGCCGCCTCGCTGCGCCGCGAGATCGAAGCGCATCCGGAACTGCGCCGCCGACGCTAGTCCAGCGCAAATGGAAGCCGCCCCGTTGCGATCCTGCGCCCTCTGCCGCGGCGTCAGGCCGGCAACACCGAAACCTTAGAGGCTATCTTGAAATAAAAAACCCGCCTCGAGGGCGGGTCACCGGCGAATCATCACCATACCCAAATTACTAGCATAGCTGCCGGCACAAAGCAAGAACAAAATACGTTCGACCGGCGGAAAGCTGCAAATTCCAGTCCCGCATTGCCTCGGTGCTCAAGCTTCTGGTCAGCCTTTAAGCCGGCGCTGCCGCCAGGCGTCCAGCGTCTCGTCGATGATGCGTTGCGGCACATGGTCGAGCTCGAAGACGGTGTCGATCTCCAGCACATCGAGCCCGTCGAGGAATTCCGGCGGCGCCGCGCCGTGACGCAGGCGGGCAGCGTCCTTGGCGGTGGTAATGAGGCCAAGCCCGGCTTTACGCGCCGTCGCCGCCAATTCGGCAAGTTCGTCCTCCCCATAGAAATGATGGTCAGGAAACGATTTGGTCAGCGCAAGCTCGCCGCCGGCCTCGCGGACAGTGTCGAAAAACCTGTCGGGATGGCCAATGCCGGCGAACGCCAGGAAACGCCTGCCGGCCAGCGTCACCTTGCTGCTCGGGGCAGTGTGCGCCTCGAAGATCGGCCTGCCGGCGCGCGCTGCCTGGCGCACGACCGTGTCGGCCGCGGTGCCCTCGCCCATCTTCAGCAAGGCGCTGGTGAAGACCAATTGGTCGACGATCTTTGCCCGCAGCGGCCCGCCGGGGATGACGCGGCCATTGCCGATGCCATGTCGCGCGTCGACGACGACGAGCGCATAGTCGATGTGGATGCGCGCGCTCTGAAAACCGTCATCCATGATCAGGAAATCGCAGCCGAGCTTCTCCAGCAGAAGCCTGGCGCCGGCGGCCCGGTTCGGCGTCACCGCGACCGGGGCGTGTTCGGCCAGAAGCAGCGGCTCGTCGCCGACATGCTTGGCGGCATCGTGGTGCGGATCGACGATATGCGGCTGCGCGAAGGAGCCGCCATGGCCACGCGACAGGAAACCCGGATTAAGCTGCATGCGCCTGGCCTGCTCGGCCAGCGCGATCGCCACCGGCGTCTTGCCGGTGCCGCCGACGGTGAAGTTGCCGACGCAGAGCACCGGCGCCTCGACCTTTTCACGCGGCGCGTGCCGCATGCGGCGACCGGCGACAAGCGCATAGACGGCGGAGAGCGGCGACAGCGCCGTGACCCGCCAGTCCGGCTCTTCCCACCAGAAGGGCGGCGCTTCCGAGGTCACGTCAGCGCCCGTTCGCGCCCTTCAGGCGCGACTTGACGACCAGCGGCTGGATATAGGGCTCGAGCGACCTGAGCGTATGCGCCAGCGCACCGCGCATCTCGTCGACCGTCGCCGCACCCGCCGCCATCATCTCATGGCGGGCCGCCTCGTTGGTCAAAAGGAAATTAACGGCGCCGGCCAGCATATCGCGGTCGCGCACCAGCTTGGCGCCGCCGCTATCGAGCAGGCGCTGATAGGCCTCGCGAAAATTCTGGACGTTGCGGCCGGCAAGCACCGCTGTCTCCAGCATGGCTGGTTCCAGCGGGTTCTGGCCGCCCTCGGAAGTCAGCGAACGGCCGACAAAGGCAATTTCCGTCAGCCTCAGATAAAGCCCCATCTCGCCGATCGTGTCGCCGAGCAGAATATCGGTGTCGGCGGTGATCCTGTCGCCCTTGCTGCGCTGCGCCAGCTTCAGGCCCATGCCGGAAATCTGGGCGGCCAGCTGCCCGGCGCGATCGGGATGGCGCGGCACGATGATCGTTAAAAGCCCGTGGTGGCGCTTGTGCAGCATGGCGTGAACTTCGGCGGCGACCGCCTCTTCGCCGTCATGGGTCGAGATCGCCGCCCAGGTCGGGCGGCCGCCGATCTGGCGTTTCAGCGCCGCCAGTGCCCGCTCGTCGGCCGGCGGCGGCGCGGTGTCGACCTTGAGATTGCCGGATACAGTGACCGGCCGGGCGCCGAGCGAAAGGAAGCGCTCGCCATCGAGATCCGACTGGGCGACGACATGGGCGAGATTTTCGAACAATGCTTCGGCAATGTTGGCGCGCTTCTTCCAGGACTTGAAAGAGCGGTCGGACAGCCTGCCGTTGACCAGAACCTGCGGCACGCGGCGGGCGCCGAGTTCCAGGATGGTCATCGGCCAGATCTCCGATTCGGCGATGATCGCCAGGTCCGGCTGCCAATGATCGAGGAAGCGACTGACCGCCGGCTTGAGGTCGAGCGGCACATATTGGTGGATGATGCGGTCGCCCAGCCGTTCTTCGGCGACCTGCGCCGAGGTGACCGTGCCCGTCGTCAGCACGATGTTGACGCCGTAATCGAGAATGCTCTCGACCAGCGGCACGACGGCGATGGTCTCGCCGACGCTGGCTGCATGGATCCAGATCACCGGGCCTTCGGGGCGCTCGCGTCCAGCGACGCCGTAGCGTTCGCGCCGGCGAATGCGATCCTCCTTGCCTCTGGAAGTGCGCCAGGCGACATAAGGCCCGGCCAACGGGTAGGCGGCGGCCCCGGCGAAACGGTATGCGGTCAGGAAGGCGCGCGCCCAGCGCACACTCATTTCGAACCGTCCACAAGGCGATAGGCCTCGGCGGTCGCGGCATTAAGCGAGGCCGTGACCTCCTGGCGCTTGCGTTCCATTTCGGCGGCGTCGGCGTTGGCCGGCACGAAGACAGGCGTGCCGACGACGATCGAGGAGCGGCCGAAGGGCAGGTTGATCGTCGTCTTGTCCCAGCTGCCCTCGATCACCTTGCGGCGGCTGGTGGCTATCGCGGCAGGCAGGATCGGCCGGCCGGACAGCCGCGCCAGAAGGACGACGCCGAGCCCCGCATCGCGCGGCGTGCCGTGGGGAATATCAGCAATCATGGCGACATTCTTGCCGGTGGCGAGCGACTTTTTGAGGGCGATGAGCGCCTTGGCCCCGCCCTTGTCGAGATGCCTTGCGCTTTCGCGCCCGCCAGAGCCGCGCACCGCCTCGATGCCGAATTTCTCGACCATCAGCGCGTTGAGCTCGGCATCGGCGCTGCGCGATACCATGGCAACCAGCGGCCGTCCCTTGGGATAGTAGGCCGGGGTCAGCAGGTGCTGGCCGTGCCAGAGCGCGATGATGCCAGGCTCGAGCTGCGCATAGGCGCCGCCGGAAAACTTGGCCGATCCGTCAACCATGCGGTTGGTCAAGCGGACAAGGCGGACGAAATACGCAAACAGCGCGGCAAGCGCATTCTTGACGAATCGCGACTGCGCCAGCGGTTCGCGGATCTTGCGCCAGAACGTCTTCGGCTTGCGACGTCTGACCGCCGACCGCGGGGCTGATCGCTTGACCGCTTCATGGTTCATCGATGTCAACCGACAGCCTTGTTTTCGGGGTCGAGGAGGCGGTGCAGGTGAACGACGAAATAGCGCATATGGGCATTGTCGACGCTAGCTTGCGCCTTGGCCTTCCAGACGGCGTGCGCCGATTGGTAATCCGGATAAATGCCGACAATATCGAGCGCGTCGAGATCGCGGAATTCGGTGCCGCCCAGCTTCTTGAGTTCGCCGCCGAACACCAGGTGCAAAAGCTGCTTCTTTCCGTCTTCAGCGGCCATGTCGATCCTTCACATATCGTGAGTTTGGGACAGGTCTAGACCAAAGCCGCCGACTTTGGAACTATTGATAGTGGTCAATTGTCAGCCCGGCGATGACGCCGGCGAGCACGGCGAGGAGTTCGCCGCTGCCGGCGGCGAGCGGTCCGTGACGGATCACTTCGCCGGCATAGAGCGGCGCGCGGCCATGCCGATCGAGCAAGGCGCCGCCTGCCTCGCGCAGGATGAGATCGGCCGCGGCGATGTCCCAGTCATGTGCGTTGGCCTTGACGAAGGTGGCATCGAGCTGGCCGCCGGCGATCATCGCCAGCCGGTAGGCGAGCGAAGGAATATAGGGCACGCGCTTCAGCCGTTTGTGCCATTTCGCCGGCATCAGGTCGATCATCGCCTTCGGTCCGGCGATTTCGGCCGTTTCCGCCGGCGGACGCACGCTGATGCGCCTGCCGTTCAGGAACGCGCCCACGCCCGGCAGCGCCCAATAGATTTCGCCCTTCGCCGGGCAGTCGAGTACGCCGGCAAGCGTTCGGCCGTTCTCGACCACAGCGACGCTGACGCACCATGTGGGCAGGCCCTCGAGGAAGCCGCGCGTGCCGTCGATCGGATCGACGACGAGGGTGCGGCGCGCGACAAGCCTTACCGGGTCGTCGACGGTTTCCTCCGACAGCCAGCCATAATCCGGCCGGGCCGCCAGCAAGGTCTCGCGCAGATATTTGTCGGCGGCGTGATCGGCTTCGCTGACCGGCGAGGTGCCGCCCTTCATCCACACTTGCGGATTGTTGTTGAAGTATTGCATGGCGATGAGCCCCGCCTCGCGGGCGGCATCGCGCAACAGCTGCAGGTCTTCAGTAGCGCCGGCTGAGACGGCCGGGTCAAGCTCCGGCAAGGGTCATTCCTTCGATCAAAAGCGTGGGCGCGGCGGTGCCGAAATTGCGGTCGAGATCGCTCGCCGGAACCATGTTGAGGAACATCGTCTTCAGATTGGAGGCGATGGTCACCTCGGCGACGGGATAGGCCAGCTCGCCATTTTCGATCCAGAAGCCGGAAGCGCCGCGGCTATATTCGCCGGTCACCATGTCGACGCCCTGGCCGAACACTTCGGTGACGTAGAAGCCGGTCTTGAGCGACTTGATCAGCTCTTCCGGCGTATTTTCCCCGGGCTCGATGGCGAGATTGGTCGACGACGGCGAGACCGACGAGCCGCTGCGCGAGCCGCGCCCATTGGTGACGAGGCCAAGTTCCCGAGCCGCCGAAGTCGACAGGAACCAGTGGTTGAGCACGCCCTTGTCGACCATGAACAGTTTTTCGCCCTCGACGCCTTCGCCGTCGAACGGGCGCGAGGCCTGTCCACGGCGCCGGAGCGGCTCGTCGGTGACGGTGATTGCGGCCGAAGCCACCTTCTTGCCCATCATGTCGCGGAGAAAGCTGGTCTTGCGCGCCACCGCGGCGCCATTGATGGCACCGGCAAGGTGGCCGGCAATGCCGCGCGCCACACGCGGATCGAACACCACGTCGACAGGCCCGGTCGCCGCCTTGCGCGCGCCAATGCGGCGTACAGCGCGCTCACCGGCCTTGCGGCCGATGTCTTCCGGCGCGTCGAGATCGGAAAAATGCTGGCGCGAGGAGAATTCGTAGTCGCGCTCCATGCCGGTGCCCTCGCCGGCGATCACGCTGGTCGAGCGCGAAAAACGCGAGGCGACGTAGTGGCCGACGAAGCCGTGCGAGGTGGCGAGCACCAGGCCGCCAAGCCCGGCACTGGCGCCACTGCCGGCCGAATTGGTGACGCCCTTGACGGCAAGCGCCGCCGCTTCGGCGGCAAGCGCTGCTTCCTTCAACTGGTCCGCCGACACCTCGGTGGCGTCGAACAGATCGAGGTCGCGCGGTTTCTTGACCAGCAAGGCCGGGTCGGCGAGGCCCTGATAGGGATCCTCGGGGGACACCTTGGCCATGGCGACCGCGCGCTCGGCCAGCATATTGGGGTCGGATGCCGCTGTTGCCGAAACGCTGGCTACCCGCTTGCCGACGAAGACGCGCAGCGAGACGTCCTCGCTCTCGGACGCCTCTGTGCCTTCGACCTTGCCAAGCCGCACCGACACGCCGGTCGAGCGGCCGCGTACCGCAACGGCATCGGCGGCATCGGCGCCGGCCCGTTTGGCAGCCTCGACCAGGGCCGCGACGCGATCGGTCAGTTTCGCTGCGTCGAGCGTATCGGTCATGCGCATGATCCTGTTATTTCCGGCCGGCTGAAGGGCAGCCGCTGCTGCACCATCTATTGTCCCGATGCCGCTTCTGCAATGGGAGAAGCGGACAATCAGGAGGCATCTAGCCCCAGGTCGGCGCGACCGACCCAGAGATGGTGCGTCCTTCCAGACGCACAAAGGACGGCTTAGATCCGAGGTGGCCGTGACCGAAAGCCGCGACGGCGGCACCGCTGCCGGCGACGAGTCGAAGATGCGGCGTGTGCGACCGTCAGCCTGTAGAGTTGGGATCGGCTGGATCCACCCACGGGCGGCCCAACCGTGTCACCATCGCCGCGTACCCGACGGCACCTGCCGCCCAAAGGAAGATGCCAAGCTCTTTGACAGCGTCTTCGGCGATGTCGACCGCCGAACCCGGGCTAGGAAACAGCTCTCCCAGCTGGTCGATCGCTGCTGACATCGCGAGTAGGAAGCCTGCGGCCACAAATACGATCGAGCCGTCGAATGTCTTCCGTCGCAGCCGAAAGAACCAGAACAACCCGGCGACGGCGTAGGCAATCATCGTAACAATCTCTGGTATCGCGACAAACGGCAGCACGTCCTCATGGATCAACAACAGGTCATCGAGGCCCATGACCAAGGTAAGGCCGCCGAGAAACGTGCAATCCCATCGGTGCGTGAGCAGACCGGCAAACAGGGTCGCCGCGCCGGTGCCGATCCACAGTGAAGCACCTAGGGACGAAATCCACCCCGTATAGAAGCCGACATCGGCGGCTGCAGATGGATCTCGATAGAAGATTGTAGCGTCCAGACCAAGAGTTTGCGCGACGAACAGCGCGGCCAAGAGCATCACAACATTAATCGCCACGGCCGCAAGTATGACCAGGCGCCAGGACATTGTCCATTCGCTGCTATGTTTTGCGTTCAGCGCGTTTTTGTCTGGCATTGTGCCGAAGGCCATTCTGAGTACGACGGCCGATAGCTCCGCGGCGCCGAGAACCCCGCCAGCACTATGCCGGCCCACCATGATCGTGGCAACACACGGAACGGTTGCAGCGTCGCACATGACGAGGTCGTCGCGGTGCAGTTCCTGGCCAGCGCCAACCAACGCACCATGCCGCTCGAAATGTTCATCGGCTTGCGCGAAAGCTCTCCCCGGCAATAGCGCCGCCGCCACGCTGATGATGGGGCTGTCGATAATCCTCCTGGTCGTCGCCAATCTTCTGGCTCGACGGAGCCGGCGGCGGCCTGGACCGACCATCTAATCCTGGCTTTCAAGCCGGGCGAGATCGGCTTGTCCAACCTTCCTCAGGGACCAGCCACCGGCGTCCAGATCACGTCGTCGATCCTGAGCGCGCCGGTGGCGAGCATCACCAGCCGGTCGAAGCCGAGCGCCGCGCCGCTCGCCTGCGGCATGATGGCGAGCGCGGCGAGGAAATCCTCGTCGATCGGGTAGCGTTCGCCATAGACGCGCTGCTTCTCATCCATTTCGGCGGCAAAGCGTCGGCGCTGGTCGGCCGGATCGGTCAATTCGCCAAAGGCGTTGGCGAGTTCGATGCCGCAGCAATAGAGCTCGAAGCGCTCGGCGGTGCGTGGATCGTCGGCGCTCGGCCTGGCCAGTGCCGCCTCCGAGATCGGATATCCGAAAAGAATGGTAGCGCGCCCCTGCCCCAGCGCTGGCTCGATTTTTTCGACCATCACCCGGCTGAACAGGTCGGCCCAATTGTCGTCGGGCGCGGTCCGCAATCCGGCCTGGACCAGGGCGGCATGCAACCCCGCGCGGTCGGTGCTGCCATCGGCGGCAACCGTCGCCAGCAGATCGATGCCGGCATGGCGCATGAAAGCTTCGGCGACGCTCAACCGTTCCGGCCCGGCGAACGGATCGGCCTCGCGGCCGCGGAAGCTAAAACGCTTCGCTCCGGCCCGTTCGGCCGCCAGCGCTACGAGCTCGGCGCAATCGCGCATCAGGCTCTCATAGGTCTCGCCGACACGGTACCATTCGAGCATGGTGAACTCAGGATGGTGCAAGGGGCCGCGCTCGCGGTTGCGCCAGACAGCCCCGAGGCTGAAGATGCGCTCCTCGCCGGCGGCAAGCAGCTTCTTGCAGGCGAATTCCGGCGACGTGTGGAGGTAGAGCGGCTGGCGCTGCCCGTCCGGCCCGATCGCCTCGGTGGCAAAGGCCGACAGGTGCGCTTCATTGCCGGGCGAGACCTGCAGGGCCGATGTATCCACCTCGACGAAGTCGCGGCGGGCGAACCAGTCGCGCGTCCCGGCGGCAATGGCATTGCGCAGGATTAGCCGCGGCCGGCGGTCGGCGTGGACATGCGGCGTCCACCACGGCGAGGCGGCGGTCATCGGCTTCAGGGGAATTGCACAGAGGGCTGGCGATTGCGGCCAAGATGCGCTAGGCCGCACGCAACGGCCTCTCCAGCCGATTTGCGCCAACAAATTTTATCAGGATGGAAACCCGTGAAGGTCATCGCCAGCTCCTTACGCAAAGGCAACGTCGTCGAAAAGGACGGCAAGCTTTATGTGATCCTCTTTGCCGAAAACATTCATCCTGGCAAGGGTACGCCGGTCACCCAGCTCGACATGCGGCGTATCTCCGACGGGGTAAAGGTTTCCGAGCGTTACCGCACCACCGAGCAGGTCGAGCGCGCCTATGTCGAGGAGCGCGAGCACACGTTCCTCTACCGTGACGGCGAAGGCTTTCACTTCATGAATCCGGAGACTTACGACCAGGTCGCGGTGCCGGAAAGCGTGGTCGGCGACATGGCGCCCTATCTGGTGGAAGGCATGCCGGTGCAGATCTCGCAATACAACAACATCGCCATCTCGCTGGTACTGCCGCAGCGCGCCACTTTCGAGGTGGTCGAGACCGAGCCGGTGACCAAGGGCCAGACGGCGTCCTCGTCCTACAAGCCGGCAACGCTGTCCAACGGCGTGCGTACCCTGGTGCCGCCACACATCAGTGCCGGCACCCGCGTCGTGGTGATGACCGCCGATGGCGCCTATGTCGAGCGCGCGAAGGATTAAGGCGCGAAGTCTGACACGCCTCGCCGAAGGCGTCGCGGCGGCCGGTCATCGTCTACCGCTTTGTGCCAGGGGCTTTCGAGCATTGGGACGCTGCACGCGGACCGAAGCGTCAACGCCCTGCCAGTTCTTTCCTATTGCACGACGCCAGTGGGCAATCTCTGAGCCTCGAGCAACGCCGACCGTCCCTTTCGCCAGGTGCCAGGTGGAATGCCGACGAACTTTTTGAAGGCGCGATTGAAGGCGGCTTCCGACTCGTAGCCGACCTCGGCACCCGCTTGCGCGATGCTCATTTCGGGGCGTTCGAGCAAGCGTCCTGCCAGTTGTAGACGCCAGCGAGCAAGATAGTGCATGGGCGAGACCTCGACATAGTGGGTAAAGCGGCTCGCAAACGCCGTGCGCGAGAGCCCTACTTCGCGGGCGAGCCGGTCCAATGTCCATTCCTCCCTGGGGCGAGCGTGGATGAGCCGGAGCGCCTCGCCGACATGTGGATCCCGTAGGCCTGACAGCCAGCCGCGCGAATCGTCGGGCAGGGTCTCGAGATGGCGGCGGATGATCTCGACAAACATCAGCTCGCTCAGCTTGGCGAGGATCGTCTCACAGCCCGCCCGCCCACTGCCACCTTCGGCCAGCGCCAGCCGAAAAAGGTCGATAACCCAACTGCTTCCATCGGCGGGCTTGCGGGCACACAGGATGGCCGGCAATGCGGCCAGGAGAGGATTGAAGGGACGTGCATCGCAGCCAAGATACCCGCAAATGAACCGGGTCCGCTCGTCTCCGCCGCCACCATGGATCACCGCGAACGGCAGGCTCTCGTCTATCGGCCGATAATACATCGCCATATTGGGTTCGCCCCGCGCCCCCGGCGAGGAGCTCAACACGTTCGGAACACCACCGGGGAAGACAACGACATCACCGGCGTTCACGAGCACCGGGGGCACCGAATCGTCTCCCAGCGCGGCCCAGCACGAGCCCGACATCACGGCATGAAAAGAAATGATGTGCTCTGCCTCCGGCATGATGGCGGCGGCAATGTCGGCCGTGCCCGGCGACTCGCCGACCCAGGGAGAGCTGGCGTCAACGTCGAAATAGATCGCACCGGTGAGGCGAACGGCTCGGAGCACATCGGAAAGGACATCCATCGCTACACCTCCGGAAACGATCGGCTACTCCCTTTGACAACGAGTTTTTCCGCCAGGCATCTCGAACTATCCGGCAATATGGCCGCCCGAGCAACTATCCATCCGGTCTAATCCTACTCTGAACGATCGGGCAACAGAAATGGACGATGTGACATTTGCGGGAACAGCGGACGGGATTAGCGTTTCATCGGCCGGCCGACAGGTCCAATAACAGGGAGGAATGTCATGAACGATGAAGACATCACCAAATTCGCAGCAAGCCTGCGAGGCGAAGTCATCCGCGCCGGCGACGCCCGCTATGACGAGGCCCGCAAGCTCTACAACGGCATGATCGACAAGCGGCCGCTGATCATCGCCCGCTGTGTCGACGTCGCCGACGTAATCACAGCGGTGAATTTCGGCCGCGACAACAATTTGCTGGTTGCGGTACGTGGCGGCGGCCATAATGGACCAGGATTGGGGAGCTGCGACGACGGTCTGGTGATCGACCTGTCGGCGATGAACGGCGTGCGCGTCGATCCGGATGCCCGCACGGCGCGGGTAGGCCCGGGCTGCACTCAGGGCGACCTCGACCATGCCACCCATGCCTTTGGCCTGGCCGTACCGGCGGGCATCATCTCGACCACCGGGGTCGCCGGACTGACGCTGAGCGGCGGCCATGGCTATCTGACGCGCAAATATGGCCTGACCATCGATAACCTGGTCGAGGCCGATGTCGTGCTTGCCGACGGAAGCTTCGTCACCGCCAGCAAGGAGCGGAACCCCAACCTGTTCTGGGCGCTTCGCGGCGGCGGCGGCAATTTCGGCATCGTCACCAGCTTTGTGTTCAGGCTCCACCGGGTCAGCATGGTCTTTGCGGGGCCGATCGCATGGGATCAGCGCCACGCCCGCACCATCATGCAGCATTATCGCGAGTTCCTGCCGAACGCGCCCGAAGAACTCGGGATCTTTCTCGGGCTCAAGACCGTCCTCTCGAGCGCACCCTTCCCGGAAGAGTTTTGGGGAAAGCGGATGTGTCTGCTGATGTGCTGCTACAACGGCCCGGAGGAAAAGGGCAGAGAGGCACTGGCCCCGCTGCTCGATGCGCTGCCCGCGCCCTGGTTCAACTGGATGGGAACGATGCCCTATCCCGCGGTGCAGAGCATGTTCGATGGGCTCTACCCGAAGGGAATGCAGTGGTACTGGCGGGGCGATTTCGTCAAGACGCTGTCCGACGAGGCGATCGACGCCCATCTCGAGCAGGCGGCGAAGACGCCGAGCGAGCTATCGCTCATGCATCTCTACCCGATCGATGGTGCGGTCCATCGCGTCGGCAAAGACGAGACACCCTGGAATTACCGTGATGCGACCTGGTCGATGGTCATCGCCGGGATCGATCCGGACCCACAGAAAGCGGGGCCGGTGACGCGCTGGACCAAGGCCTACTGGGAGGCCGTGCATCCGTTCGATCTGGGTGGCGCCTACCTGAACTTCATGATGGATGACGAGGGCGATGCAAGGCTCAAGGCGGCTTATGGCGACAACTATGAGCGCCTGGCTACGCTGAAAAAGAAATACGACCCGAACAACCTCTTCCGGGTGAACCAAAACATTCGACCGGCTGCTTGACGGCGGCTCTCGTCAGGCCGGCAAGCGTACCGGCCGGCCCAGCTAAGGCTCGGCCGGTACGATAGCTTGCCGGTCAGGACGCTCTGATCCAGACCAGCATCTCGCCGGAATCGTGGTGTCCCGGGCGAAATACGGCATGGTGACTTCTGCTGCCTCGACCGCCGGTGATTTTTCAAACGCCTCTTTCCTGTCAACAGCCGACAGCGTGACGACGCCGCGGGGCACGTTCGAGAGCTGACTACATTTGAAACCAGGCCAGACGACCGCCGAATGGCGTCCAATGAGCCATGCCGGCTGCTTTTCAGGCTACCCCGCGTTTCTGATCGTGGTGGGCCGCGTACTGTCCATGCACAAGTCCGGACCTGTTTGGCGACACCATCATTGACTTGATCGTTCGCACATGATCGACAAAATGACCCGGAAATGACCGAGATACAAAGCTTTCCTTCAGTTGTGCATCAATAAGCCGCGACAATTTTTAGCAACTTTAGGCAAATTCTCAGGTTTATCGACAAACAGCAGACAATTCGGCAGCAGACAATTCGGCACAACGGTCTTTACTGGATTTATGTGGATGGCAATGCATCCCTACTTGACACCGGGACAAGCTGAAGAGCTATGCTGAACATCGGTCGCAAGTTTGCGCGGAGGGAATCTGTTCATGGATTTCATCGAGAGTTGGTTTGGTATTTCCCCTGACGGCGGCGACGGATCGACCGAAGCTCTCTACATACTTGCCGTTGTCGCAATATTGGCGCTCGCATTCCACAAGCACATCGTGCAGTTCGCGCGCGGTTTCTTCGCGCGGAAATAGCCCGCGTACCGTTCGAGCCCAGCTTTATTCGTCTGACCAGAGTACAAACGGCACCAGTCGTCTGACACTCCAATACACTGTTGCCGCGCGAATCCCGTTGTTATCAGAGCGTTGCCCTGCGTTAGCTTCAGAGGGGAAGTCGATGCGAGGAATAGCGGCAATCCTGCGAGCACTGTTCTCCGCCTGGATTCCGGCACTGATCGAGATGGCTCGCCGTTTCTGTCGCCGGTGGCGGCTAGGGGGCGACCGCCGGGTCGACCAGAAAGGGTCCCGGGCGCATTGCGTACCGATCGATCACCCTGCTTTCTGCCGGCCTGACCCGCTGATCTACGATCAGTATTACCTGATCGGCCTTGGTCTCGCGGTCACCTGGGATAATCCCGATATCGAGCTACGCCAGGGTGGTGTGCCCGTTCCCGCCGGCAGGTTGCAGGCGGACACCGACTACGAGGTGCGGGTTCGCGTCTGGAACGCCTCCCCGGATGCCGTCGTCGTCCAGATGCCGGTCCATCTGTCCTATCTGTCGTTTGGCATCGGAACCGTGTCGAATCCGATAGCCACCAGGCCGGTCTCGGTCGGGGTGATCGGATCCGCCAGCCAGCCTGGGTTCGTCTCCTTCGACTGGCATACGCCGCGGCAAGCAGGTCACTATTGCCTGCAAGCTTTGCTCGATCCGGCCGATGACGCCAACTTCGCCAACAATCGCGGGCAAGAAAATACCGATGTCGGACTGGCCCAGTCGCCAGCAACATTTCAATTCGAGTTGCGCAACGCTACCCGTCGGCCGCATCGGTACCGGTTCACCGTCGATGCCTACACAATTCCGCCGCTCGGCCCCTGTCGCGACGACCGGCAGCCAACGGAAGAGACCGCCAAGGCGGAGCAAAAGCGCCGGCTGGCGGCACACTTGCCGTCAGCTCATCCCCTGCCGCCGGGCTGGAAGGTCGAGATTTCGCCTGACCTGCCGTCGCTGGCGCCGGGCGAACAGGTGACGATCACGGCGGTCGCTACGCCGCCGGACGGCTGGACCGGCCGGCAAGCCCTCAATCTGAATGCGTTTGACGAGGGTGACCGCGCCAGCGGCGGCGTCACCTTGACCGTCCTCAGCAGCTTGGAGCCGTGATGGCCACCGACGACAAATCCTGGACCAAGTGCACGACCGCCGACGAGGTGATTTCGGTCAACCAGTACATCAGCGCGGCGATTACCAGCGGCATATTCGCAGCCGTGATGGTCGTGGTGGTGGTCGCGATGGGCGAGCCGTGGTGCATACCGATCGCGCTGGTGGTGACTGAGATTGTGTGGATTCTCGCTTATTGCGACTGGTGGCTCAACAAACGGCTGGTTTGCCTGGGCGAGCCGGTGAGTATCGTCGGCATGGTCATCAGCATCGAGCCGCCGTCGGAAAAGACCTGGCCAGGAAGCCTGGACTCCGACTACAGCCTCAATTTGCTGCTGCCGAACAACCCGGTGGGCGTCTCCCAGGCCGTTGCCGCCGCCAGTGCCCCGTTCGGCTATCTGATGGCCGAAAACGCAATCACCTCCTCGCACGGCTTTCTGTTCACGGGGAACCCGGCGGAGGACAAGGTGACCGGAGTAAAGTCAGAGGCGCTGCATGTGGAGTTAGAAGGGGCATCGATCCATGACCTGCAGACCGTCAACATCCTCGCCCTAGCCGCGGCATTGATTGCGCTGGCGGTATGCATGTCGGGCGTCGGCGCGGTCGTTGCCTACGTGCTGGCGCTTCTCGCCTTGCTCGCCTCGCTGCTCGGCGCGGCCTTCAGCAGTTCGGACACCGCCAGTCCGAGCGATGCCGGCTTGCCGAGCATCGAGACCAACAAGGGCGACGGAACCGGAGCGACAATCCTGGGGGTGACCGGCCGGTGGGTCTATGATGCCGGACACATCCACGACAGCTTTCATGAAGGCCACAACGAACTGCATCCGGTCCAGCAGGCCCAGATTCTGGGACGGCCATGGGACGGCGACTGGCCCGACGATATCGACGAAATCGTTCGGGGCTACCAAGACGGCTACGCGCAGTCTCAGGATCCGCTCACCAAGGCGCAACAGGCCCGGCCCCGCTCCCGGTGGTCGGTCCATCCCTATGTTGACGGCTGCAACGACACCGTCCGGCCAGATCAGCCTCCGCACTAAGCCAGTCAGGCTGTTGGACACGATAGTTCGAATCCCGATACCGCGCTGGTTTACTCGGCCCTTGAGAATCCTTCAGCCTTCGGCAACATGGCGGCGAGGCTGAGAGCATGAGGATGAGCAAGGTCATTTCCGCCGCATCACGGCGTTCGCCGCGCAAGACACCGATGGCGCTGACCGAGGCGCTGGTCGCCCGCACCTTGCGTGCGGTCGAGGATGCCGGGCCGACGCCGGGCATGGTCTACATGACCGATGCCGATTACGTGCGCATTCGCGACGAGGTGCTGGCCGGCGCGCCGGGCGGGCCGGTGAAGCTGTTCGCCTATGGCTCGCTGCTGTGGAAGCCGGCCGGCGAGGTCAGGGGTGGCGAACGGGCCGTGGCGACGGGCTGGCACCGTTCGTTCTGTTTTACAGTGCAGCGCTTCAGGGGCACCGTCGAGCAGCCCGGCCTGATGATGGCGCTCGACCGCGGCGGCCAGTGTCAGGGCATGGTGTTCGAGGTCGCCGAGCCCGTGGCGGCCAATCTCGAAACGCTGCTGCGCCGCGAGATGACCATCCTGCCGGCCGTCAACGTGCCGCGCTGGCTGCAGGTCAGGACAGGCGGCGGCACGGGCCAAGCGCTTGGTTTCGTTGTCGATCCCGCCAATCCACGCTACGCTGGCAAGCTCGAAAAGCGAGCGATAGCGGCGACCCTGGCCACGGCCGTCGGCCATTGGGGTTCGGGCGCCGAATATCTGTTCGAGACCATCCGCCATCTCGACGCCTGCGGCATCCGCGACCGCAATCTCTGGCAGTTGCAGCAACTTGTGGCCGAGGAGATCGGTCGGGCGCGGTCGGGCTTCATTCGTCCCTGAGTCAGACCAGCATCTCGTCGGGCTCCCAGGCGAAATCGATGTTGTGCAGGTCGACGAGATGTCCCGCGCGCTCGCCGATGGCAGTATCGAGCATCGTGTGTCCTCCCTTCGGTTCTATGCCAGTGTGTTCGCCCATGCGCCGACAAAGGGCGGCAGCATGATGCACGTCTGCTGCTCGACAGCCTCGTTGCGCAGCCGCTCGGCGAGGGTATCGACTTCCACCTCGGCGGCGGTTGCGGTACCGACTGCCTCGGCCATCGGCAACAGGCTGCGCAACGTGCCGGCAATATAGTCGTAGATCGGCGAGTCGGGTCCGCTGCCGGCGAGGCCGGCGGAGTTCATCCGCGGCGCCGGCAGCCCTGCGCCGGCGAACACCATGGGCAGCCTGCCACCCATGTCGACCTCGAAACCCGCGCGCTCGATCGTGTCGATGATCCAGCCGCGGCATTTGCCGAACAGCGGCGCCTCTGGAAAACTGCGGGTGAGCGGCATCGCCATTTCCTGGACGGCGACGATGCCGCCAGGCCGCAGGAAACCGGCAAGCCTGCGCAGGGTTGCGGCCGGGTCGGGCAGATACATCAGGACAAGCCTGCCGATCACCGCATCGAAGCTCCCGTCGGGCGAGAATGTATCAAGCTCGGCCGTCGTGAAACGTGTCCAGTAACACTGGCCGGATTCAGTGGCGCGCCGCTCGGCAATGTCCACAGCCTCTGCCGAGCGATCGACACCAAGCACGCTTCCCGCCGGTCCGACCAGCCTTCCGGCCAGCAAGGAGACATCGCCTACGCCGCAGCCAATGTCGAGCACGCGCATGCCGGGTCCTATGCCCGCACTGCGCAGGACATGCTCGGTAAGGTCGTGAATGAGCGCTCCCTGCAGCTCCAGGCGCTTGAATTCGCTTTGCGTGTAACCCAACGCATAGGGACGCGGATCCATGGGGCTCTGATCACGGCCGGTCTTCGGCGCATGTTCGGCAAGCAGATTGTACATGTTTGACTCCATGATCGATTTATCCGGGATTTGTGACCGCTGGGCAGCCTGATGACCGCCCGGGGCCCGACCGTCACCATCGGAGATCGGTGCTACAACGTGATTTCCGGAATCGGGAATTGCGTTACGACTGAAACAGGCGCCGTGCCTGGGGTACCGCGCAAGCGGAGAACCACCCTGCGCCCGGCGTTCGGACGCCACTATGATTTCGGCGCCCGCGGAACGAACACGATATGCGGCGTCTTCGGCGGACGACCGGGCGGCACATAGTCCGGAACCGGCGTATCGTCTGCCGGGAGCGAAAGCACATATCGGTGGATGGCGCGCAGGTCGGGCTCGCTCATGGCACGCAGGTTGAACCATGGCATGGGCGGGCGCGTCTCGATCGTGCGCGCGAACTGTACCCAGTCGTCCTCATCCATGGTCCGCAAAAATTGGCGAAGATTGGTCGGGTAAGTCGTACCCCACGGCCCGTTGAAGCCGAGCGAATCGCCGATCAGCCATCGATCCTGCGGAACGTTGCCGGCCTTCTCCAGGTACCCTGGCGTGTGGCAGTCGTTGCAGCCGCCGATTTTCACCAGGTATCGACCGTGCTCGATCGAAGCGGTCGCGGACGCCGCGCCGACCTCACCCTGGTTGAGCGTTGCGGCGGTGAATGCTGCGGCCAGGCCAAGGGCGGCAATTGCGATGAGAGCTCTTCGTGTCATCAGCTTCTCCGCTGCTATTTGATGCCGACGATCATCGAGTGAGGCCCGGCGAGATGCTCGCAGCGGACCTCCGCAAAGCCCGCCTCCCGCATCCAGCCCATGCCGTCGGCGCGCGTGTAGTCGAACCCGCCATTGGTGTTGACCAGCATGTTGAGGCTCATCAGCAGACCCGCAGCGTTGTCCCGTCGCTCGTCATCGATGATCTGGTCGTAGACGATGAGCACGCCTTGCTTCGGCAGCGCGGAATGCGCCTTTGCCAGCAGCGCGCGCTTCACCTCCAGGTTCCAGTCGTGCAGGATATGACCCATCACCAGCACGTCGGCGGAAGGCAGCGGCTCGGCAAGGAAGTCGCCGGGATAAAACCGAAGCCGGTCTGCAAGTGCGTGCCGCTCCACATAGGCCTCGAACACCGGCCGCATCGGCGGCAGGTCGAAACCGCCGCCGGTGAGATGCGGATGGGCGCGGCCGACCTCGACCGGAAGCCTGCCTTCGGCTGTGCCGATATCGATGAAGGTACAATAGTCCGCCCAGGGAAAATGCCGGGCGAGCGCCTCCGCCACCTGAAGGCTGCCGCCGGTCATCGCCTGCGCGAACATCTTTACCTTGTCCGGGTCCGAAAACAGCATGTCGAACAGATCTTCGCCGTCCTGGGTGCCGTTTTGCGGTTTGCCCGTCCTGAGCGCGTCGGTGAGCGAGCCCCAGTTCGCGTAAAGCAGCTGACCGGCCCTGGCGAGCATCCCGCCAACATAGGTCGACTTGTTGCGGTCAAGGTAGCGGTCAGTCACGGGCGTGTTGCAGTAGACGTTGCCCTCGCGCTCAAGCATGCGCAGCGCAACCAGTGCGTCGAAGAAATCCTGCGCTCCCCGCTCATGCAGCCCGAGCCGGTTTCTCAGCGTTTCCCCTTCGAGGGGTCCGGCCGCCAACTCCGTGAAAAGGTCAAGTTCGACGGCGCTCAGCAACGTCTTCGATGCCCAGAAGCCGAGGCCGAGTTGCATAAGGCTTTCGGGCGACAGTTCTGCGACGTCATTCGCCTGTTTCGTTACCTCGGTGATGGTTGCGTCCATAAGATTTCTCCTTCCTCAAGAGACCATGACCTTTCCAAAAAGCCGGTTCCCGGTTTTTCGGGATCATGGTCTGGGCGCGGGAGGACCATCGACTGGCCCGGCTACGGGTCGATTTCAGCCAGGTGGGATTTTGGTTACGGTTGTAACGAAGAAATCCGGCCGGCCGTGATCAGCCTGAATGCAGATGGCGGGCAAGACATTGTGCGACGGCGGCCGACAGCAGCGGCTTCTTGATGACTTCGCTTATGCCGGCCGCCGTCAGTTGGCGCGACCGCAGCTGACGGCCGTAACCGGTCATCAGCACGACCGGAAGGTCGGGCCGGATCTTGTGCAACCGGCCGGAGAATTCGATCCCTGTGATGTCGGGCATGACCTCGTCCGTCAGCACCAGGTCGAAGCGTTCCGGATCGGTGCGAAATGCGCTGAGAGCCGCGGGGCTGCGGTCGAACCCGACCGGCTCGTAGCCGAGCGCGGCGAGCATTTCCTCCGCAAGTTGCATCAGCGGCGTGTCGTCGTCGACGACGAGGATCGTCTCGCCGTTGCCATGCTTGACCGGCACCTCGGCGGCGTCGCTCTCGTCCTCGTTCTGGGTTGCTTCGGCGGCCTCGATCCGCGGAAAATAGATCTCGAAGGTCGTGCCTTCGCCGGGCTTGCTGTTCACGTCGACCGCGCCTCTGTGCGCTATGACGATGCCGTGCACCGTCGACAGGCCGAGCCCGGTGCCTTGCCCTGCCGGCTTGGTCGTGAAGAACGGCTCGAAGATACGCTCGAGCGTCGCCTGATCCATGCCGCTGCCGGTGTCCCTGACGGCAAGGCGGAGGTAGCGCCCGGCAGGCAGGTTGCCGTGCGATAGCATCCGCGCCTCGACGAATTCCGTCGTGTCGAGACCGATTTCCAATGCGCCGCGGTTGTTCATCGCCTGCGCCGCGTTGGTGCCGAGGTTCATCACCACCTGCTGAAGCTCGGTCGGATCGCCCATCATCGCCGCATCCGCGGCTGCAAGACGCGTCTGCACTGAAAGCGTGGCGGGGAACGAGGCGCGCAGCAGGTCGATCGCTTCGGCAACCACGGCTTCCGCCCGCAGCGCGTGATGCTGCCGCTCGTGACGACGGCCGAAGGCGAGGATCTGCTCGGTGACGTCCTGCGCCCGCCTGCCGGCCTGCATGATCTGCTGGACGTAGCGCCGCGCGCGCGACTCCTTCAGCAGCACCGCCAGCGCCATCTCGCTGTAACCAAGGACGGCACCGAGGATGTTGTTGAACTCGTGCGCTATGCCGCCGGCGAGCGTCCCGATCGCTTCCAGCCGTTGCGACTGATTGAGCCGCGCCTGCAGTGCCTCACGCTCGCGTTCGTTGTGCTCGCGCACGATGGCATTGGCGAAAATCTCGGCCGCGGTGCGCAGCAGTGCAATGTCGTCGTCGGCCCAATGCTTTTCGTGCGTGACGGTATCGAGAGCCAGAAAACCCAACCGCTCGCCGGCATGCCACATCGGTATGCACAGCCACGATCGAAACTGGTGTGCCTGCAGCGATGCCTTCTCCCGCCCCTCGGGAAGCTCGCCGACGCGGGGAACGTCGATGCAGCCCAGCCGCTCGTGGTCGGCCAGCGCCCAGCGTGAAGCCAGCTCGATCATGTCCCTCGACAGGCGGGCCGGCCTGCTCCCGCCCGGACGGCGATAGAAGTAGCCGCCGGAAGGATCGGCGATGTGGCTGACGAAAATCTGGGCGCCGTCGAGCCCGGCGTGTTCGACCAGGCGCGCGAGGCCCTTGCTGATGCCGGCGCGGATGCGGTCACGCGGCAGATTGATGAACTGCGTGGAGATCGAGGCGATCAGGCCCTCGAATTCCAGCCGCTCGCGCAGGATCCGCGCGTTGCGGCGCAGGCGGGCGAACAGGTAGGCGACATAGCCGACGAGGCCCAACGCGGCGACATAAAGCAGCGTCTGGAACAGTTCGGCCCGCGCCGCGGCCCGCCCATGCGCACCGAGATAGACGTCCTGCAGCGCGCGAGCCCGCTCGCTCGTCGGCGCGGTCTGCAGGCGGGCGACGAGATCGTCGACCGCCGGAAGCCTGGTGACGATAAGCCGGCCGTGGGAGACAAGCGAGAGTACATCGCTTGCAGGCACGGCATCGACGGAGGGCCTTGCCAGCCGGTCGAGTGCGGCGGTTACTGCTTTTGCCGCATCCGGCTGGGGATCGCTGATAAACCGCGACATTGCGACCATCAGGGCTCCTATCTCGACCGCTCGAAGGCCGTCACCCTCGCTCGTGAGACGACCGCTCATATAGTTGAAAAAGTTCAACGAGTTCTGCAGCAGCGCGTTATCGGACTTGAACCTCTCGACGAGCGCTTCCTCGTCGCGGATCGCGGCGATGACTTCGGCGATCCGCTTGTCGATGTCCGCCCGTGTTTCGCCGCTTGCTGCGTCGCGGGCAGCCGGCAGCGTCTGCGTCGCCTCATCCAGGGTCTCGATCGACCGCACAAGCGGATCGTAGCTGCGCAGCAGTCCCGCGCGTGCCCTTAAAACATCGCGTTGGAGTGCGGCGTTATAGAGGATGACCGTCCTGAGCGCATCGAGCGTGCGCTCGTGGCGCGCCGCATCGGGAGCCGTGCCCTGCACCAGGAGGTAGGTCAGGGCGATGAGCAGGCAGGCAACGATCGGCGCCAGGATGCGTAGCGACTTCATTGCTGCAGACGATCGGCTGCGCTGGTCAACGGCCGGCCGCGATACTCGCCCGTCAGTGTCCCGAGGAATTCGACGATGAGATCGGCATCGCGCTGGTCGAGCTCCCGGCCGAGTTGGTTGCGCGCCATGATCTTCACCGCGTCTGCGAGCGATGCGGTGCGGCCATCGTGAAAATACGGCGCCGTCACCGCGACGTTGCGCAGGCTGGGAACGCGGAACACATGGCGGTCGCTCTCGGCGCCGGTAACGGCGAAGCGGCCGAGATCCGCCTTGGTCAGGGTCTTCTGGCGAGCGAAGGGATCCTGGAAGATGCCGAATTTCTGAAACAGATTGCCGCCTACGTTGGCGCCCTGGTGGCAGGCGACGCAGCCATACGCTTTGAACAGTTGATAGCCGTGCTCTTCGTCGGTCGTGATGGCGTCGCGTTCGCCCTTGAGATAGCGGTCGAAACGGGCATCGGGCGTGATCAGCGACCGTTGAAAGACAACAAGCGCATCGAGCACGCTTGTCCGGTCGGGAATGGCGCCGTAGACCCTCGCGAACCGCTGCGAATACTCGGCATTCGAGCGCAGCTTGGTCAGCAATTCCTCCCAGCTCGTATTCATCAGCCTGTCATCGAGCAGGGCTGCCTCGTTCTGCTCCTCGAAAGTGCGGAAATTGCCGCGCCAGTTCAGCCGAAAATCGAGCGCCGCGTTGAAGACGGTCGGCGTGTTGAAATCGAGCGGCTTGCCATCCGCCGCCACGGAACGGGCCAGACCGGCGTCGCCGCTGAAATCGAGCCTGTGACAGGAACTGCAAGCGACGACATCGCCATGCGAAAGGCGGGCATCGTTGAACAGGCTCTCGCCAAGCGCGATCTTCGCCCGGTCGGAGGGGCCGCTGGCCGTGATCGGTGCAATCGGCTCGCCCATCGGCGGGCCCGGCTGATTGCTCTGGGCCAACGCAAAAGGTGCCGCCATTGCCAGGCAAAGCGGAACAAAAAGCCCCGCCCGAACCTTACCAATCTGCCGATGTGCCATCGAGCGAGCCTGTGGCAGGGTGTGCGATCACGTAGATCATCGGCGTTCACCAATAAATCGCCGAAAATCGACGTTTAATAAAGCAACGGCTCGGTCATGAGTTCCATGCTTGCGGACGGTGCGAGATGTCAGCCGAACAAAACATTCGCCACGAACAGCAGTCGAAAGGCAGTACCGAGCAGCCAGCGGCGCCGAAGCATATCCTTGTCGTCGACGACGACCCCGAAATTCGCGATATGCTCACCAATTACCTGGAGAGCCAAAACTTCAGGGTTAGCGCGGTCGCCGACAGCCGGGCCATGTCGCGCGTCCTCAACGAAAAGCCCGTAGACCTGATGATCCTCGACATGAGGCTTGCCGACGAGGACGGGTTCGACGTCATGCGGCAACTCGGCAGTCCGCCGGAAGCGCCCATCATCATCATCACCGGCCACAGGTGCGACGAGGTGGATCGCGTCGTCGGCCTGGAACTCGGCGCCGACGACTACATCACCAAGCCCTTCGGCCTCAGGGAGCTGCTGGCGCGCATTCGCGCCGTGCTGCGGCGATCGCGGTCGACGCAGCCGCAGCCGCGCGGCAAGAAACCCATACGCTATCGTTTTGCCGGCTGGGAGCTCGACATGCGGATGCGGCGCCTAAGGTCGGCGGCGGGCGAGGCGACGCCGCTGACCGCCGGCGAGTTCAACCTGCTGGCAGCCTTCCTGAAATCGCCGCAGCAGATCCTGAGCCGCGAGCAGCTTCTCGCTGCCAGCCGCGTGCACAACGAAGAGGTGTTCGACCGCAGCATCGACGTGCAGATATTGCGGCTGCGCCGCAAGCTCGAGGTCAATCCGAGCGAGCCGAAGCTCATTGTTACGGAGCGTGGCGCCGGCTACATATTCGCGACTGCGGTCGAGGTACTTTGAGCCGCTGCCGCGCCCAGCCTACTCCGCGCTTCTGAGCCAGACCAGCATCTCGCCGGGGTCGCGGTTGTCCCAGGCAAAGTACGGCACGGCGGTGATTTTCGCGTCCTCGACCGCCGGCGGTTCGGTGCGGTAGAGCCCCTCTTCCCAGTTTTCGAAAGCCTCCTTTTTGGCAATCGCCGAAAGTGTCACAACGCCGCCCAGAAGGTTCGGCTGCTGATGCGCCTCGATGTCGGCCGTGCGCGGCAGAGCGATGCGGTGCAGCTGGCTGGAATTGTCGGTCTCCTCGACGCAATAGATCAGCGGGCCGCGCGCCAGTGCGACGCGGCCGATATCCTGCCGCACCTGCGGATTGGCGTAGAGGCGGTCGACGGCCATTTCGAGGTCGAGCTCGACGCGGTCGCCCTTGCGCCATTCGCGGCGGATCGCGGCATAGCCGTCGCTGCTGATGGCAGCCAGATCGACATCGGCGCCGTTGACCTTGAGCGCTGCCTTGCGGCACCAGGCCGGCAGGCGCAGGTGCAAAGTGAACGCGGTCGGAGCTTCCGGTTCGACGGAGATCGAGACCGCGCCGTCCCATGGATAATTGCTGGTCTGGGTGAGCTCTATCTGCGTCCCGGCGATATCGAAACGAGCCGTGCCGTTTCCATATAGATGGACGGCGAGTGCGTCGTCCGACAGGCCGTAGAAATAGCTGCCGATCGAGGCGACCATGCGCCCGACATTGGGCGGGCAGCACGGGCAGCGGTGCCATTTCCAGCGGTGGTGGGCGCCGCGGCTTTCGAGCGGATTCTCGTAGAAGAACAGCGAGCCGTCGAGCGACAGGCCGGAGATCGAGCCGTTGTATAGCGCCCGCTCCATGATGTCGGCGTAGCGCGCATTGGGACCCATGCCGAGCATGCGGCTTGCCCAGAACACCAGGCCGACCGAAGCACAGGTCTCGGCATAGGCGGTGTCGTTGGGCAGGTCGTAATCGGCGGTGAAACCCTCATTGTGCGAGGACGGCCCGAGGCCGCCGGTGACGTAGAGGTTCTTGGTCATGAGGTCGTCCCACAGCCGGTCGAGCGCCATCCGCAGCGTGTCGTCGCCATATTCGGTGGCGATGTCGGCCATGCCCGAATAGAGATACATCGCCCGCACCGCATGGCCGACGACCTTGTCCTGCTCGCGCACCGGTTTGTGCGACTGATTGTATTCGTAAGTCTTGAAATGATAGGCCTTGGGGTCGGCGCCGCGTGCTCGCGCCTCCTCGTCGAAATAATGCGGCTGCTGGCCGCGCTGATCGATGAAATATTTGGCAAGCTCCATGTATTTGCGCTCGCCCGTCACCCGTGCCAGCTTGACCAGCGCCAGCTCGATCTCCTCATGGCCGCAATAGCCCTTCTTCTTGCCGGGCTCGGGACCGAACGTCTCGGCAATGTGATCGACATAGCGGCACATGATGTCGAGCAGCTTGCGTTTTCCCGTGGCCTGGTAATAGGCGACCGCGCCTTCGATCAGGTGGCCGGCGCAATAGAGCTCGTGGCAGTCGCGCAGATTGGTCCAGCGCAAGCCCGGCTGGATCCGCTGGTACCAGCTCGACAGATAGCCGTCGGGCTGCTGCAGCTTGCCATACATGTCGATGACGGCATCGATCTTCTTTTCGAGCTCGTCGTTGCGGCGGCGATAGAGCGAATAGGCGGCGGTCTCGATGGTCTTGCCCCAATCGGAGTCCCAGAACATCTGCGTCGTCACCGTCGATCCGGTGAACTCGTTGCCGGCGGTGGCCGCCTCGTCCGGTGAAGGTGAGTGGAACGGAATGACGACGCCGGGCGACGGCCGGTCGGGGTCGATCTGCTCGAGCATGCGCGCCTCGACGCAGCGGTCATAGAGGATGCCGGCGGTTTTTGAGGCGACGGCATCGACGCGGTCGCCCCAGAAGCCGCGCACGTCGACCTGCGGCACCGGCAGCGGGCGGAAGGCGAGTTTCGGCTTGGCGCCCTGACTGGCGGATTGCGATGCGGTCATCAATTTACTCCGGTTCGGTTCGGTTGGTCACTTCACGGCCCCTGCCATCAGGCCGCGGATGTAGAAGCGCTGCAGCAGCAGGAAGAGCACCAGGCACGGCACCATCATGACGGTGACGCCGGCCTGCACGGCGCCCCAGTCGATGGCGCCGAAGCGGCCGGACTGCAGCGCGGTCATCATGATCGGCAGCGTGAATTTCGACTGGTCTGTCATCAGCACCAGCGCCGCCAGAAACTCGTTCCAGGCGCCAAGGAAGGCGAACAGCGCGATGGTGACGATGCCCGGCCAGACCAGCGGCAGCATCACCCTCAAGAGCATGGTGACGTTGTTGGCGCCGTCCATGCGCGCCGCTTCCTCGATCTCGCGCGGCACCGCGTCGAAGGCGTTGCGCATCATGAAGATCGAGAACGGCAGCTGCAGCGTGACGTAGACGCAGACCAGCCCGGTCAGCGTGTTGTGCAGGCCGATTTTTGTCAGCACCAGGAAGATCGGCGTCAGGATCGACTGGAACGGGATCATGATCGTCGACAGGATGACGACGAACAGCAGGTTCTTCAGCGGAAAGCGGAAGCGCGAGAAACCGTAGCCGGCGAGCACGCTGACGATCACCGACAGCACCACCGTCATGACCGAGACGTAGATGCTGTTTTGCGCCGGCAGCCAGAGGCCGTCGCCAAAGGTGTTGAGCGTCGCGTAGTTCTCGAGCGAGATGCCGCTGGTCGGCCACGGCGGCAGCGGCGGTTGGCGCGCTTCCTGCGCCGGCTTGAAGGCCGAAAGCACCGTCCAGGCGATCGGCGCCAGGAACAGTATCGATGCGATGATGCCGGTCGAGTGCTCGGCGATCTGCATGCCAATGCGGCGTTTGCGGCTCCTTGCCTGCGCCATCAGTCGACCCCTTCCGGATTGCGCAGCAGCCGCAGCTGGATAAGGCTGAGCGCCACCAGGATGACCAGCAGGACCATCGAAAGTGCTGCGCCATAGCCGAGCTTGAACGACACGAAGGACTGGTTGAAGATCCAGTAGACGGCGGTCAGCGTCTGGTTGCGCGGCCCGCCGCGCAGGATGATGTAGAACTGGTCGAAGGCGAGGATCGAGCCGGCCACCGACAGGATCAGCGCCAGCGCCAGCGTGCGGCGCATCAGCGGCAAGGTGATCGCCCGGAACCGCGCGAATGGCCCTGCCCCGTCGATCATCGCCGCCTCCTGCAGATCCGGCGGGATCGATTGCAGGCCGGTCATCAGGATGATCATGGTGAAGCCCGCCACCTTCCACACCACCATGGCGATGATCGACCAGAAGGCCGGCTGGAAGGTCGCCAGCAGGTTGAATTTCTTCTCGGTCAGGCCAAGCTCGAAGGCGGCCGGGCTGAACAGGCCGGAATCGACATTGAGCAGCCACGACCACAAAAGGCTCGCCGAGGCGAAGCCGATGACCGCCGGCATGAAGAAGGACGTGCGGTAGAAGCCGGTCAGCTGCCGCGGCCTTTCGATGAACAGCGCCAGCGGAAAGGCGACGGCGAAGATCGCGATCGTGACCACCACCGTGTAGTAGCCGGTGAACTTCAGCGCGTTCCAGAAACGGGTGTCGCGCAGGATCGCCCAGTAATTGTCGAGGCCGATAAAGCTATGCGCGCCCATCAGCGGCCAGTTGTGCAGCGACATCCAGGCGGTCATGCAAAGCGGCACGATGAAGAAGACGACGACCAGGGCAACGGCGGGCGCGACATAGAGCAAGCCGATCCACTGCCGGCGGCCGGCGCCGACGAGTTTGTATGCGCGCGCTGGCGCGGCGGTGGTTGCTGTGATGGTGGTCATCGCTGGCCTTCTCCTTCTCCCCTTGTGGGAGAAGGTGGATCGGCGCGAAGCGCCGAGACGGATGAGGGGTGTTGGAAGGAATGCCGTCCGAGCCAAGCTGGAGCACCCCCCATCCGTCGCCTTCGGCGACACCTTCTCCCACAAGGGGAGAAGGGGGAGCCAACGTTGCGACGGCGTACTGTGATGGTGCTCATGCCTGTTGTTCCATTGGCGGGACGTCCCCTCCCCCTCGAGGGGAGGGTCCGGCCGAAGGCCGGGGGTGGGGTCCTCTGCGAAGTGCTCCGACATCAAAAGAGCGTCGAGCACTGCCGCGATGACCCCACCCGGACCTGCGGTCCGACCTCCCCTCGAGGGGGAGGTGGAGCCGGCGCCTTACTTCTGCGGCGCCGAATCGATGATCGACTGCATCGTTTCCTGCGCGTTGGCGATGGCGCCGTCGACGTCTTCGCCGAAGAAGACCTCGTTCATCATCTGGTTCCACGGACCGTTGGCCGAGTTGATCAGGTCGTTGAACACCACCGAATAGGGCGTGCGGCCCTTGGCCATGGCTTCAGCGGCAACCTTGTAGCGCGGGTCGAGGTCTTTCAGCGCCTCATTGGCGATGTCGCCGCGCACCGGCAGGCTGCCGTATTTCGCCAGGATGGTCTGGCCTTCGAGCGAATAGGCGAAATCGAGGAACTCCTTCACCACCGTGACCTTGGTGGTGCCCTTGGTGACGACGAAATTATCGCCGCCGGCAAACGACGACCAGCCACCATCCTTGCCGGGCAGGAAGGTGATGCCGTAGTCGATGTCGGGATATTGCGTGTTCAACGCGCCGATGGCGAAGGCGCCGGACGGCGAGATGCCGATATTGCCGGTGGCGAAGGCGGCAAAGAAGTTGGAGCCGGTGTCGGTCTGCGCGCCTGAAGGCACGAGGTCCTTCTTGACCATCGAACGGTAGAGGTCGATGGCGCCGCGCATCTGCGGCGTGTCCAGCGTCGCCTTCGAGCCGTCCTCGGTCAGGATGTCGCCGCCCGAGGCCCAGATCAGCGGCGTGAAGGTGAAGATGTTGCAGCCGCCGCAATTGCCGGAGAAGTAGAAGCCCTTGATGTCGCCGCCGAGCGCATTGACCTTTTCGGCGTCGGCTTCGATCTCGGCCCAGTTGGTCGGGCCCTTTTCCGGGTCGAGGCCGGCCTGCTTGAACAGCTTCTTGTTCCAGATCAGCACCGAGGAATCCGCCGAGAACGGCAGCCCGTAGATGCGGCCCTTATAGGTGCCGGTCTTGACATGCGCCGGCGACAGGCTGGCGAAATAGGGCAGCGATTTCGCCCAGTCGGTGATGTCTTCGAGCTGGCCGGCGGCGGCGAAGGACGGCGTGTAGATCAGGTCGAGCGACAGCGCATCGGGCGCCGTGCCGCCAGCGGCGGCAGCGCCGTATTTCGGGATGATTTCGGCGTTGGGGATGATGTCGAGCTTGATCTGGTTCTGATGCCCCTTGTTGAAGGCATCGACGATGCGCGGCATGAAGTTCGAGCCGTCGGCGCGAACCCAGATGTTGGCGGTGTCGGCGGCGGCCGGGCCGACTGTTGCCAGCGTGCCCAAAATGCTCGCGGCGATGGCGAGCCCGGTAATGGTGGTTCTCATGCTTCTCCTCCACATGGTTTTAATTTAGCGTCTTAATTTAGCCGCGCCCCAAGCGGGTGACTATCGACACGGCCCGTTTCGTTCAGCCGTCCGGCGGACGGCCGCATGACTGACGCACCACCAGCCGGCACGGCAGTTTTCTGATGCCCGGCTCGGCGGGTTCGCCGCCGACGAGCGAAAGCAGGGCAAGGCCGGCCTCGCGCCCGAGCGCGGCCAGGTTCATGTCGACGGAGGTCAGCGGCGGGCGGGTTGCCTCGGCGACGATCTGCCAGTTGTCGAAGCCGATGACGCCGACCTCGTCCGGCACGCCGATACCGCGCTCGCGCAAGGCGTCGATGACGCCGCGCGCGATCTGGTCGTTGCCGCAAAACACCGCATCGGGCTTTTCGCGCGTACCGTCGAAACCCTCGCCGTCGAACAGCTTCTTGACCGCCTCGTGGCCCCAGGCCTCCGACCACGGGCCGAGCAGCGGCTCCATGACCGGCAGGCCGTTCTCGGCCAGCACCGCGCGATAAGCCTCGGCGCGGGCATGCACCACGGCAAAGCTCGCCGGCCCGCTGACATGGGCGATGCGCCGCCGCCCGAGCCGGCAAAAATGCTCGACCGCCAGCCGCGCACCGCCGGCATCGTCGGAGACCAACGCGATGGCGCCGGGATCGGGCTCGGTGAATGCGTAGATCGCCGGAATGCCGAGATTGGCGAGGTCGACCGGCAGGTGGCGGTCGATGCGCTTGCCGGTGGCGATGATGCCGTCGACGCGCTTGTCGAGCATGGCATCGACATGCAGCTGGGCAAGGCGCGGGTCGTCCTCGACATTGCACAGGAACACCGAGACGCCGGCATCGACCAGCGCATCGGAAACGCCGGCCATCAGCGGCAGCGAAAAGCGGCCATAGGTGTCGTTGGTCAAAAGCCCGACGGTAAAGGAGCGCCGCCTGAGCAGGCTCTGCGCCAGGCTGTTCGGGCGAAAGCCAAGCCGCTGCGCCGTCTCGCGAATACGGGTCCGCGTCTCGGCCGTCATCCGCCCCTGCCCGTTCAGCGCCTTTGAGGCCGTGGCCACGCTGACGCCGGCGAGCGCCGCCACCTCACGCAGGGTGACGGGCTGCTTGGCAGAAACAGGCGTTGGCTGCGCGTCGGACGCCATGATTTGGATATCGATCCTCCCATTTGAGAAAAGCTTTTCTCTTACCGGCCTGCGAGGCGCTGAATGGTGAAGTCAGCGGATGCCGGCAGAGTTGGGAAAAGGTTTTCTCAAAAGGAAGATTAGGGGAAGGATGCAAGGATGGCAAGAGGGAATGGCCCGGTTACAGGCATGTTCGGCAGTCAACTACGACTCGCTGCCCTGGGTCCAGGATCTGCCATGGCGGCCCGAAGGAAAGAGGGCGAGCAGCTTTGGCGTGCATTGCCTTTCAGCGGGCACCGCGATGGAATAATCGCGGTGCCGCAGTCTTCCCGCACGGCTAGCAGTTCTCAGTCTGTGGATCGCACGCCTTGTTTTTCTGTTTCTGTGGCTTGGGTTTGGCCGCCTGCTCGGGCTCGGCCTGCTGCGGCTCGGCCGCTGGCTGCTCCTTGGCCTTCCGCTTCTCAGGCTTGGCAGCCTGCTCCGGCTCAGCTTGCTGCTGCTCGGCAGCGGGCTGCTTCTTGGCCTTCCGCTTCTCAGGCTTGGCCGCCTGTTCCGGCTCGGCCTGCTGCTGCTCGGCGGCGGGCTGCTTCTTGGCCTTCGGCTTCTCAGGCTTGGCCGCCTGTTCCGGCTCGGCCTGCTGCTGCTTGGCGGCGGGCTGCTCCTTGGCCTTCGGCTTCTCAGGCTTGGCCGCCTTGCCGGGCTCGGCCTGCTGCTGCTCGGTCGCCGGCTGCTCCTTGGCCTTCGGCTTCTCAGGCTTGGCCGCCTTTTCGGGCTGGGCCTGCTGCTGCTCGGTGGCCGGCTGCTCCTTGGCCTTCGGCTTCTCAGGCTTGGCGGTTTCTTCGGGCTTGGCCTGCTCGGTCGTTGCAGCGCCTTCGGTCGGCTTCGATTTCCGGCCAGCCTGAACCTGCTTCACCTCTTCGATGTCTTTGAGCTTAGCTGGTTTGGCCTTAGGGTCGGCTTTCACCTCGCCCTCAAAGACAGCGACCCTATCGTTTTCCAGTTTGCCGGACTTCTCGGGCGCGTCGGTCTTGCTGACCTTGACAGCAGTCACCTTCTGGTTCGTCTCCTTTTCGATCACATCGACATCAATGACTTTGTTGATCACCAAATTGTTCTGGATCGTCACGTCGCCGGCCGGTTCGGCCGCCTCGACAATGCGCACAAACTCCGGCTCATCACGAATAACGACCACAGAAATGTCCGCGGCAAGGAATTCGCGGGTGGGGACCACAACCCAGTAATAATCCGGCGTCGTGTCGAAGGTCACCTCGATTGAAATCAAATCCGGATCGCGGCGGGGCGGCAGCGGCGCCCAAATGATGTGCTCTCTGTCACGACGCCAACTCACCCATGCTGGCGCCCAGCGAGTGCCCGGAACCCAGTACCAGCCGATATCGTCGGCATAGCCCCACCGGCCGTAATGGTACGTCGCCCAGCCGAATGGCTCGTCGGACACCCAGAGCCAGCCATACTGCTCGGTATAGACCCAGTGTCCAAGCGTGTACGGACGCCAATCGTCAGGCACATCAACCGGCACGAAAACGGTCGCTCCGTGATACGAGACCCAATCACCATAGGAAGACAGGTCTTCGTAGAACGTGCTGATCGAAACGGTGGTGGCAGCCCTTGCCTCGGACACAAGCGACAATGGCGCAATTGGGTTGGGAATCTCGACGACCGTGAGCAGGCAGGCGGTTACGCCGCCGAGCATCAGTCGCACCGCATGTGGGGCAAGGACGCGTTTCATCGTAATCTTCCTCCGAAACAGATCGCCCTTCATCGTACAAACCCGCCGGCTGCCGGATTGTTCCACTTTGCTGACGTTACCCAGTCCCCTCCCGCAACGGCTTGGCATCGCACGATGATATTTGGGATCAGAGTTGCTTCATGAAGGCGGTGACCATCACAAATGCGCGCCGAAGGCGCGGCGATAGGTCGTTGGTCAAAAGGCCGACGGTATCGGGCGAAAGCCAAGCCGCTGCGCCGTCTCGCGAATCCGGGTCCGCGTCTCGGCCGTCATCCGCCCCTGCCCGTTCAGGGCCTTGGACGCCGTGGCGACGCTGACGCCGGCAAGTGCGGCCACCTCACGGAGGGTGACTGGCTGTTTGGCGGGCGTTGGCTGGACGTCGGACGGCATGATTTGGGTATCGATCCTCCCGGCTGGGAAAAGCTTTTCTCTTGCGGCGCTGCGGGGTGCTGACTGGTGAGGTCAGCGGACGCCGGGCGGTTGGGAAAAGGTTTTCTCAGAGAGAGAGGGCCTGATGGCGAGCGCCGATTGTCTGATCAGGTGCACTTTCTGTTTGATGTGCCGATCGATGCAGCAGCGACTTAAAGCGGTCATTTCTCAAACCTCTTAGGCCATCAACTGACCTCGGATGCCGACGTTTGACCTCCGTGCTATCTGCCCTTTTTCGCTCGCACAGGTTTTGCCCCACTAGTTTGCTTTTCGAAAAGACTCCGCTGTTGAGGCGGTCGGAAGTCCCTTGAAGGCTCTGGCTGCTCAAGCGACTGCAGCGCCTCCATCAGGGCGTTTCTTAGGCGGGGTATATTCAACTCCGGTAGACGCTCACGGGAAGTATCCTCCCTCGTTCTGGAGAATCGGAACTTAGAAGAGATCATAGGCAGAAGTTCAACTTCGACTATCGATGATACCTTCGTGCGGATCGAATCCTGCGAACGTGACCTTCCCGCAATTTCGAACTCACGGAGTGAAATGTCTGCGGTAGGAACGTCGAAGATAGAGGATTGTTCAAGAGCCTCCTTTGCAACTTGACGTCCTAGGCAACGACCGTTCACCAATCCATCGAAGCCCGGCCGCCAGCTAGAAAATAAAGCGAACCATAAGAGCGAACTTGGTAAAGCGTCCCTCACGCTATCGAGCACCCCGATGTAGTCAAAGGACCCGTTCGAGAGGCGCGATGCAAGCATTCCAACCCACGCTTCCGCCAGGGGCCTCGGAACCGACGATTGTATTAGTGTCTGAGCGGTTCGATCGAGGGTATGAAGCTGCTCTTCGCGAGAGACTTCAAATTGCTTCTCAATCGAACCGATGAAAGGCAGGTCAACCTTTAGCTGCTGCCATGCCGCGCTTCCAGCCAAAGGCCGGTCAAACCTAGCGGCTCGGATAAGTTCCTCAATTGCCTCAGTCCACGTGCCGGATCGGTTCTTAGTGCTGGCCGAATCTTCCATCAGGCTTGAAACTGCGATCATCCAAAACATGCTGGATGAATCGGCATCCAACCGAAGGGATATGTCAGAGGTGATTTCCCTTGCGCGGCCCCAAGCTTCAGCGAGTTCAGATAGGTCGGCGGGATGGAGACCGGACGCGAGCCCTCGCAACGCGGCATACGAAAAGGTTGCTTGGCACGCCTGCACCGATAAGCTTGTTAGAGTGCGCGGAGATTGCGGCATTTGAACAACCGCTTCGGCGACCGCGACGCCAGCCAGCGCGGTCAACATCGTCTCAGGCAACGCGGAGCTTCGGTCATCCAGGAGTTCAAAGCGACGAACATCCTCTGCTGTAACTACACGAAAAAACGCTGTAAAAGGCGTGTAATTCGAGATGTACGTAGAGGTCCAAGCTAGGAAATCTCTAATGTCGTCGTCAGCAACGACCAATAAGGGACTTGGCAAATTGTTTGGACCGCGAGCCTTTCCTTCCCAGATCAAGCCAACCATTCCGGCACCCAGCATGTGGCCTACTTCGAAATCAGAATCTATGGCGCTCCCGCGTGGCTCGCTATCCTCCGCGATCCAATCAAGAAACGAACGGCGATCGAGTGCAGCAAACGTTTTCATGTGGGTCACGCGTTAAAGAGGGATTTTAGGTCGATCGATGTCGGCGGGGGAGCGAGTGCGGCCTCGCCGTTCTGCAGTGGACCGATTAGGGGGCCTCCCCGATATATCGTCAGGCTGGTCTTTGCTCTCGTAACGCCGGTGTATGCAAGTCGTGTCCTGTTGGTTGGGAAACTGCTGATCCCCTCCATTGCAAGGAGGTGGAGCGCACGAAATTCGAGGCCCTTCGCTCCGTGAATCGAACCCACCAAAATACGTCGATCGGGATCAAGAGCGTCGTATCCGGTGTCCCTCATCTGAAGCTGGACTTCAGATCGAAGGTGAGTTGTAGATAGTAGACTCCACACCTCCCGCACATCTTTATTGAGGGGGCACAGCACCCCAAGCATACCTGTCGGATATGCCCTCAGTTGCGCTTGTAGGGCAGAGACTGCCTTAGACACTTGATCCTGAATTGATTCCGGCTCGAAGAACGCAACCTGAGATGGGGCCTCCAACTCTTTATATTGAGACGTGGCCTCCAAGCCGTCTTTCGAGCCGACAAGACCCGTTATGCCATCGGCGACCCTACAGATTTTTATACCGTTTCTGTAATGATATGTTAGTTGGTTAACCGCTGGGCAAACCTGCCTAAGGCGATCAATCGATCCGCGATTCTTGTATATTCTCTGGCGACTATCCCCGGCTGCAAATATCCTGTTTGAGAATCTGATCGCGATGTTTACTTCTTGAACAGAATAATCCTGACATTCATCTAGTAATATTGCATCTAGTCTATGATCATCTACCTGCTCGTCGTCCAGAGCGGTTAATTTTTCAACAATAATATTCTTTTGCTCCTCATAGCCTGCATTAACGCGGAAATCCACGCCGCAGTTGTCAAGTACGTCAGAGCCCCACCCAACGAATGTGTCGATTTTATTCGCTGATATTTTAGTCGTCTCGCTGCCACGCGCAAGGAATTCTCGCAAAACTCTCCCAACGGTTAAGAGTTGGAAATTGTTTATACCGTTCGCCTGCAAATATGACGCGCGCAACAAAAGAAGGTTAGTCTTTCCACTCCCCGGCGGACCCAGCACAAGGTGATTTCCAGCCAAAGGCAGAGCGATGACGTCTCGCTGTTCGGCGTCTAACTGCTCAGGCTTGGTCCACCAGGTGGCCTCCATTAGCTCTTTAACCCTTCACTGGCTTCGAGATTTATTGATATCTGCTGGGCGCTATCGACGACCCCGAATACAAAAAGGGATATCGCATCTTGTATCGCTCTTTGGTCCAAAGTGCCGATATAAAATCTTTTCGATTCAGGCGACCAATTCGCTGTTTCGCGACAGTTGGACGATCCACCGTCCAGAGCCACAATTCGGCTCTTCTCATCGATCACGTTGATAAAAATGCACACTGAAAGTCCATCTGGTAACCCGACTTCTGCAAGCGGCTCGAAGTCCGGGCGAACGCCGTCAATCGGCTCGCTGAGGGTATAAACTATACGTCGGGGCATCGGAGGATCGTCCTGTCCAAGGCCTCGCAGCGTTTCTCGCGCTATCTCGCTAACATTATGCATCAGACGCTTTGCGTCCGAATATTCGGAAGCTTCATATTTGGTAGTTTCAGATTGCCGCGTTTGTGCTGCGGACGCGCGCTGTCGAATGCGGTCTTGAAGTTCCAGAGCTCGATCTTTTCGCTCGACCGGCTGTTTGAAATTATCCCAACTGACCATCTGCAGGCGGGCCTCGGGAGATTTTACAAGGCAGTTTTGAGCTAATGCGATCAGATACGGCGGGACATCCGTTGAGAGAATGGCTGGCACTTCGTTCTGGACCGCTTGAGCCAATCGCGCCGGAACGCCCGTATGTGCGCCAAACAACGGCTGCTTCATAACCATGTCATGAATCACAGCTCCAATTTGGTAGAACGTTACTGCCTGCCAGCCACTAGGGCTGTCGTCTTCCTGCCTCAGGGCAAATTCAGGCGACGCGTATTGATTTGTGCCAACGAACAGCGGGGTGCCTCCATTGTCCGTCAGGCCCTTTTCGCCAACAGGCCTCAGGACCCCAAAATCCAGCAGCACGAGTCGTTGTAGATTGTCGGCTATAACAATGTTTGCAGGTTTTATGTCCCGATGCACTAGTTGCAGGGATTCGAGATACTCAGCAGCGGACGCCAGTTGTTCAACAAGTAACGGAAGCCGTTCCGGCGGTAACTTGTCGAGCGTCTTGGACAAGTTGTCTCCATCGAGCAATTCCATGATCAGGAAATGATTTCCAGAGTTCGGCTCGACGCCGGAATCTATCATTTTGACAATATTAGGATGATCGTGGCCGACTAGCCATTTCTCGCGCTCCATGCGTTCAAGCAAGGCGGCGTCGCCGAACCGTGTGATTAACTCGGTGTCGAAGATTTTCACCGCCGCCATTGACTCGCCGCGCTTCGCCTTGAAGACTGCAGCCGACTTGCCGTGATCAATAAATTCCAGAATCTGCCAACCTGCCACGCCGCTTTTGCGCAAGGTGGCAAGCATTGCCTGAGCTTTTTCGAGATCCATGCCAGTTCCCCCGAATGGACATTAAGCGGCGAGTTCCAAACCCGCAACCAACAAGTTGGAGGGTCTTGCTTTGCCGTACCTTCACTACGCGATTATTGATTTTCTTTAATGCCAAGCACGGCCAGGGTCCAAAGCGGCCGTAACAGCGCAACACAATTCACTTCACCCGCTCACCTGCCTGCCCCGGGGGGCGAGCCCAGACGCCGCCTCATTGCTTGAAACAGTGCTCGCGGTGCCATTGCAAAAAATGAGAATGCGGGCGGTCAAAGTGTCGGCGAGGCGAAAGCGCGCGGCGGGTCCTGTTTATGAATCCCTGCACGCTGTCGAGGTCGTTGACCTGTCGCGAGATCAGGATTTCGAGGTCATCGGATAGGCTGATCAACCCGCGATCGAACATCCAGTGCGCGGTGCCGGACAGTGCAATCCCGTTGTTGATGACATCCGGGCCGTTCGCTTCGACCGATCGAATATGGGCGGCTGAAACTTCTGCTCGGCCGCCGCCATTTATCAGCTTCAGTCCGGTGATCGCGCAGCGCTCGTCATAGGCGCGCAAGACGATGCGACGGAAAATGCGGTCTCGCACAATTCGCGATCCGATGTAGTTTACGCGATCGCGGCTCTGCTCGAATTCGAATGGCGCCTGCTCCTCCTGAAAGCCAGAAGATGTGCCGACCTCATCTACGCGCGGTAGCAACGACCCGTTCGTGTCCAGGCCCAAATCGATGATGCGGTTGAAATCGGCCGGGCTAATTGGGCGGACGGCCGATTGGGCGCGACCGGAAATTCGTCCCTGATCGTTGAGCAAGCCTCGCTCAACGAGACCATCGGTTCCATTAAATGGAACAGGGTTGACGAAATCGAGATAGGTTCCAGGCTCAATCAGAGCGAGGTACATATCAGCCGTCACAGGATCGGGAATGATTTGTTGGACTTTGGCTACGGCGTAATAGCCGCGGGTATCGTCTACCTTGCTGGGCTCGTAATAGATGATCCAGTCGCCAACGCATGCTTCGACGCGGCGCAGATATGGGCGAGGAAACTGGTATTGCTCGGCGGGGCGGTCATTGTAGATCGAATCTGAGCGATGAATGAAAACCCCGAATCCCATGATCTTCCTGCAATGCGTTCTTTGGGGATATCTGCCTCAGAACACCAAAATCCGATCTTGGGAGGTTAGTCCAGGTCGGAGAAGCTTTTCCCCGTGGTATCGGTCTTCTTTTGGAACCGTCTAGGGAAAGCTCCTCCCCTAACAAAGCGCCGCGCTCTTTTCCACGGCGCGTATCGCAGAAGGCCCGCGCCATCCGTCCTCTGACACAAGGAGGAGCGCCATGAGAAAACTCATCGTCACTGAATTCATCAGCGTCGATGGCATCGGCGAGACTGCCAAGCGTTACCTGGAACGATGGGATGCAAAATTCAACGAGGACGAGCTTGCCGACAGCGGCGCCATGCTTTTGGGGCGCGCGACCCATGAGATTTTTGCCGGCTCGTGGCCCAAGGAGATCGGAGATTTTGCCGACCGCTTCAACGCGCTGCCGAAATATGTCGCCTCGACGAGCTTGACGCCGCGCGGATCCCTCCCGCGATTGATGCGAGTTCGCAGCCACCTGGCGGAAGGCGGAAGGTTCTGACCCGCCCTTTCTTGCTACGGCGGTAGGAAGACGTCTTGATTCCACCACAAGCCCAAATTGCTGGATTTGGCAACCCAGGAAGGATAGGCTTGGTTTTTGGTTCAAGCGATGGAACAGAGACTAGCCGCAATTCTGGCTGCCGATATGGCGGGCTACAGTCGGCTGATGGAGGCCGACGAATCCGGCACGCTCGCACGCCTTCGGACCCATCGCATAGAACTGGTCGATCCCGCCATCGCGAAGAACAAGGGCCGGATCATCAAGACCACCGGAGACGGCATGCTCGTTGAGTTCCAGAGCGTGACCGATGCCGTGAAATGCGCCGTGGAAATCCAACAGCGCATGAAACGGCGCAATTCGGATGTGCCGCAAGAACGGCGTATCGAATTCAGGATCGGCATAAATCTCGGCGACATCATTTTCGACGATGAGGACATTTTCGGCGACGGCGTCAATATTGCCTCACGCATCGAGCAACTCGCCGACGTCGGCGGTATCTGCGTGACCGCAGCGGTGGCGACCCAAATTGCCGACCGTCTCGAAATTGCCATGGAGGACCTGGGCGAGAAGACGTTAAAGAACATCAGCCGCCCGGTTCGCCTCTATCGCGTTGGGTTTGACAGTCCTGCCCTGCCAGAAGTCGAGGCGAAGCGATCCATCTCGAAACCTTCGATAGTGGTGCTGCCATTCACCAACATGAGCGGCGACCCCGAGCAGGAATTTTTCGCGGACGGACTGACCGAGGACATCATCACCGAACTGTCCCGCCACCATGAGCTGTTCGTCATCTCGCGCAATTCCAGCTTCGTCTACAAGAACCGCGCCGTGAATGTGCGCGAGGTGGCCGAGAAACTCACCGTCCAATACCTGGTGGAGGGAAGCGTCCGCAAGATCGGCGACAGGGTGCGCGTGACGGTTCAGCTCATCGACACGGCGAATGACGCTCATATTTGGGCAGACAAATATGACCGGAAGCTGGACGACATATTCGCGATTCAGGATGAGGTGACCGCGGCGATCGCAGCCACGCTGCCCGGTCGTGTCGAGGCGGCTCAGCGGGACCAGCTCGCGCGGGCGAAACCTGCAAACATGGCCGCGTATGAATGTGTGCTTGCTGCCAAGGTGCTGCATCACCGAAGCACGATTGCGGATAATGAACGCGCGCAAACCTTGATAGAAAGGGCCGTCACGCTCGACCCCGATTATGCCCATGCCCATGCCTGGCGGGCCTGCATTCTTGGCCAGGCCTGGGTCCATAACTGGTGCGAAGACAGGGATGCCATCTGGAACAACATCATGGCGGCGCTGGACAGGGCGCTGGCGCTGGACAACAACGATGCCGATGTCCACCGCATTCTCGCGGCAGTGAACGTGAACAACAATGAGCTGACCACTGCGCGCTACCATCAAGAGCGGGCGCTGGCCCTCAATCCCAATTACGACCTCGTGGTGGTGCAGCAAGGCGAGTTATTGACGTGGCTCGGGAGGCCGGAAGAGGGAATTGAGTGGATCCGCAAGGCAATGCAGTTGAACCCGCACCACCCGGAGAGGTTCTGGAGCCATCTGGGAAAGGCGCATTTCGCCGCGCGCCAGTATGGCGAGGCGATCGAAGCTTTCATGCATCTGTCAACCATGGACTCGGCTCAGCACGCTTTCGCCGCTGCCTGCTACGGCTGGCTCGGCGACGAAATCGCGGCCGCGGCGCATCTAGGCAAGATCAGAACGCTCGATCCCCAATTCGACCTCGATTCATTTATCGCCACCCTGCACTTTGCCCAGGAGTCTGATGTGCAGCACGTCCGCGAAGGACTGCTGAAAGCCGGTATTGCCAACCTGTAGGCAACAGGTAGCTACGAACCAGAGCCAATCGGGGACAAGCAAAAAAGACCGGCCGCCGATGCGGATCTTGTGGCATGACCGAACGACGGGCAGGGTCGGAGAAGCTTTTCCCACGGTATCGGTCTTTGGAAGCGAACGGGGAAAGCCCTCCCGCTGAAAAAGCGCCGCGCTAGTTGACGGCGCATGTCGCATAAGGCCCGCGCCATTCGGCCCTGCCAGAAAGGAACCCGCCATGAGAAAACTCATCATCACCGAATTCATCAGCGTCGATGGCATTGCCGAGGTCGAGAAGCTGCCTAGCGTGGCCTGGAATGATGAGATGCAAAAGTTCAAGGACGACGAGCTTGCCGACAGCGGCGCCATGCTGTTGGGGCGCACGACCTATGAGATTTTTGCCGGCTCGTGGCCCAAGGAGACCGGAGACTTCGCCGAGCGGTTCAACGCGCTGCCGAAATATGTCGCCTCGACCAGCTTGCAGGCGCTCGACTGGCAGCCGGCCGAGCTGCTGCAGGGCGCGTTGCCGGAAGCGGTCAGAGGGCTGAAGCAAGGCAGCGGCGGCAACATCTATGTGCATGGCAGCCTCAGCGTCGCTCAGGAATTGCTGCGCCATGGCCTGGCCGACCGCATCAGGCTGCTCAGCTATCCCGGTGCCGTCGGCCAGGGCAAGCTGCTGTTCCCGCCCGGCGCACAATTGCCGCTCGAGCTGATCTCGGCCACGCAATTCAGCAACGGCGTGGTGGCGCTGGAGTATGCGGCTGGGATGGGGTGATGAGCCAATCTCCCCCCTTGAGGGGGAGATGCCCGGCAGGGCAGAGGGGGCGGTTCGACCGGGCTCGGCTCCTCTCTTGCGGCAGTGGGGGGTTGGCGCATTACGCGAGACGACCCCCTCTGTCGCCTTCGGCGACATCTCCCCCTCAAGGGGAGAGATTGGCAGCGCCCCTACACCGTCCGCTGCCTGCCCTCGACCGCAGCGTCTTCCCGCGCCCTCAGCGCCTTCTCGATCTCGCGCTTCAGCTCGTCCTTGATCGCCACCGTCTCGGCCATCAGCGCCTCGACCTTCATGAAATCGAGCACCCGGTATTTCGAAACGGCCGGCCTGATCAGAATGTCGGGCCGGCTCTGGTTCAGCTTGCTAGCGATGATCGACTGCATCATCAGCTGCGTGGCGCCGAACATCAGGTCGACGGAGGTCGGGAATTTGCGGCCGGCCTCGGTCGGCGCGCCGACCACGTCGACGGCGATGATGATGTCGGCGTCGAGCTCGATCAGGTCGAACGGCACGGGATTGTAAATGCCGCCGTCGATCAGCAGCCTGCCGTCGCGCATCACCGGACGGAACACCGCCGGGATCGCCGCCGAGGCGGCCAGCGCCGAATGCAGCTCGCCTTCGTCGAACACGGCGAGCTTGTGGCCATAAAAGTCCGTTGCCGTCACCTTCAGCGGTATCTTCAATTCGGCGAAGGTCTCGGGAATGGCGTCGGGCAGGAACGCCTTGAGGATGCGCTCGACATTGAACTGGCTGACCCGCAGGCCGGCCTGCATCGCCTCGGCAAAAGTGCCGGGCCGCGCCCGCCACATGCGCGTCGCCACTTCGGCGCGGCGGCCGAGGATCGAGCGCGTATAGTCGTGGATGTCCTTGCCGGTCATGCCCGAGGCCATGCCGGCGCCCATGATGGCGCCGATCGACGAGCCGGCGATTGCTGCCGGCCTTATGCCCAGCTCGTCCAGCGCCTCGATGACATGGATATGCGCCAGCCCACGCGCCCCGCCGCCGCCAAAGGCGATGCCGAAGCTAGGGCTCATCCCTTGTTGGCCGCGCCGAGCTTCGGCCCGACCACCATGACGGCCGGCTCGGCGGAGAGCAGCTTTTTCGCCACCGCTTTCACCTGGTCCAGCGTCACCGCGTTTATCAGGGCGGCGCGGCGCTGCATGTAGTCGATGCCGAGCTTGCCGAGCTGGATCTCGACCAGCGTTGAGGCGATCGCGCCGGAGGAATTCAGATTGTTTATGGCATAGGCGCCGATCATGTATTTCTTGGTCGCCGCCAGCTCGGCTTCGGTCGGCCCCTTCTCGGCCATGCGCCTGACCACGTCGCGCACCACGGCCAGCGTCTCGGCCGCCCTGTCGGCGCGGGTCGAGGTGGTGATGGACAGCGCCTCGGAATGCTGGTGGTCGACGAGGTCGGAGCTGACGCTGTAGGCCAGACCGCGCTTCTCGCGCACCTCGTCGAACAGCCGCGAGGTGAAGGTGCCGCCGCCGAGGATCTCGTTCATCAGCACCGCGGCGAAGAAATCCGGCGCGTTCCGCTTCACGCCGGGATAGGCGAGTTGCAGCGAAGCCTGCGGCTGGTCGTAGACGACCTCGAGCTGCTGGCCGAGCTTCAGGTCGATATCGGGAACGGGCGTAAGCGCCTGCTTTTCCGGCAGGCTGCCGAACACCAGGTCGAGCTTCTGCTTCAGCGTCTCGGCGTCGATGGCGCCGACCACCGCGACATGCAGGCCGTCGCGGGCGAAATTCGCCTTGTGGAAGGTGCTGAGATCGGACGGCGTAATCGTCGCGATGCTTTGCCTGGTGCCCTGGTCGGGCCGCGCATAGGGATGATTGCCATAGATCGCTTCCAGCCATTTGCGCTGGGCGAGCGTATCGGGATCGCGCTCGTTGGCGATGATACCGGACAGGATCTGCGCGCGGATGCGGTCGATCGGCACTTGGTCGAAGCGCGGCTGGTTGACTGCCACGCGCAACAGGTCGAAGGCGCCGTCGCGCTGGTCGGCCAGCATGCGCATCGAGCCGTAGATGCCGTCGCGCTGCGCCTCGAAGCTCATCTCTGCACCGACGTCGTCGAGCTTGATCTGGAAGGCCTCGCTGTCGAGGTTGCCGGCACCTTCGTCGAACAGGCCGCTCATCAGATTGGCAAGCCCTTCCTTGCCGGGCGGGTCCTGCGTCGCGCCGCCATCGAAAACGAAGCGGATAGCGACGATCGGCACCGAATAATCCTCCACCAGCCAGGCGGTGATGCCCTTCGACGAGGTCACCTTCTGGATGTTCACGGCGGCGCGAGCGGAAAGCGCCGGCAGGAGGAGAAAGACGAGGGAGAGAATGAGGGTGGCCAGAAGAGGGCCGGCGCGCCAATTGCCAAGGTCGGCGCCGCCCCTCATCGCCCTGCCGGGCACTTCTCCCCGTATAGTGACGGGGAGAAGGGGCTGGCCGCTGTCCCGGCGCTCGCTCTGCAAACGCTGAAGATTGGCGAAACCGTCGATGACGGCGCCCCTCTCCCCGTCCCTATACGGGGAGAGGATGCCGGCAGGCAGGTGAGGGGCGGCGCCGACGCTCAAACTCATCATCAAATCAATTCCCAGCCTGGGTTTGCGGCAGAAGATAGCCGGTCGTTGCGTGGTCGAGATTGAGATAGCGGGCAGCGACTTCCTTGACCTGGTCGGCGGTGACCTTGCGGATGCGGTCCGGCCATTGCTGGACGTCCTGGACGTTGCCGCCGGTGGCGAGCGTCGAGCCGTAGATGTTGGCCATGTCCTCCTGCTTGTCGCGGGCAAAGATCATCGAGCGTACGAAACGGTCCTTGGATTTTTCCAGCTCGTCGCTGGTGACGCCGTCTTTCGCGATGCGGGCGATCTCGGCGTCGACCGCGGCCTCGATGTCGGCAAGCTTGGCATCGCCGCGCGGCGCGCCGTAGACGGTGAAATTGGTGTCGTCGAGCATGGTGCCCTGGAAGAAGGCGCCGGCCTCGGCGGCGATGCCTTGCCTGACGACAAGCTCCTGGTAGAGCCGGCTGCGGTTGCCGCCGCCGAGGATTTCGGACAGCACGTCGAGCGCTTCGGCTTCGCCGGGCTTTGCCGTGTGATAGGACGGGACCACCCATTGCGTGGTAAAGCTCGGCACGCTGACGCGCCCGTCGGTCAGCGTCACCGTGCGCCTGGTGTTCTGCTCGGGCTCAACCGGGCGGATGCGCGGCGGCAGATCCGGGCCGCGCGCGATCTTGCCATAGGTCTTTTCGGCCAGCGCCTTGACCGTTTCCGGTTCGACATCGCCGGCCACCACCAGCACGGCATTGTTGGGTGTATAATATTTGTTGTAGAAGGCCATCGCGTCGGTGCGGTTCAGCTTCTCCATCTCCTGCATCCAGCCGATGACCGGAATGCGGTACGGCTGGTTCTGCCACAGCGTGGCGTCGATTTCCTCGTCGAGCACTGCCTGCGGATTGCTATCGATGCGCGAGCGGCGCTCCTCGAGGATGACGTCCCGCTCGGTCTTGATGACATCGTCGTTGAGGATGAGATTGCGCATGCGGTCGGCCTCGAAGCCCATCATCTCACCGAGCGCCTGCGGCACCACCGTCTCGTGAAAGGCGGTGTAGTCGTAGGAGGTGAAGGCGTTGTCCGAGCCGCCGATGGCGGCGACGGCACGGTCGAGCTCGCCCGCAGCATGGTTGCTGGTCGCCTTGAACATCAGATGCTCGAAGAAATGGGCAATGCCGGACTTGCCCGGCGGCTCGTCGGCGCTGCCGATCTTGTACCAGACCATATGGGTGACGATGGGGGCGCGGTGATCGGGGACGACGACGACCTCCATGCCGTTGTCGAGCAGGAAATCGGTCACGACGCCATCGTCAGGATTGTTATCCGCCAGAGCCGGCGCGGCCATCACCAGAGCCAGTCCCAAGAGCGTTCCGCGCAGCCATTCAGCCTGAAATGTCATAGATGGCTCCGGTTTGTGGTGGGACGATAGGCGGGGTTGCTGGTCGAGGCAAAGCGAATTGTTCGTCATTTTGAAGGCGCCACCGTGGAAGCCGAACTCAGGCGGCCTCGATGAACCGGATGACCGTCTCGCCATAGTTGCGCTCGTCGACAACCGAAAAGCCCGGCCCTGCCTCGAACGGCGCCGCCGCCGCTTCCTCGACGACGCAGAGCGCGCCAGGGGCGAGCCAACCACCGGCCTTGGCCGAGCGCAACGCACGTTCGCCAAGGCCTTTGCCATAGGGCGGATCGGCGAAGACCAGGCCGAATGCGGCGATGGTGCCCGCCTCGCCCAAGCCCGTCGCGTCGCGGCGGAATATCTTGGTGCGGCCGGTGAGGCCGAAGGCCTCGACATTGGTGCGGATCAGGCCGCGCCCTTCGGCGGATTCTTCGATGAAGACAGCGTAGGAGGCGCCGCGCGACAGCGCTTCGAGGCCGAGCGCGCCGGTGCCGGCGAACAGGTCGAGCACGCGCGCGCCGTCCAGTTTTTCAGGAAAGCGATGCGCCAGCACGTTGAAGACCGCCTCACGCGTGCGGTCGGTGGTCGGGCGGATGGCAAAGGTGCGGGGCGTCGCCAGCGGACGCCCGCGAAACTCACCGCCGACGATCCGCATTGCTTCCCTTCGGGCCGCCGCGCGGCCGGTCGCCACCGCCATCCGGGCGCTCGCCGCGCGGTTTGCCGAACGGCTTTGCACCGCCGCCTTGCGGCTTGCCGCCGGGCTTGCCGTAAGACGGCTTGAACGATGCCTTGCGCGCCTTGTTTTCCGCCGCCTTGGCGGCGTCTGCCTCCGCCCTGCCCTTGCCGATCGGCCGTGCGCCCGGCGCCATCCAGACATTGGCCTTGCGCTGGCCCGGCGGCTCGATCGGCCGCTGCTCGCGTTCGGATTTTTTCCCACCGAAGCCGCCACGAGGCTTGTCGCCGCGGGGTTTGTCCCCGAAGTCGCTGCGTTCAGGTCTGGGGCCACGCTCGCCAAAGCTCTTTTTTGGCCCAAAGCTCCTGTCAGGGCTTGTCGACAGCTTGCCGAGCGCTTCGTCGCGGCTGCCTTCGCGGCGCTTGCGGTTCTTGATCAGGCCGCCCTCGCCGATCGGCCGGCGTTCGCCGTCGCGGGTGAATTTCGGCCGCTCGGGCTCCTCTTCGCGCTCACGCCTGACCGGCTTGTTGGAAAACGGCTTGGCGATATCGGCATCGAAATTGGCGCCGGACTCTTCGACCAGGCGCTCGCCGAGCTGGTCGCGCAGCACGCGGCCCTTGATCTCCAGCACATGGCCTTCCGGCAAATCGTCGAGCTGGAACGGCCCGTAGGAAATGCGGATCAGCCGCGTCACGTCGAGACCGAGCGCGCCCAGGATGTTCCTGACCTCGCGGTTCTTGCCTTCGCGCAGGCCGAGTGTCAGCCAGGCGTTCGAACCCTGCTCGCGGTCGAGGGTCGCCTCGATGGCGCCGTAAAAGACACCGTCGACGGCAATGCCTTCGCGCAGGCCGGCAAGCGCGCTTTCCTCGACCTTGCCGTGAACGCGCACGCGGTAGCGTCGCAACCAGCCGGTCGCCGGCAGTTCGAGCACGCGCGACAGGCCGCCATCATTGGTGAGCAGCAGCAGGCCTTCGGTGTTGATGTCGAGCCGGCCGATGGTCATCAGCCGCGGCAGCCCGGGCGGCAGCACATCGAAGACGGTCTTGCGGCCTTCGGGATCGCGGTTGGTGGTGACCACGCCGGCCGGCTTGTGGAACAGGAACAGCCTGGTGCGCTCGATCGGCGGGATCTCCATGCCGTCGAGATGGATGATGTCGCCGGGCATGACATTGAAGGCCGGCGAGGACAACACCTTGCCATTGACCTTGACGCGGCCGGCCGCAATCAGTTCCTCGGCGTCGCGGCGCGAGGCCAGACCGGCACGCGCCAGCCGCTTGGCAATGCGTTCGCCGGCTTCTTCCGTTGCCTCGACGCGACGCGGGCGCGGCTTGAAGCCGCCTTCCGATGCCACCTGTGCCCTTTGTGCCCCTTGCGGTCGATCGCCGCCAAAATCACGCTTGGGACGATCGCCAAAATCACGCTTGGGACGGTCGAAGCGCCTCTCGCCGCGCTCGCTTTCGGCAGCTGCCGGCCGGTCGCCGCGCGGAGTGTAAGGCTTGCGCGGACCTTCGCGCTTTTCATAAGGCGTGCCCTCCGGACGCGGCCCTTTGCTGAACGGCCTGTCGCCGCCTTTGAAGTCGCGCTTCGGCCGCTCGCCTTCGGCAGCTGCCGGCCGGTCGCCGCGCGGCGCATAAGGCTTGCGTGGACCCTCGCGCTGTTCATAAGGCTTGCCTTCCGGACGCGGCCCTTTGCTGAATGGCCGATCGCCGCCTTTGAAGTCGCGCTTCGGCCGTTCGCCTTCGGCGGCCGCCGTCCGGTCGCCGCGCGGAGTGTAGGGTTTTTTGGCGCCGAAGGGCGGCTTGCCGCCCTTGCCGGGAGCGCTATCGCGACCACGCGACCCTGCCGGCTTCGGGCCGGCCTTGCGCGGGAATTTCTTGTTTTTGTCGTCCATGTGGCCTTTGCTCGTTTGCGCGGGTAGTAACAGGATCGCGCTCTAGTGGCGAGGAGATAATCGGAATGGAAACCGCGTGAAGCGGCAGGATTTCATGGCGCTGGCGCTTAAAGAAGCCGAAGCCGCCGCCCAGCGTGGCGAGGTGCCGGTTGGCGCGGTCGTCGTCGGCGGCGATACGGTCGTTGCGAGTGCCGGCAACCGCACCCGCGAGTTTGCCGATCCCACCGCCCATGCCGAGATGCTGGCGATCCGCGAGGCCTGCCGCAAGCTTTCCAGCGAGCGGCTCAGCGGCCACGATCTCTATGTGACGCTGGAGCCGTGCGCCATGTGTGCCGGCGCCATCTCCTTCGCCAGGCTGCGCCGGCTTTATTTCGGCGCTGCGGACGAGAAGGGCGGCGCAGTGGTCAACGGCGTTCGCTTCTTCACGTCACCGACCTGCCACCATGTGCCCGACATCTATCCGGGCATGGCCGAGAACGCAGCAGCAGCATTGCTGAAGGACTTTTTTCGCGAGCGACGCGGAGCCTGATTTTCTGGTCCGGCAGACGGTCCATCCAAGTCAGCCAATCCAGCCAGCCAATCCAGGGCAAGAACGTCTCTGGCGCCGTCAGCCTACCAGGGCAGCCAGTCGAACATGCCGCCGCTCTTACTCTTGGCAGCCGCCTCCCTCTTGAGGCGGCGTTCCTTCTTGTACTCGTCCTCGCCGAGGTCACCCTGCGGCGCGGTGGCGGCGGCAGCGCGGTATTGCACCGGTGGCTCGCTCAGATATCTGCGGGTGGTCGGGTCGCCCTGTTTGCCTTCAGCCCGGCGGCGCATGATTTCCGCGGCGCGGCTCTTGTCCGAATCGGCGGGAGTCCAGGCTGGCGGGTGGCTCGAGCCCGACAGCTTCAGCGCGGCCTTGACCGACGCCGGATCCGTCTGCACGTCATCGATGACCTGCGCCTGGTAGGCCGGGTCGTCCTGATGCAGGGTGGCATCGGCGCGCAGGCGGGCACGGCGCTGCTCCGGCGATTCGGGCCATTCGGCACTCGCCGTCTCGATGCTTTCCTGCGGCGGCGGCAAGACTTCCTTCTGCCCCGGCCCTGGCTTCACCAGTGTGGGGCGCGGCTTGTAGTCGATACTATCCTTGCGCTTGGGTGCGAAGGAAAAAGCCCCGGTGAGGTCGCCGGCAAGCTGCGCGCCCGCGGTCTTGTCTGTCCCGTAAGTGGGCGAGCCCATGCAGCCGGACAAAGCGAGGCCCGATACGACAAGCGGCGCCAGCAGCGCAACGCGCGCGTAAGTTCTCTCGGTCATGCCAAAAAGTCCCACTGTAGACAGCCTCTCGATTGCCGCCGGCCAAAGAAAGGTCCGGTCCCCATCGCCTATGCTCTTCCGACGGAATTCCGGCGACAATTTGTCGTCCGGAGTTTCGCGTGTTTACCTCAACCACTCGTTAAGGGCAACGCGCGGGGGCCGATCGGCCGCCCGCCGTGGCATTTGTGCACCGCCTTAAAGACGGCTCAAAGCCTTCAGCTCATGCAGAACAGCGGCGTCACGGGCCGAAACATCCGGGAATTCCGGATCTGAGCCGACATCGGCGGTGTAGCGCCAGGAGCGCGCGCACTTCACCAGGCCACGGTCCTCCGCCTTCTCGACGACCACGGCGACGCCCTTGACGTCGTCGAGGGTAAAGCTGCCCGCCGGCGCTTTGCCGTGCACGATTACCAGATCGCTGGTGATCGCCATCTCGGCCATGTCGACATCGGCGATCGCCGCTTCGAGCACGGCATCGTCGAGGGTGACGACCGGCACCGCTTCCAGCGAAGAGCCGATGACCTTCTGCGCACGGGCGATTTCCAGCGCGCCGGTGACGACACGGCGGACCTGCCGCACCTTACGCCACTTCTCCGCCAGCGCCTCGTTCCTCCACTCCGCCGGGATTTCCGGGAACTGGTCGAGATGCAGGGAGACCGCATCCGGATGACGGTCGAGCCAAGCCTCTTCCATGGTGAAGGGCAGCATCGGCGCCAGCCATTTCACCAGGCAGTCGAAGAGATGGCGTACCACCTGCACGGAAGCCTTGCGCTTCACGCTGGAAGGCGCTTCGCAGTAAAGCGCATCCTTGCGGATGTCGAAATAGAAGGCCGACAGCTCTACCACCATGAAGTCGAGCAGCGCGCGGGTGATGCGCTTGAATTCGAACGCGTCGTAGCCCGAGCGTACGACCTCATCGAGTTCAGCGAGCCGGTGCAGCATCAGCCGCTCCAGTTCAGGCATCTTATCCAGCGGCACCTCCTCGCCATCGTCGTGGGCGAGCGTGCCCAGCATCCAGCGGATGGTGTTGCGCAGCTTGCGGTAGGCGTCGATATTGGTCTGCAGCACGTTCTTGCCGAGCCGCTGGTCTTCCCAATAATCGGTCGTCACCACCCATAGCCGCAAGATGTCGGCGCCGGACTGCCTGATGACGTCCTGCGGCACGACGGTGTTGCCGAGCGACTTCGACATTTTCCGCCCCTCCTCATCCATGGTGAAGCCATGGGTGACGACGGTGTCGTAGGGCGCCCTGCCCCTGGTGCCGCAGCTTTCGAGCAGCGAGGAGTGGAACCAGCCGCGATGCTGATCGGAGCCTTCGAGATAGACGTCGGCCGGCCATTTCAGGTCGGGCCGGTCCTCAAGCGTGAAGGCATGCGTCGAGCCTGAATCGAACCAGACATCGAGGATGTCCATGACCTGCTGCCATTTCGAGGCCTCGTGATTGCCGAGGAACCGCTCCTTGGCGCCGAGGGCGAACCAGGCGTCGGCGCCTTCTTTCTCGAAGGCGTCCATGATGCGCTGGTTGACTGCCTCGTCGCGCAGCACATTGCCGTCGGCATCGGCAAAGACGGCGATCGGAACGCCCCAGGCGCGCTGGCGCGACAGCACCCAGTCAGGGCGCTCCTCGATCATGGCGCGGATGCGGTTCTGGCCGGCGGCGGGTACGAAGCGGGTATCGTCGATGGCTTTCAGGGCGCGGCTGCGCAGCGTCGTGCCGTCGCCAAGCTCCTTGTCCATATAGACGAACCATTGCGGCGTGTTGCGGAAGATGATCGGCTTCTTCGAGCGCCAGGAATGCGGATAGGAGTGCTTCAGGCGGCCGCGCGCGAACAGCGCGTTGCGCTTGATCAGCTCGTCGATGACAGCCTGGTTGGCGTTGCCCTTCTTGCCATTGTCGTCGATGACGCGCGCCGCTCCACCCTCGCGGTCCGGGCCGAAGCCCGGCGCGTCCTTGGTGAAGAAGCCGGCATCGTCGACGGTGAAGGGGATCGCGGTGTCGATGCCACGCTGGCGAAGATCAGAGGCAGCATCCATCCAGGCGTCGAAGTCTTCGCGGCCATGTCCCGGCGCGGTGTGGACGAAACCGGTGCCGGCATCGTCGGTGACGTGATCGCCGGCCAGCATCGGCACGGGAAAATCGTAGCCGCCACCCAGAGCTTTGAGGGGATGCGAAAGCGTAAGGTTTTCAAGCTCTTCGGCGCCAACGCTGCGAAGCCGATTCAGAGTGACCTTGGCCTTCGCGGCAGCGTCGTCCGCAAGCTTCTCGGCAAAGATCAGCTTTTCGCCGGGCTGAGGACCAAAGGCGTTCTCGGCCGCCGTAACCTCGTAGAGACCATAGTTGATGCGCGGCGAGTAGTTGACGGCGCGGTTGCCGGGGATCGTCCACGGCGTCGTCGTCCAGATGACGACGTTGGCATCAAGCAGATCGAGCGACGTCTGCGTCAGCTTGGGATCAAGGGCTGGCTGCCCATCCTTGATGTTGATGACCTGGCGAGCGAGGCTGACGACCGGAAACTTCGCCCAGATCGTGTCCGACTCATAGTCCTGGTATTCGACCTCCGCCTCGGCCAGCGCGGTGCGCTCGACCACACTCCACATCACCGGCTTGGAGCCGCGATAGAGCTGGCCGGACATGGCGAATTTCAGCAGCTCGCCGGCGATGCGCGCCTCGGCATGGAAAGCCATCGTCGTATAGGGATTGTCGAAGTCGCCGACGACGCCGAGCCGCTGGAATTCGGAACCCTGCACCTTGATCCAGTGCGCCGCAAACTCACGGCATTCCTGCCGGAACTCGTTGACCGGCACCTCGTCCTTGTTCTTGCCCTTGGCGCGGTACTGCTCCTCGATCTTCCATTCGATCGGCAGGCCGTGGCAATCCCAGCCTGGTACATAGTTCGAGTCATAGCCGCGCATCTGGAACGAGCGGGTGATGACGTCCTTGAGGATCTTGTTCAGTGCGTGGCCGATATGGATGTTGCCATTGGCGTAGGGCGGGCCGTCGTGCAGCACGTATTTTTCGCGGCCGACTGCGTCTTCGCGCAACTTGCGGTAAAGGTCCATGTCCTGCCAGCGCTTGACCAGCAGCGGTTCCTTTTCCGGCAACCCGGCGCGCATCGGGAAATCCGTCTGCGGCAGGTAGAGCGTTTTGGAATAATCGATCGTCTCGGCGGTCTCGGTATCAGTCATTCGTCTGCCATATGCGTTGCCGGCGGCAAAAGAGCCCGGGCGTTGAACTATCATGATCTGGAAAAAGCGCGAGAGGCCGCGCGCAAGATTCCCGGCGGCTCCGGCGGCGGTCAGGCCGCCCGGAGCACCGGGCCTGTAATTCGTATCGCAGGCGCGAGAAGGCGCGAAAAGCTCGTCATGGCTGGGCTTTTAACCGAGACAGGCGATATTGAAAAGCCCGAACTCTGATGCTTCCTTGCGGAAGGTGCCAATTGCGCATACATTTGTAGGCAAATGGCAAGCAGAATGGCCTGCAGTGCCAAGGAAACAATTCATGTCGGTCGCAGCAAGGGCAATTCGCGCAACACACGACTTTTCCGTCCCTACGGACAAGATCGATCATCTGCGCAGTCTGGGTTTCAGTAGCGAAGAACTCTATCGTATCGTTGCCCCCCGCCGCACGCTGGCGCGTCGCAAGGAACATGCCGAGCCGCTTTCGCCAGCTGAATCCGACCGCGCCCTGCGCCTTGAACGCATCGCCGAGCAGGCGGATCGGGTATTCGGTAGCCATGAGAAAGCCCAGCGTTGGCTGAGAAGCGAGATCATAGCATTGGATGGTGCAAGGCCGATCGATCTCCTTGAGACAGAGACCGGCGCCCACGTCGTTTCCGAAGAGCTTATCCGTATCGACTTTGGCATGCTTGCCTGACGATGCGCATCTGGCGCATCTCCAATTTCGCGGATCTCTCGGGTCGTGGCGGAACGCTCGTTGATGGAAGATGGAACAGGCGCGGAATGCCCATCGTCTATTGCACCGACCACCCTTCGACGGCACTGCTGGAGATACTGGTGCATGCGACGCGCGAAACCGTTCCGGAAACCTACCAGCTTATCGAAATCGACGTTCCGGACGGAATAGAAATGACCGAACCGGTTATCCATGACGGCTGGGACAAGGACATGGAATCAACACGGCGACAGGGCACGGACTTTCTCTCGGCCAATCGTTACGCGCTCATGAAAATTCCTTCGATCATAATGCGCAAGGCAAACAACTATCTGCTCAACCCGACCCATGACGATGCGTCACGCATTACGATTGCGGGCCTATACCATTATCCGTTCGACAGCCGTTTGATCAAATGAGCCGACGCCCGCCCGCTCACATCGAGAAATCGAAGCGATAGGTCGTCGACACGCCGATCATGAACTGATCCCTGGAGCCGCGCTCCTTGACCAGGCTGGAATCGGCGGCCGGACCCATCAGGCGGGAATATTCGCCGAACAGACTGGCCGTCATCGGCTCGGTCACCTTCCAGGTCACCGCGCCGCCCAGGCCCGCCGACTTCACCCCGCCGCCGGGATGATATTCGCTAAGTCCCGAGGCCAGGGACTCCTTGGCATCAACGCCGTAATAGGCGTCGAAATAGTCCGATGAGGCGAACGAAACGCGCGGTCCGGCCGAAATCCTGACGTCGGGCGTCACATCGTAAAAGGCGTCGGCGGCGATGTCGGCGACAAAACCGTTATGCGCGCGAATGCCGTGCCGCAATTCGGCGCGGGCACGCAGCCAATCCAAAGGATAGAATTCGAAGAAGCCGCCAGCCTCGCCGCCCCAGCGCACCGGGTCGAGACCCTTCAATTCGTCGGCGTCACCACCGTCGCGGGAAAACAGGAACTTGCCTGTCAGGCCGGCGCGGACGCCGCCATCGTCGATCAATGCCAATGAAATATTGTCGTTGCGCGAGGTGAAGCGCGCCGCGGGACCAGCCTTGCCGAGCGAGATGATCGGCGAGGCACTGAGCAGGTAGTTCTTGCCGCCCTCGAAATTCGGAGCAACCATGCCGGTGGCGCCGACCGTCAGGTACCAGTCTCCGGACAGCCAGCCGAAGGTGCCCTCGCCGGCCTTGGCAACGCCGCAGGTGCCGAGCATGAATGCGGCCAAGATCGTCGGGACAGACCGCATCGTTACTCCATACGTCGAACGCATTGGCCGATACAACCAGCCTTGACTGAAGCCATGGCGCCAGTTCGGTAAAATTTGACTTAATATCCGCAACATTGGCAGCGTTGGCCGGCCTGTTCCGCGTTGCAGTCGAGTGTTTGGCGCACCAAGATTCCAGATCAAGTGTTTGGAATACGATAGCAGTTGCCTCGGCAGGGGTTACAAACATTCGCGGACAAACATGCCTGCGCTGTGAAGAGCGCGGCGACCGGCGCTCAACCCCGCATTCCAAACCGGCCAAGCGTGAATCATATGCGGCCAAATTTCGAGACCTACTTTGACGTCAGCCGCGCCAGCGGCTTCGGCGAGCCGAGTTGCGTCCGACAACAGCGTCTCGGCCGAACCGGCTTGTATCAGCATTGGGGGAAATCCGCTCAGATCGGCGAACAAGGGCGAGATCAGCGGATCGCGCCGACCAACGCCATTGGGAACATAGGCCGTTGCCAGTTCCTCCAAATACGCCCGGTGGATGATAGGGTCGATTGCGTCCTTGGTTGATAGTGTCGCGCCGGACATCGAAAGGTCCGTCCAGGGCGAAACCAGCCAAAGACATTGCGGCAACGGCTCGCCTGACGTGCGCAATATACTGACCAGGCACAGAGTGAGGTTGCCGCCCGCACTGTCTCCGCCAACCACGATGCGGTCCGACGCGATGCCTTGCCGGCTCAGAAAGCGCCATGCGGTGAGTGCGTCTTCATGTTGCGCAGGGAAAGGATGTTCCGGTGCGCGGCGATAGTCGATCGCGAGGGTGCGCATTCCCATTCCCCGACCTGCCTCGGTCACCATTCGACGATGACTTTTAAGAGAGCCGGAGCAGTAGCCACCACCGTGGAAAAACAGCAGAATCTTGTCCCTGTCACTCCCAGGCGCCAGCGACCACTCTCCCTCGAGGCCATCGAAAACCACATGCTCGCATCGGATGTCCTCCGCGACTGGCCACACCGAACCGACTTCGTCGAGCCGTGCCCGGCGTTCGTCCCAGCGGACCGTTCGAGGCTTTGAGGTCAACAACCTGCGGACGGCGTTGATCTCCGTCAGATCGAGGTGTTCGTCCGCATCGCTCATTTTGCTTCCCTAGCCTCATCAAGCGTAGAAAACGGCATATAGCAGCAGCACACGTCATCGTATAAAGGGCCAATGCCAGCACTGGGAATTTTCGTTACACTTGCGCCGCGGCGGGACGACGGGTCGCCCGTAAACCCGCTTGTTATCTTTTAGCACTGGCTCACCCCCCACATGATCGAATTATTCCATCTGGTATTTGGCCGCTTCGGGTCAAAAACGGAGGTCTAGCGGATCGCTCGGGAGTGTGGCGCTCACAGCCTGCTCGCTGGACGGGCAAGGCGATCGGCGCTACCTTCCGGAACAAAGAAGCTAGGCAACCTTGAGGGAAAAGGGCAATGACCGTGCACAGCGATGCCATGAAAGACGCCATTGGCCAGACGCGGGCGAAATGGGGATGGTTCGTCGCGCTCGGGGTGCTGCTGCTTGTCTTCGGCGGCATTGCCTTCGGCAATCTGTTCATCGCAACCGTCGCCTCGGTCTTTGTCGTGGGCTGGCTGATGCTGATGGCCGGCATTGTCGAGATCATCCATGCCTTCGGTGTGAAGACATGGGGCCGCTTCTTCTATTGGCTGCTCAGCGGCCTCCTCTATGCCGTCGCCGGCTTCTTCGCGTTCGACAATCCGGTCCTCGCCTCGACGGTGCTGACCTTCCTCCTGGCGGTCGCGCTTCTTGCCTCAGGCGTGCTCAGGGCCTGGGTCGGCTACAGCCACCGGCCACAGCCCGGCTGGGGCTGGGTGGTCGCGGCCGGCGTCATCAGCGCGCTGGCGGGACTGGTCATCGCCATGGGCTGGCCGGTCAACAGCGTGTGGGTGCTGGGCCTGTTCCTGGCCGTCGACCTGATCTTCCAGGGTTGGAGCTTCATCGCTCTTGGCTTGGCGCTGAAGAGATAAATTCTGGTTGAGCATGATCTTAATCGGAAAACCGGTTCCCACTTTTTTGCTTCGCTGACCTTCGGTTCGGGACCATGCTCTAAAAAGCTATGGCCGCGTCCAGCCCGGAAAGCGGCCTGACGCCGGCGAGCAGTGCCTTCGCCTCGGCCTCGTCACGCTTCATCTGGGCGACCAGCGCGTCAAGCCCGTCGAATCTCACCTCCGAGCGCAGGTAGCCGAAGAAGGACACGGCACAAATCTCGCCGTAGAGGTCGCCGGAAAAGTCGAAGACGAAGGTCTCCAGCAATGGCGCGCCATTGTCGTCGACCGTCGGCCGGCGGCCGAAGCTGGCGACGCCATCGTGAAGCGAACCGTCGGCGCGGCGGAAGCGGACGGCATAAATCCCTTCCTTGAGGGTGGCTTCCGGCGAAAGCCTCATGTTTGCGGTCGGAAAGCCGAGTGTCCGGCCGAGCTGCTGGCCGCCGATCACCTCCGCCTCGACGGTGAAACGGTAGCCGAGCAAACCGGCGGCCTCGGCCACATTGCCCTCGCACAGCAGCGTGCGTATGCGGCTCGACGACACCACCTCGGCGCTTTCGTCGCGAAACGCATCCACCAGCGTGACGCCGAAGCCGTGGCGCTCGCCGGCAGCCATCAGATAGGCCGGGCCGCCCTGGCGGTCCTTGCCGAAATGGAAATCGAAGCCGGTGACGGCGTGGCTTATGCCGAGATTGCGCTCGAGCACGCCGGTGACGAAAGCCTCCGCCGACAAGGCGGCGAACTCGCGTGTGAACGGCTGCTCGACCAGCGCCGCAAAGCCCAGATGCGACAACAGCCGCGCCTTCATCGGCGGCGGCGTCAGCACGAACAACGGCATGTCCGGCCTGAACACCTTTCGCGGATGCGGTACGAAGGTCAGCACCAGGGCGGGTACGCCGCGACGCTCCGCTTCGGCGCGCGCGCGTTCGAGCACCGCCTGGTGGCCGCGGTGGACGCCGTCGAAATTGCCGATAGCCACCACGCCGCCGCGCAGATGGGCCGGCAGCGGTGCGGTTGCGGAAATGCGTTCGAACATGGCCGTCATGGCTTGAACCTATTGCAGCCTGGGAATCACCGCGACCGGCCTGTAGCCATATTTTTCCAGGAAGGCCGCGAGCCTGGCCGGATCCGGCTGCAGCGTCTCACCGTAATCACGGGCATGGATCCCGCCCGATACGTAGAGCACGTCGAAGCCATTGTCGGCCGCGCCCTTGATGTCGGTCATCATGCCGTCGCCGATGGCCAGAACTTGCGAACGCTCGACCGGGCGGCCGAGAATGACGGCGATCTCCTTCATGGCGACATCATAGACCGGCGCGTAGGGTTTGCCGGCGATCAGCGTGCGTCCGCCAAGCTGTGCGTATTCGCGGGCCAAAGCGCCCGCGCACCAGATCATGCGTTCGCCGCGCTCGACGACGATGTCGGGATTGGCGCAAATGAAGGGCAGGTTCCTGGCACGCAGCCGCAGCAGAAGATCGGCATAATCCTCCGGCTTCTCCACCTCGTCATCGAACAGGCCAGTGCAGACCACGCCGGATGCTTCGAACTCCTCGACGAGTTCGACGTCGAGGCCCTCATAGAGCGTGAAATCCCGATCGGCGCCTATGTGGAAGATCTTTCGCGGCCCTTCCGCGATCAGGTCGCGGGTAACGTCGCCGGACGTCACGACACGGTCGTAGGCGGCGGGAGGAACGCCGATGGCGTTCATCTGCGCCACCACGTCGGCGCTGCGACGCGGCGAATTGGTGATCAGCACGACAGGTATTTTCGCCGCGCGAGCAGCGATCAGCGCGGCAGCCGCCGCCGGGAAATGCCATTCGCCGTTGTGCACCACGCCCCAGACGTCGCACAGGATGGCTGAATAGGCTCCCGACAAGTCTGCGAGCGAACCGATGATGTCGGGCGAATCCGCCATGCCGTTGTCCCTGTACCATGATGCTTGCAAGCGCCGCGACCGACGGTCCGCCGCGACCGGCTGGGATTAACCGAAGCGCTTCACCCTGTCACCAGCTTTCATAGCGCCGCAAGATTGTCGCACGGGGACGCCGGCGAGCACGCGATGGTGAAAGCTTTTCTTTTCCAGCGCCTTATTCCCTTTTTTAGAGGCTTTGCCGCGGGAAGCTCGGAGCAGCATTGCCGATTGCGGACGCGTGGTTAACAGGGATTGAAAACCCGTACCGGCCTTGAACGTATTTCAGCAATCGGAAATTTAAAAATGCGTGGCATCGTCCGGGAAAAATGGGGCGGGCGGGAATGCTGAAGGCAATAGTCGGAGAATTCCGACACGACAGACGTGGCAACTACTCGTTAATGACTGCAATCACCATTGTGCCGCTGATGGCCGGTCTGGCGCTCAGTGTCGACTACGGGGAGTTGCTGCGCCAAAAGCACGAAACGCTGAACGCCCTTGATGCGGCCGGCCTCGCCGCCGCCCAGCAGATCGTTGCCGGCGCCAGCGACGACGACGTCAAGGCCTACGCCAAGACATTTTTCGAAACCAATCTCGCACGTATCGACCCGGCGAATACAGCGCTGACCGTCACGCTGCCCAACAACAATGCCGGCGGCGGCACCCTGAAGCTCTGCGCCAGCCTCACCTTCCATCCCTATTTTCTACCGGCCGCCAGCCTGCTGATCGGCGGCACGGCAAGCGACACGACCTTCACCGAATGTTCGGAACTCCGCCTCAAGAACACCCTCGAAGTCGCGCTTGTGCTGGATAATTCCGGCTCGATGAGCGATCTCGGCTCCGGCACCGGCGAGAAGCGAATAAACCTGCTGAAGTCGGCCGCCAAGCAGCTTGTCGATACGCTGGCGCTTCAGGCGCAGCAGATGAAGCAGATCACCAAACCGGTGCAGTTTTCTCTCGTGCCGTTTGCGGCCTCGGTCAATGTCGGCCCTACCCACGACCAGGACGGCTGGATGGATCAGGACGGCATGTCCCCGATCCAGCACGAGGATTTCGACTGGACGACGATGAGTGCCGCCAACAATCCGGACAAATATGCCGAGAAGCTCAACGGCGTCTGGTACAAGCGCGGCACCGGCTGGGGCGAGACCAAGGACCAGCCGCTGACCCGTTTCAGCCTCTATGCCGACATGACGGTCGAATCGGGCCGCGAAGAGGTACCCAATTCGAAGCAATATGTCTGCGACACATACAAGAAGAACGGCACCTGCCAGTACGGCCATTGGAGCGCACCGGAATATATCTACACCACAAGCCGCTATGCGAGCTGGCAAGGTTGCGTCGAAGCACGGCCATATCCCTACAATGTCAGCGACACCACGCCCGATACAACCGCGCCGGCCACGCTTTTCGTGCCGATGTTCGCCCCGGATGAGGCTGGCACTCTGTGGCTCGATTTCAACCGTGACGGCATCAACGATGTCATCGGCACGTCCTACAATTACGGCAACAACTGGTGGGCCGATTGGCCCTATGTCGCCGGTCCTACCGCTTCCCAGCGCCAGTCTGACATGCGCAAATATTTCCTGGTAAAACCATACGGTTCGCAATCCGCAGCCGCGGGCGATGGGCCGAATTCCTCCTGCACCACCAACCCGATCACGCCGTTGAAGGACGTCAGCCAGGACGCAGAGAAGCAGGAGATCAAGGACGCCATCGACGCGATGGCGCCGAACGGCAACACCAACGTGCCGGAGGGGCTTGCCTGGGGCTGGCGAACTGTATCGAGCAACCCACCGTTCTCCGAGGGCCGGTCGAACAGCGAGAGGGGCAACGACAAGGTGGTCGTGGTGCTGACCGACGGAGCCAATACCTATAGCGCCGTCAGCGACAGCAGCTATGCCAACAACAGGTCGACCTACGCCGCCTACGGCTACACTGGCCTGACCTATCCGGGATCTGGAAGCGTAACCCGCCTGTTCATGAATACCAGCACCGATATTGGCAAGACCACCTATACCGGTGCCAACTACACGGCAGCACTCGACGAGCAGATGAAAACGCTCTGCGCCAATGCAAAGAATTCAAATATTCTGGTGATGACGGTGGCGCTCGACCTGTCACCCACAGATGCCGGCGACAAGAAGGCAATCGATGCGCTGAAGGCATGTTCCTCGGATTCGCGCTTCCGCAAGGATCCGGCGGACCCGAGCAAGCCGGCCAAGCTGTTCTGGAATGCGACAGGCGCGACGCTGTCCGACAATTTCAAGGAAATCGCCAACGAATTGTCGAACCTGCGCATCGTCGGCTGAAGGCGATGGGATTGGCGACTAAGGCAGGGGGGCCCGGCGCGCTGGCGCAAAGGCTCCTGCCGTCATGCCCTTGCGGGTTATGGAAGCATGTGGTGAGTGTCCCCACCCGGAGATGCGCTCTTGCCTGAACCCGCCAACCATCTTGCCTTCGCGCTGGTCTGCCTCGGTATGGTGCTGACGCCCGGCCCGAACATGATCTATCTGATCTCGCGCTCGCTGTCGCAAGGGCCGAAGGCCGGACTGATCTCGCTGGGCGGCGTGGCGCTCGGTTTTTTGTTCTACGTGCTGTCGGCGGCGTTCGGCATCACCGCGTTGCTGCTCGCCGTGCCCTTTGCCTATGATGTGCTGCGCCTTGCCGGCGCGCTCTATTTGCTGTGGCTCGCCTGGCAAGCGGTGAAGCCCGGTGGGCGCTCGCCCTTCCAGATCCGCGAACTGCCGAAAGACAGACCGCGCAAGCTGTTCGCCATGGGCCTGATGACCAACCTGCTCAACCCGAAGGTGGCAGTGCTCTATCTGTCGCTGCTGCCGCAATTCATCAGCCCCGGCAAGGGCCACGTGCTGTCGCAGCTTCTGGTGCTCGGTGCCACACAGGTCGCGATCAGCCTGACCGTCAACGCCATCATCGCGGTGACGGCCGGCTCGATCGCCCTCTTCCTCGCCGGGCGGCCGCTATGGCTGGTGATCCAGCGCTGGATGATGGGCACGGTGCTGACCGCGCTGGCCGTCAAGATGGCAACCGACGCGCAACGCTGATCGGTCCTACATCGGCCGCCGGTCCGGCTGTGCCCGCTCCGGTTCGACCACCCTGCGATAAAGATGCCAGGTCGCGTGGCCAAGGATAGGCATGACGACGGCAAGCCCGGCAAATAGCGGGATCGAGCCGATGACCAGCAGCACGGCGACCATCAGGCCCCACAGCGCCATCTGCAGCGGGTTTGTCAGAACTGCCCTTGCCGACGTCTCGATTGCCGAGACCGCGCCGACATCGCGGTCGAGCAGCAGCGGAAAGGCGACGACGGTCGTCGCCAGCACGATCGCGGCAAAGGCGAACCCGGCCAGGTTGCCGAGCAGGATCAGCGTCCAGCCCTTGCTGGTCGTCAGCACCTCGCGAATAAAGCCGACAATAGAGGCCGGAGGCTGATTGCCGTACAGGCTGGTGTAGATCGATTGCGCGGTGAACAGCCAGAGCAGGAACAGTACCACCAGCATGATACCGATGACCGCAATCGCGGGCAGCGCCGGAGAGTGGCGCACGTCGAGCGCATGCCACCAGGATGTATCCATGCCGAACTCGCGCCGGCGGCTGATTTCGTAAAGGCCGATAGCGGCGAACGGACCGACCAAAGCGAAGCCGGACATCAGCGGATAGATGAGTTGGATGGCGTTCGAGCCCGACGTCCACTGCGTCAGGATCAGGCCGACCACCGGATAGATCAGGCACAGGAACACGTAGTGCGACGGCTTGGCCCAGAAATCCTCTACGCCGAGACGGAGCGCATCGAGCAGATCCTCGGTGCTGATGCGGCGCACCGTGGGCTGTACATGCATTCCACGTGCGTCCGCCATGACATGAAAGCCGGCCATAACCTTTCTCCCGTGGGTCGGGGCGGCCGCCGCCAGGATGGCCGCCCGCAGCTGCCACTTCAAGAACGCCCGTATGATAGCCGATCTCGGCGTGCTTGTCGCCACCGCCCGGCGCCGGGGCGCCGGGCGGCTGAACGAGCGGATTAGGCCGCGAAGCGATCGATCACCTCGGCCAGCGGCACGTGACCGAGGCAAGCGCCGGACCCGGCGGGCTTTTCGCCAGCCTCGACAGCGAGCGCGTATCGCACGGCCGGATCGGCTTCGATGCGGCGGCGTAGCGCCGCCAGCCTGGGATAAGCGGCGCCGTCGACCGCCTGGTGGAACTCCGCCCAGCGCGCTACGCCGATCAGCGTGGTATCGGCAAGCGTCGGCCGGTCGCCGACCAGGAAATCCGTGTCGAGGATCATCGCCTCGAGCTGGTCATGGCGGTTGGTAACGACCTTGCGGCCGAAATCACGCAAGGTCGCCAGCTGCATCGGTTCGGCCGACTCCATTTCATATGCGGCCCAGAGCGGGGTGAAAGCGGCGGTGAAACCGGTGTTCACGAAAGCCATCAGCTGATGCATCCGGTCGCCCTCCGGCGAGCGAGGATCGAAGCTGATACGGCGTTGCGTATCGCGGGCTTCGAGCCAGGCGGCAATCGCCATGGTCTCGGTGAGCACCCTGCCCTCGTCCGTGATCAACACCGGTGTTTCCTGACGACCGTTGATGCTGGCATAGGCGTCGTTCTTCATCTCAGTGAGCATATCGACGCGACACAGGCGGTAGGGTTGTCCGAGGCGTTCAAATGCAGCGACAAGCCCCATCGAACTTCCCAGCGGGAAGCCGTAAAGGAGAACAGGTTCCATTTCTTTGTCTCTTCCATGATTTAGGGATTACGCTGCGCAGCGAAACTTGACCCTAAACGCTGGTCGCCCCATGTAAATTACGCACTATTCTGTAACCAGGTCCCCGCCATGAAAGATGTCGTCTCACGCTGCCCGATCGAGGAGACCATGCGTGTGCTCAGCGGTCGCTGGCCCACCTTGCTGCTCTACTACCTCAAGGACGGGACCAAGCGCTTCAGCGATTTGAGGCGTGACAACCCGACAGTTTCGCACCGCATTCTGGCGCTGGAACTGCGCAAGCTGGAGGAAGCCGGGATCGTGCGGCGAACGGCGCGTACCGGCTATCCGCTACGCGTGGATTACGACCTCACGGAGCCCGGTCTCAAGCTTGTGCCGCTCATTGACGCCCTGGGCGATTGGTGGGAAGATACCGAGGACGATCGGGCCGACCGGGCTACATCGACGCCGGAAACCAAACTCGTGGCGGCGGAATAGCCGACCGGCGATCACCGCCGCAAAGAACTGCCGGCGAGAGCCCAGAGCGCTCCAAGCCGTTCATACATTAGATTCCGCAAGACCAAGGCGGCCGGCTATGGGGCGCGCCATTGTGGCCGGCCAAACCGGGACAAGGCACCGCCATCCGGCACCAACTCCTGTAGCATAGCTCGCCAATCCTGATCACCTGATCCGCCGTTCGATCTCGTTGCCCGATCAGATCGGCTTGACCATGCTGGCTGGCTGTCGCTTTCGATCCTGACGTGAAAGAAGAGCCTACTTATCCTCTTGAAGTTTCTCCTGAGACTTTGCCATTTGATCGTCCCCAAGTTCCATATTGTGCATCGTTGCAATCAACCATTCGTCATGATCCCGCGTCGCCACTACGCTGATTAATCCGCGCCGACGCGGCCATTCGTTTCCCATCGGATCGAGCGCGCCAGTCATGGACCACCGCAGGTCGAGCGTGGCAACATCAGGGCGAACAAGCCTGTTCCGCACGCTTTCGGCGGATAGGTGGCTGTGCTTGAACATCTTCTCAAAAATTGGGGCATGGAACTGCTCGATCTTGTCACGTCCAGTCGCCTGCATCCCGAAGACGTTTGTAAATTCGGCATCTGCCGCGAATACGGCGGCAAAGGCGCGAGCATCGTGACGATTCCAAGCTTCGATCAGCCTGTGCGCGACACTTTCCACCCCTTCAGTTCGGACGTTGCCGGTAGCCATGCTGACCTCCTGCCATTATAGTTCGGTTGTCATACTATATGGGCACCATATAAGTTTGGAAAGATGGATAATCAGCCATACACGCAGTCTCTGCTTCTCTATGCTTATCAATCGTCGGCGAGCGCTTTGGTCCAGGTTCTCCGGGAGAGCGGCCATTCGGCGATCAAGCCCAAACACGGCGCTGTATTCGCCAACATCGACGCGGAAGGAACCCGACCCAGCGTCCTCGCAGAGCGTGCGGGCATTGGCAAAGCATCGATGGGTGAGTTGATCGATGAACTGGAGCGCCTCGGTTATGTTCGGCGTTCGCATGATCCGAACGACCGACGGGCCAAATTAATCGTTGCAACTGAGGCGGCGCTTGCGGTGATCCGGACCGTCCACGATTTCAACCAGCGTCTCGAAGACCAATACCGAAGGCTGCTTGGTGCTCAGGCGTACGAATCGCTCCGGTCGTCACTGCAAGCGATATCCCCCAGCGAAAATTTGCAACCGAGGATACCTCGCCAGCGCTTGTGAAGCCGCAAAGGTAGGGCAAAAGAAACTCTCTGTCCGTGACGGCCTGACTGGGTATCGAGCTCCTGGGAGTATCGAGCCCGAACAGCCGTCTGGGCGAATGCTGCCATCCGAGCAGGCCTGTTTCGATTGAGCGGTGAAATCAATCTGACACAGTACCATCGCGTCGAAACCATTCATCACGCATTTTCACCGCCCTGCCCGGCAAAAGCCATGATCGCGGTTATGTCAGGCGGGCATGACCCTTACGAAAATCGAAAATTATGAGGTCCAACCAAGCCTAAGCAGGCGCGTGCTGCTCAGAGCTGCCGGCCTTGGCGCCTTTGCCGGGCTCACCGGATGCGCAACCGCCGTGCTGCCTACCGGTGAAAGCGCCGGTGTCTCTGCTTCCGCCGTCGGCACGCTGGCCGGCATCCGCGCTTCGGCGGGTCTGGGGCCGCTTGTCCCAGATGCCCGGCTCGAGCAGGCGGCGCTGCAGCAGGCCGGATATATGGCGCGCGGCGGCCGAATGAACCACACCACCGGCTGGGGCAAGGACTTTGCCTCGCGCGTCAAAGACAATGGCATTGCCGGCGCTGCCGCCGAAAATATTGCCGAAGGCCGCTTCGACCAGCAGAAGCTGTTCGATATCTGGGTGCATTCGCCAGGCCACCGCCGCAACATGCTCGACCCGCGCTTCACCCGCTTCGGCCTCGCCTATGTGCGCGACGGCCGCGACAGCACGCTTCGCTACTGGTGTCTTGTGCTCGGCAGATAATTTCCACCATTTGGACGGCGGAAGCCTGCTGGCGACCGATCCGTCAGTCTTTGCGGCCGCCGCCGAGCAATTCCTCGATGTCCTGCGCACAAACCGGCCTGCTGAAATGATAGCCCTGCATTTCGTCGCAATTGTTCCTGCGCAGGAAAGCAACCTGATCATCTGTCTCAACGCCCTCGGCGATGACCCTCAGGTTGAGATTTTGCCCCAATGAAATCACCGCGCTGGCCACAGCCTGATCGTTCTCGTCGGCGGCGAGATCCTTGATGAAGGACTTGTCGATCTTCAGCCGCGCCACGGGAAAGGTCTTGAGTGCACTGAGGCTGGAATAGCCGGTGCCGAAATCATCGATCGAGATCTGGACACCCAGGCTTTGCAGGGCGTTCATGGTGGCGACCGCCAGCTCGATATCCTGCATGATAAGGCTCTCGGTCACCTCCAGCTCGAGATGCCTGGCCTCCAGGCCGCTGTCCTTCAGCGCGCTGACGATGCGATCGATCAGGTTGCGCTCCCTGAATTGCCGCGCCGACACATTCACGCAAACGGTCAAGGGCGGCAGTCCTGCGTCTTGCCAGGCTTTGTTCTGCCGGCACGCCTCATGCAGAACCCAGTCGCCGATCGGTACGATCAGACCTGTCTCCTCGGCGGTCGGGATGAACATCGTCGGCATTACCGTGCCAAGCGTTGGGTGGTTCCAGCGTATCAGCGCCTCGACCGCAAAAACCCGACCTGACCGAAGGTCCACCTGCGGTTGGTAGAGCAGCGTGAATTCCGAACGCGCCAAGGCGTTTCGCAACTCTTCCTGAAGCAGGAATTTTTCATGCGCCCTGGTGTTGAACTCGGGAGCGTAAAACTGGAAATTATCGCGGCCGAACTCCTTGGCGCGATACATGGCCGCGTCGGCATTTGCCAGCAGCGTATCGGGATCCGTCCCATCCTTGGGATAGTTGGCAATGCCGATGCTGGCCGTCGCCCGCACAAGATGCGCTCCGAGCCGAACCGGCTCGGCGAGTGCAGCCCTGAGCTTTTGCAAGGTCTCGGAAACGAGATCGACGTTCGCCGGCTGGTCGAAAAGCACGACGACGAATTCGTCGCCGCCAAGCCGCACGACGGTATCGGTCGCCCGGACGCAGTCGACCATGCGACTTGCGACGGTCTTCAGGAGCTCGTCGCCGGCATTGTGGCCGAGCGTGTCGTTGACGAATTTGAAATTGTCCAGATCGATGAACACCACCGTCACCCAGCGATCGTATCGCTGGGCGTACAAGACCGCCTGTGAAAGCCGGTCCTCCAACAAGGCGCGATTGGGAAGCCCGGTCAGCACGTCATGATTGGCCATGAAGTGGATCCGGTCTTCGGCCTGTTTGCGTTCGATGGCGATCCCGGCGATGCGCGTGGTGAAATCGATGAGGCGAGTCTCGGCCTTGGTCGGTTCGCGCACCGTCATAGAATACATCGCAAAGACGCCGAGCACGGCGCCCTGATGCGACAGGATCGGCGTCGACCAGCATGAACGCAAACCGTGTGGCCGCGCGAGTTCGCGATAGTCCTGCCAAAGCGGATCCTGCATGATATCAGCGACAATCACCGGCTCGCGCCGATAGACTGCGGTACCGCAAGACCCTGCCCTTGGGCCCACCGCGGCGCCGTCGACGGCGTCGGTGTAGTCTCTCGCCAGGCTCGGCGCGGCGGCGTGGCGCAAGTGGCTGCCATCCTTGTCGAGCAGCAAGACCGAACCGAATATCCCCGCCAGTTGGGACTCGACCAGACGCATGAGCCGCTCGAGCACGTCTTCGAGGGGAGCGCTCTTTGCGATCATCTCGAGGATATGCGCCTGCCCGTCGCGAAGGATTTCGGCCTGCTTGCGCGCAGTGATGTCACGGGCAATGTCGACGAGGCCGAAAATGTTGTTCTGAACGTTGCGCAACGGCAGTTTCGTAGACAGGAACCATTTGCCGGTGCCTGACGCATCGACGACGAACTCCTCCTCGTCGATCATCGGTTGTCCGTCGCGCATCAGTTGCTGCTCGATGAGGCGAAATTTCTGCGCAAGATCCGGCGCGTGAAGGTCGAAGTCGCTCAGACCGATCATGTCGCTCGTGCTGTCTCGACCGCTGTCGGACGCAATGGCTCGGTTGGCGACGACGAAGCGGCTTTCGGTGTCCTTCACCCACATGTAGTCAGGCACCAGGTCGATGAGCGTCTGCAAGGAGATACGCTCGTCGACGACCAAGCGGTTGGCGCTGAGCTCGCTGATGTCCTCATGCGTGGCCACCCAGCCGCCGTCAGGCATCGGCTGATGGCAGACCTGAATTGTCCGGCCATCGGCGAGCTCGGCTGTCCAGTTCCCCGAAGCCGTGCCCGAATTGACTGCCCGGGCCAACGCCAGATAAGCGTCCGCATTCGTTGCCGAGGTTCCGACAGCGACGCGCCGCTCGACGATTTCGCGCAGCGCCGCACCCGGCTGCAATTGCTCCGGGGCAAGGCGATAGATTTCCGCGTAGCGTCGATTGCACAGGATCAGCCGTTCACCGGCATCAAAGAAACAGATGCCTTGCGAGATGTTCTCTATCGCGGTCTGGAACCGCAGTGCCTGGTCCTGAAGTGCCGCAATCGTGGCGCGAAGCTCACGCTCGAGGGCCTCATATGAGGCAGTCGCCAGTTGTGCCAGCGTCGTCAAATTTGCGGATTCGGGCGCGTCGGCGGTTTGCCTGGATGACTTCGTGGCCAAACACAATTCCTCCCGCTGATGCTTGAGGCAAGCAATGGAGGCTCGCCTTCAACCCAAAAGCGACTGCATATTGGTCCGGATATACTAATGGCAGGTGAACCTGGCTCAACGCCGACGCTACCAGCACAGGCAACGGAAGCCGTGGCCGGTCGCGGTTGCCGTAAGCCCTGAGGCTTAGTCCATATGCGCGGCAGGCGCCCCACCGGCGGGCGGCGCAGCCTTTGGCTTGCGCAGCAGGAAAACAAACGGGACAGCAAGCAGCGTCATCATCATCAGCAGCTTGAAGTCATTGACGTAGGAGATCATCATCGCCTGGACATTGACCATGCGATCCATCAGCGACAGCGCCGTCGGATCGCCGCCCGCCGCTGCCGGCGATGCCGCCCAGAGGTTGGGATTGAACGGATTGATGTAGGCCGAAAGCTCGGCATGATTGATCTGCGTGTTGCGTACCAGCAGAACCGTCACCACCGATACGCCGATCGACGAGCCAAGATTGCGCACCAGGCTGAACAGCGCCGTTGCATCGGTGCGGAAACGTGCGTCGAGCGTGGCGAAAGCCACGGTGGACAGCGGCACGAACACCATTCCCATTCCAAGGCCCTGGATGACGCCGGAACTGAGGATAAGCCAGTTGTCCATCTGCGGCGAAAAGCTCGACATCGTGTAGAGCGATTGCGCGGTCAGCAGGAAGCCGATGACGACGAGGATCCTGGCATCGATCCTGTGCATGATCCGCCCGACGAACAGCATCGCGATCATCGTGCCGACACCGCGCGGGCCCAAGACGATGCCTATGGTGAGGGTCGGATAACCGAAGATGGTCGACAGCATTGGCGGCAGCAGCGACATGCTCGCCAGGATGAGCACGCCCATGACAAAGATGAACGCGAGCCCGGTGACGAAATTGCGATCGAGGAAGATCTTCGGGTCGATAAAGGGGTGCTCCGCCGTCAACGTGTGGATGGTGAATACCCAGAAACCGGTGATGGAAAGACCAAGCTCGATCCATATCTCGATCGAGGAAAACCAGTCGACCTCGCCGCCGCGATCGAGCATCAGCTGCAGCGCGCCGACACCGAGCGAGAGCATGGTGAAGCCGAAGAAATCGAAGCTGCGCACCCGCCGGGCGACGCTGGGAAGATATGCCGCCATGCCAAGGAAGGCGATGATGCCGACCGGCAGGTTGATGAAGAACACCCAGCGCCAGTTGAAATTCTCGGTCAGCCAGCCACCCAGCGTCGGGCCAAGGATCGGTCCCAGCATGATGCCGGCGCCCCAGATGGCCATGGCCTGGCCGTGGCGTTCCCTGGGGTTGATGTCGAGCAGGAAGGTCTGCGACAGCGGCACGATGGCCGCACCGAACACGCCTTGCATGAGCCGGAACAAAACGATGGTCTCAAGGCTCCAGGCGATGCCGCACAGCATTGAAAAGACGGTGAAACCGACCACGGCCGTCAGGAACAGCTCCTTGCGACCGAAGCGGTCGGCCAGCCAACCGGTCACCGGCGTCATGATCGCCGCGGCAACGATGTAGGAGGTCAACACCCAGTTGATGTTGTCGGGGGAGGCGCCGAGATCGCCGGTCATGGTCGGCAGCGCAACGTTGGCGATCGTCGTGTCGAGCGCTTGCATGATCGTCGCAAGCATGAGCGCAACTGTGATCAGGCCGCGGTGCGGTACTTCGCGAAAGGGTTCTGGGCTGCTCATGACGTAAAACTTCCAGCAGGTAACAAAAACGTGTACATTAGGTTTCCGGACGGCGAGGCCCCGCTGTAGAGAGACCCTCATCGCGGTGGGACGCGAGCATCGATGTGGGGGTTACATCGACTGAGCGTCTCGACAAAGCGGGCGCCTGCCGCCCGGAAACCTGAGGACCGAAGATCCTGCGCGACGTTGTCTGCTCAGGCAGGCTACAGCGCAGCCCGTCTACGCATTCAACTTTTCCTGCGCCTCCCTCGGACCAATCCTGCATCCATCTCGCTGTTTGCTATGCGGCCGCTACCAGGCCTCTTTACCTGGCCTCGCCTGCCGTGGCGCGGCGGAAAATGCTCGGCAGCCCACGGGAAACGCCGGTGTCCACCGTGACGGTCGCGCTCATGCCGGTGCGCAGCGCCGCCTTGGCGTCGGCATCGGTCAATTCCAGGCGGACCGGAATGCGCTGCGTGACCTTGACCCAGTTGCCGGTAGCGTTCTGCGCGGGCAGCAGCGAGAACTCGGCCCCGGTGCCGGCGCCGATCGCCTTGACGGTGGCTTCGAACGTCTTGCCCGGATAGGTATCGACCATGATCTCGGCCTTCTGGCCGGGTTTCATGTTGGTGAGCTGGGTTTCCTTGAAATTGGCGTCGACCCAGGTGTCGCCGGTCTCGACCAGCGAAAACAGCGGCGTGCCCGAACCGACATACTGGCCGACCTTGAACGAAGCGGCCTGGCTGATGATGCCGTCGGCAGGTGCCTTGACCGTGGTCTGGACCAGATCGTAGGCCGCCTTGTCGCGTGCGGCGAGCGCCGCCATTACCGTTGGATGCTTGTCGGTCTCGATGTCGGGATTGCCGCCAAGTGCCGCCTTGGCGCTGACGATCCCTTGCTGGGCCACGGCCAGCTGCTGCTTCGCCTTGTCGAGGTCGTTCTTGGCTTCGTCCAGAGACGACTTGGCGTTGATGCCCTTCTGGGCAAGGTCGGCGGCGCGGTCATATTGCGACTGCGCGTACTGGACCTGGCTTTCGTCGGACTTCTCCTGCGCCAGCGCCTGGCTGTAGGCCGCACGCAACTGCTCGACATTGAGCCGTGCGCCGGCCACCGCCGCGTCGGCCTGGGCCAATGCGATCCGGTAGGGCTCGGGATCGATAGCGAACAACACGTCGCCCTGCTTGACAGACTGGTTGTCGAAAATGTCGACCTGAACGATGCGGCCCGCCGTATCGGCGGCTATCGACACCTTGGCCTGCTGCAGATTGGCGTTCTCGGTCTCCTGATAGCGGCCGCCGGTCACCCAGACATAGCTGCCGCCGGCGATCAACGCAGCGGGCAGCACAAACATCAAAAGGAAGCGGCCGGCACGGCGCTTCTGCTTCGGCGCCACCGGCGCCGGAGCTATCTGCGGAGCGACCGTTACCGGAGCTGCCGCCGGCTTCGCGGGAGCTTCCATCTCCAGCTTGGCCGCATTCTCATCTAGTTTGGCTACCGCGTTCATGCTGCTGTGCCTTCCGTATTCTTCACTTTTTCCGAGGGCGGCGCCTCACCATCTGCAAGATTCTGCACCATTGTCTCCAGCGCCCTGACCAGGACGCGGCGATCTTCCGGCGAAACGCCAACGAGCGATTCCTCATAGACCTCGCCGGCAAGGCTCTTGACGTGGGTGTAGGCCGCGTTTGCCTTGGCGGTCGGGAAAATCATGCGCACTCGCCTGTCGGTTGCGTCGGGACGGCGCTCGATCCAGCCGCCCTCCTCCATGCGATCGACAAGACGCGAGACGCTGATCGGCTCGATCTCAAGAAGCTCGGCAAGCCGCGCCTGCGCGACACCCGCCTCCTTGGCGACACGTACCAGAAGCCGCCATTGCGCTGAAGAAAGGCCGAAACCACTGGCGCGCGCCTCGAAGCGCTTGCGCATCAGGCGCTGCACGTCGTGGATCAAAAAGCCTAATCTGTCGATGCCGTCGGAAACCATGAGCGACATATATAATAAGCGTGCTCATAATTCAAGGAGCCGGATTGTGCCAGAAGCCGGCGAGTGTGCATGGCAGTTGGTGCAGGGCGATCGTAGTTAGCAATTTATTACGCCGGGCGCTTGTAACGCGAAGCGATGCGGTTCTCGAGCGGCGCCCCGGATGAGCTGAGCCTGGATGCAGCGCTTGTGACGGCGCCCTCGGGCGAACGCTTCTTCAGCATATCGGCGTGCTACATCGGCCTACTCGACGAAGGCCAGCAAATCATTCAACCTCTGAGAGAGTATGGCACGCCAGTTGAGCGCCGGATTGCTCCTGTCCCCTATCTTCAAATCCAATCGGCCGGGGACAGCCTCTTTCCGCGCGGGCGGCGCTACTACTGGAAGGCGCAGTTCATGCGCGAAATCACAGATCAGGCGATCGATACCATGCTTGCGACTTACATGACTGCACCCAGCGAATCGCTTCTGGTCCTGCAGCAGGTTGGCGGCGCCATCTCGCGAGTACCGATGGACGGAACGCCCTACGCCAACAGAGATGCACTTTACGATTGCTTCCCGATATCGATCTGGGACAATCCGTCTGACGACGAAACGCACATCCGATGGGCGCGCAACCTGTGGGATGCAATGAGACCGTTCTCGACCGGCGGCGTTTATGCCAACAATCTTGGCGAAGAGGGCACTGATCGGGTTGTGGCAGCTTACGGCGAGAATTATCCGAGGTTGGCCGCACTAAAGAACAAGTATGATCCCACCAATTTCTTTCGCTTGAACCAAAACGTCAAGCCTGCGACCTGAGCGACCGCCGCAGGCCGATGCTCGAAATTTGCGGCACTGCTACAGCTCCAAATTCCAGTTCTGGCCGACCAGATCCTTGCCGAAGGAATGGTGGCGCTCCTCGTTGGTCAATTTAAAGCCCGCAGCCTCATAGATGTGGCGGGCGGCGGCGAGCACGTCGTTGGTCCACAGCGTCAGTGTCGTGTAACCCGTGGCGCGGCAAAAGCCGATACATTCCTCGACCAGCCGCTTGCCGATGCCGAGGCCGCGCGCCGACGGCTCGACATAGAGCAGGCGCAACTTCGCCACCGCGTCCGACTGGCGCACGACGAAGACCGAGCCGACGACCTCGCCTTGCCTCTCGGCGATCCAGCTGCGTTCCCATTTCGGATCGAAGGATTTGACGAATGCGCCGAGGATTTCGGCGACCAGCGCCTCATAGGTTTCGTCCCAGCCATATTCCTGCGCGTAGAGCAGGCCCTGGCGATGGATAATCCAGCCGATGTCGCCGACTTGCAGAGGCCGCAGCATATAGGGAATTTTGGGCTCGGCGCTTCCGCCCAGCAGACGCTGTACCGTCTGCATGGCCTTGACCAGCCTGTCCTGTTCGGGAACTGGAAGCCGGTCGAGCAATGCCGCGACCTGGTCGTGCGAACCCTGGTTCAGCGGCGCGAAGGCCTGCCGCCCGGCCTTGGTCAGCGCGATCGTCGAACGCCGTGCATCCGTCTCGATCGTGGCGCGCTCGACCAGATCACGCTCCTCGAACTTCTTCAGCAGCCGGCTGAGATAACCGGCATCGAGGCCGAGATCGCGCGCAAGGTCGGTGGCGGTCAGGCCATCGCGATGCGCCAGCTCATAGAGCACCCGCGCCTCGGTCAGCGAGAAGGTGCTTTTCAGCAGCCCTTCGTCGAGCAGCCCGATCTGGCGGGTGTAGAAGCGGTTGAAGGCCCGCACCGCGTCGATCCGCTCCTTGCCTGGGTGATGATGAATGGTCATGGCATCCTCCTCCCGGCAAGATCAGCGATTTAGTTGACTTGGTCAAGTATCCGTTTGAAGCAATTGTCCTGATTATGCCCAGCGGGCGCCTTGACTCGCGCGAGTTGCCAGCCTATTTCAGCGCCACGTTAGCACTCTCCCAAGATGAGTGCTAACCACATGTCCGGCGCCGCCGGACGGAGGAACTGTTCTCACCATTCTCATCGAGGAATAAAAAATGGCAAAGTCGAAGTTCCGCCCGCTTCATGACCGCGTGGTCGTTCGTCGGGTCGAATCCGAATCCAAGACCGCGGGCGGGATCATCATCCCCGATACGGCTAAGGAAAAGCCGCAGGAAGGCGAGATCATCGCCGTCGGTTCCGGCGCCCGCGACGAAGCCGGCAAGCTCGTCCCGCTGGACGTCAAGGCCGGTGACCGCATCCTGTTCGGCAAGTGGTCGGGCACCGAAGTCAAGCTCAATGGCGAAGACCTTCTGATCATGAAGGAATCCGACATCATGGGCATCATCGGCTGAATATCGGCCTCACCCTCATTTAAATCTTCGGGCTCAATCCAAGCCCCTGCCAGGAGCTAAAAATGGCTGCCAAAGACGTAAAATTCTCCCGCGACGCTCGCGAGCGCATGCTGCGCGGCGTCAACATCCTCGCCGACGCGGTGAAGGTCACGCTCGGCCCCAAGGGCCGCAACGTCGTCATCGACAAGTCGTTCGGCGCACCGCGCATCACCAAGGACGGCGTCACCGTCGCCAAGGAAATCGAGCTTGAAGACAAGTTCGAGAACATGGGCGCGCAGATGGTTCGCGAAGTTGCTTCGAAGACCAACGACATCGCCGGCGACGGCACTACGACCGCGACCGTTCTGGCACAGTCGATCGTCCAGGAAGGCCACAAGGCGGTTGCCGCCGGCATGAACCCGATGGACCTCAAGCGCGGCATCGACCTCGCCGTCGCCGACGTCGTCGCAACGCTGATCAAGAACGCCAAGAAGATCAAGACCTCGGAAGAGGTTGCCCAGGTCGGCACCATCGCCGGCAATGGCGACGTTTCGGTCGGCTCGATGATCGCGGAAGCGATGCAGAAGGTCGGCAATGAGGGCGTCATCACCGTCGAGGAAGCCAAGACCGCCGAGACCGAGCTTGAAGTCGTTGAAGGCATGCAGTTCGACCGCGGCTATCTCTCGCCCTACTTCGTCACCAACGCCGAGAAGATGGTTGCGGATCTGGAAGACGCCTACATTCTTCTCCACGAGAAGAAGCTCTCCAATCTGCAGGCCATGCTGCCGATCCTCGAGGCCGTCGTGCAGACCTCGAAGCCGCTGGTCATCATCTCGGAAGATGTCGAAGGCGAGGCCCTGGCCACGCTGGTCGTCAACAAGCTGCGCGGTGGCCTGAAAATCGCCGCCGTCAAGGCGCCGGGCTTTGGTGATCGCCGCAAGGCCATGCTGGAAGACATCGCCATCCTCACCGGTGGCCAGGTCATTTCCGAAGACCTCGGCATCAAGCTCGAGAATGTCGGCCTGAACATGCTCGGCCGCGCCAAGAAGGTGTCGATCTCCAAGGAGAACACCACCATCGTCGACGGCGCCGGCAAGAAGGCCGAGATCCAGGGCCGCGTCGCCCAGATCAAGCAGCAGATCGAGGAGACCACCTCGGACTACGACAAGGAGAAGCTGCAGGAACGTCTCGCCAAGCTGGCGGGCGGCGTTGCCGTCATCCGCGTCGGCGGTGCGACCGAAGTGGAAGTCAAGGAAAAGAAGGACCGCGTCGATGACGCCCTCAACGCGACCCGCGCGGCCGTCGAAGAAGGCATCGTTCCCGGCGGCGGCGTCGCACTGCTGCGCGCTTCGCTGAGCATCAAGGCAACCGGCGCCAACTCCGACCAGGCCGCCGGCATCAACATCGTGCGCCGCGCGCTGCAGGCTCCGGCCCGCCAGATCGCGGCCAACGCCGGTGCGGAAGCATCGATCGTTGCCGGCAAGATCCTTGAGAACAAGGGGGCAACCTTCGGCTACAACGCCCAGACCGGCGAATATGGCGACATGATCGCCATGGGTATCGTCGATCCGGTCAAGGTTGTGCGCACGGCTCTGCAGGACGCGGCCTCGGTCGCCGGCCTGCTGGTCACCACCGAAGCCATGATCGCGGAGGCTCCGAAGAAGGAGTCGGCTGGCGGCGGCATGCCTGGCGGCATGGGCGGCGGCGGCATGGGCGGCATGGGTGGCATGGATTTCTAATCCAGCCAATCTCGCAAGCTTTCGGAAAGGGCGGCAGCGATGCCGCCCTTTTTGTTTGCTTCATAGCGGGCTGCCCCGGCTCAAGCGGCGATATCAATGCACCGCGGCAGTGGCACTCTTGGCCGGCAAAGCGCCCTCAATCAGCGCCGCGACCTCATCGGCTACCGCCAGCACCGGGGCGCGGTCGTGGGTGGCGCGTGCGATCACCATCAGCCCTTCCAGCGATGATTCGACCAGCAGTGCCAGCGCATGCGCGCGGCGCTCGGGCACCCCTGCCCTGACGAAGGCCGCCCTGAGCAAGCCTATCCATTGCTCGAAGGCGGAGCGGCACAACTCGGCCAGTTCCGGCATGTCGATCGGCGAGTCCAACACCACGGGCGCGATCGGGCAACCGAGCGTGAACCGATTGTCTTCCAGCATGCGCGCGACCGACTGGTAGATGTGGTGGACGGCCACCGCCGGGTCCTTTTCGGCTGCAAGGGCCTCGCCCAGCCTTTTCGAGACGTCCTCGACGCTGTCGCGCGTCACCTCGATGACCAACTGGTCCTTGCCGCCCGGAAAATGAAAATAGAGCGAGCCTCTCGGCGCGCCTGAGGCGCTCAATATGTCGTTGAGCGAAGTGCCGTGATAGCCGCGCTGCCGAAGCAGGCGCCCCGTGGTCTCGAGTATGCGGGTACGGGTGTCGTTCGCCATGTCAACCTCTGTCAGGAGTGAGCATTATAGACCTTGCCTCGAATATGACAATCGGTCTACATAATATGTAGATCAGTCTACATATCGAGAGGCAAATGCGCAGCTATCGTCTTGAAGGAACCTGCGGGACCAAGTGCCTGGTGATGCGCGACGAGGCGCAGCCGACGCCGAAGCCGCACGAGATCGTCGTGCGTGTCCGCGCCACCGCGCTCAACCGCCGCGATACGATGATCCTCAACGGCACCTACCCGCTGGCGCCGCGCCAAGGCGTTATCCCGCTGAGCGACGGCGCCGGCGAAGTCGTTGCCGTCGGCGAGGCCGTCACCCGCTTTGCCGTCGGCGACCGCGTCACCGGCAGTTATTTTGCGCGCTGGATCGATGGCCGCATCAATGCCGGTCTGATCGACCAGCTTGGCTGCACGCTGGACGGGATGCTGGCCGAATACGCCGTGCTCGACGAGCAATGGGCGGTGCGGCTTCCCGATCATCTCGACTGGCATCAAGCGGCGACACTAACCTGCGCCGGCCTGACCGCCTGGAATGCCGTGACGGCGGCCGAAATGCCGAAGCCCGGCCAATGGGTTCTTGTCATCGGTTCAGGTGGCGTCGCGCTATTTGCGCTGCAATTCGCCAAGCTGCTCGGCTGCCGTGTCGTGGCAGTCAGCTCGCGCAACGAGAAGCTGGACCGGCTGCAGGCGCTGGGCGCCGACCTCGTCGTCTCGACCGCCGACATGCCGGAATGGGGTGCTGCGGTACGAGAGCAGACCGGCGGCATCGACCTCGTCGTCGAGACCGGCGGCCCGCCGACCTTCGCGCAGTCGATGATCGCCTGCGCGCTTTACGGGCGCATCGTGCTTCTCACCATACAGGATGCGAAAGGCGGGACGGTGCAGATCCCCGGCCCGGTCTACCAGCGCAGCCTCGCCACCATCAGCCGCCTGTTCGTCGGCAATCGCACCAACCTCGAAGCCATGCTGCGCGCCATCTCGGTGCATCGGCTTAAGCCTGTCATCGACAAGGTGTTCGCCTTCGACGAGGCCAACGACGCCTATCGCTATTTCCAGCAAGGCGACGTCTTCGGGAAAGTGGTCGTCGACAGCGCCTGACTGGTCCGCCCCAAAATCTGATCGACCCCTCAAATCAAAGGAGAGACACAATGACCATTATGACCATTCGTGAAGCCGAGGCCCAATGGCAGGGATCGTTGAAGGAAGGTTCGGGCCGGCTGAAGCTCGGCAGCGGCGTCTTCGAAGGCGCCTACTCGTTCCCGTCGCGTTTCGAGAACGGTCCCGGCACCAACCCCGAGGAATTGATTGCGGCGGCGCATGCCGGCTGCTTCTCGATGGCGCTGAGCGCCGTCCTCGGCCGCGAAGGTTACACTCCCGCACGCATCCACACGATCGCGAAAGCGCATCTCGGCGCCACCGCGGCTGGACCGACGCTGACCCGTATCGAGCTGGAAACCGAGGCAAGCGTCGCCGGGCTGGCGGCGGGGGAGTTCGAGCGGCTGGCGCAGACGGCCAAGGAGAGCTGCCTCGTGTCGCGGGCGCTGGCCGGCGTCGCAGTGATCACGCTCAAGGCCCGCCTCATCGAAACCGCTACCGATCACTGAAGGGAAGGAATATCCAATGACACAGGAACTCGTCATCGACATCGCCGCCGCCAAACGCTCCGCCGAAACGGCCGAGATCATGCGGCGCTACAACGACGTCTTCCAGCGCCACGACCCGTCGGCGCTCGACGATCTGGTGGCGGAAGATTGCGTGATCGAAAACACCACGCCGGCCCCGGACGGCGCCCGCCGCATCGGCAAGGGCGCCTGCGTCGAACTGTGGTCGGCGATCGCAACCGGACCCGGCACGCGCTTCGACATTGAAGAAACTTTCGTCGCCGGCGATCGGGCGACGATCCGCTGGCGCTACTGGATGGGCGACGGCAATTCGCTGCGCGGCGTCAACCTGATGCGCGTGGCGGACGGGCAGATTGTCGAGGCCATGGGCTATGTGAAGGGATAGATTTGAATGCCCGCGACCTTCCTGTCTACCGGTCCGCCAGCGCCAGTTTGGCGCCGAGCATGACAAAGGCTCCGGCGAAGGTACGGCGCATCCAGGTCAGCACCTTTGGCCGCGACACGACATGGCTGCGGATTGACGCCGCGAAAACGCCGTAGCCGACAAAGACCACGAAGGTGAGCAGCATGAAGACGCTGCTGAGCTCCAGCATCTGCGACAGCGCATGCGGTTCGGTGGTGCTGACGAATTGCGGCAGGAAGGCAAAGAAGAAGATCGACAGCTTCGGATTGAGGATGTTGATGAGGATGCCCGAAGTGATCACCTTGCCGGCCGAGCGCGGCGCCACATTTTCGTCGACGCTCAGGCCGCCCTTCTCCTTCAGCGTGTTCCAGGCCATGTAGAGCAGGTAGGCGACGCCGAGATATTTCAGCGTCTCGAAGGCGACGGCACTGGTGTGCAGCAGCGCCGCGAGGCCGGTGATGGCGGCCGCCATGTGCGGAATGATGCCGAGCGTGCAGCCGAAAGCGGCAATGATGCTGGCGCGCGCACCACGCGAGAGCCCGGCGCTCAGCGTATAGAGAACGCCGGTACCGGGCGAAGCCACGACAATCAGCGACGTCAATAGAAATTCGATGCTCACGGATGGTCTCCCGGTGCTGGCCCTGCCGCCGCCAGCGTAATCAGCGAAACGTGCGGGCACAAGCCAACCTGAGAGCCTATGCGCATTCAGATCATGCTGTTGGCGTGCAGCTTGCTATCGGCAATAGGCTGCCGAACTTCCCAGTGTTCGACCAGCTTGCTGTCCTTCAGCCTGAAAATGTCGACAATGGCCAGGCCCTCCTCCTCCGGTTCGCGTTTTGCGTGCATGTGCACAATGACGAAATCCCCTTCTGCAAAAATCCGCTTCACCTCTCCCCTTACGAGGGGAAATGACTGTTTGAGCTGCTGCAGATAGGCTTTGAAGCCGTCCGCACCATCCGCAATGTTCGGATTGTGTTGGATGTAGCGTTCGCCAAAATGCATCGAAGCAGCTTCGATGTTGCCCTGGTTTACCGCTTTGTCGATGAAGTCCAGGACGATCGTCTTGTTGGTCTCGAGCGAATTATGGATCTTGGCTGGAACTGGATTTGATGGTTCGTCACGCATGTTTTGCTCCTTCAGGTGCCTGCTTCTGCCCGGTGTGGACGGGAGCGTCCGCAGGCCGATATTGCCAACATGATCAGCCACGCTTGTGAGACGGTCGATACGCTATTCGCCTAGATTCTTATCCAATCGTCTAATATCGTCAATCTGGTTATCGGCGGAGGATGGTTCTCATGGATGCCTTGTCCGAAGTTCTTGCTTCGCTGAGATTTGGCAGCGCCATGATCGGCAGCGCGACCCTGCATCGGCCCTGGGGTATTTCGGTGGATCCGACAAGGAATGCCGCCATCCACGTCATCCAGAACGGCGAATGCTGGCTGCGGTTAGCCGGTGAAAGGGAGCCGATCCGCTTAGGCGAGGGAGATGTCATCCTTGTCGCGAGCGGTATCGGGCATACCCTTTGCAATCCGGCGGATGCACCGACGGCATCGATATCCGCCGTCCTTTCCGCGAATCGGAGCGGAGCGGAACCGAAAAGCGAAAGCGGCGCGACAACTCTTCTTTGTGCGAGATATTCACTCGACGGCGTCGACCCATACCCGATGGTTTCGCTGCTTCCTCCGCTGATCCATTTGACCCGAAATCAGATTGGCACCAGCGAGCCGCTGCGGCTTGCCCTGGAACTTCTGCAGGTCGAAGCGAAAGGCGATCTCGGCGGCCACGACATTGTCGCCCCACGCCTTCTCGACAGCACGTTGATCTTCTTGTTGCGTGCCTGGATCGAACATCAGCCACTCGGAACAGGGGGATGGTTTGGCGCCTTGCGCGACAAAGGCATTGCGCAGGCTTTGCGCATGATCCACGAGCAGCCGGGCAATCCCTGGACTATCGCTTCCCTTGCCAGCGGCGCGGCACAGTCTCGAGCCACCTTCGCGCGTCGCTTCGCTCAACTGGTAGGACAGCCGCCGCTATCCTATGTGACCCGGTGGCGGATGAACCTTGCCGCCAGGGCGCTGCGGGAAACGAACCAGAACATCGGCGAGATCGGGCGCGCCGTCGGATATGAATCGGTGCCGTCGTTCTCGCAGGCATTCAAACGATTGACCGGACGATCGCCCGGCCTCTACCGCAGCGACTTTCGCGCATCTGATTGACGAAATTCAAACTGGGACGCCAGCCCGAGGGCCGTCATTCAAGCGTCGGCAGACCGTGAGCCCGACGCGCGATCAGGCAGTCGTCATCGCCCGGCATGCAGGCGCGGCAGACGTCGGGGCGGATGTCGTAGATGCCGCAGGCCGTTGACTTGCCGACCTCGCCGCACAGTGCCGAACAGCGCGCGCCGTCGCAGCGCATACCGGCTTCGTCGGCAGCCACGTATTTTTGCGGGATAAGGTCGAGCTGCGCGTCATCCTCGGTGGAGAAGCGCGGCCATCTGGACGAGTAGGCGCAGCAGGCGCCACAGGTCTGGCAATCGAAGGCAACCGGACCGGCGCCCTCTCGTGGCGACGAAAACTCCTCTGCGACCGCCAGGGCAAGCAGCCTTGGCGCAGATTTCCGGCCGGCATTTTGCTGCAAGGACGCTATTTCTTCTTGGGCTTGCGCGGCGGTGCTTCCGCCGGCGACCTGAACAGATCGGTGCCCGCCTCGGCGGCTTCGCCGGTTTTTGGCGCGGCCGCCGGCTTGGCCGGCTTCACGGCGGCAGCAGGCGCTGCCGGCTGGCCCTTGGCGGAAAACTTGATTGCCATATCAATCCTCGTCAGAGAAACGCGATGATGGCGCATTCGGATTGCGAAGGCGGCCGATGAGCGCCGAAACGGCCGTGATGTTCATTTCTTCGGGCGACCAGTTCCTGGCTTCCTCGATGTGCCGGGGCGCCAGTTCGCGATGCGTGCTGCCGCTGTAGGCAGCATCCGGATAGGTCACGCGCTCGTGCGTCTTGGCGTTTTCCCGGACATATTCGATCAGATAATTGGGGCATTCGGCGCGGCCGCGCACGCCGAGCCGCACCTGGGCATCGCCGTGGACACGCCGGCAGCGCTCGAGCTTTTCGAGCACGCGCCGGACATATTCGACCGGCTTGTCGAGTTCACCCACGACATCGGCGATGGTCGAATCTGCGGCGATCGCCTTTTGGGGCACGCGTTTGGTGGCCATCAGCATTTGCCTGCGCGTTTCGGCGAGGCCGCGAGCGCAACCGCCGCCGCCATGTCGTCGGCTTCCTTCTCCAGGCGCAGTTCGCGCAGCCGCGCGGTCTTGGCTTCGCGGGCCTGGCTGACGGCATCCCGTTCGGAATTGATGCGGTCGAGCGACATCGACTGGGTCCGCGTCTTGCTGAAAATGGATTCGGCCTGGTCGCGAGGTTTTTTTGAAGGTTCGGTCAAGGTCTTTCTCCCGGTTCGGAGCACGCCGCCGAAAAGTGGCGAGACTGGTCTTTCGGCCAGGATCCCGCACAAAGCAATACGGCAGCCGGTTTCAAATTGCTGGAACGTCCTTAGAGACCGTTTGGAAATTCTACTCTGACGGCCATCTGATGGGGTTTTCTGCGCTTCCGGTGCTCACGGACCCAAATGTCCGCTGCGCTCCGGTTCTCGAAACCACCACCATATGACTCGCCGGAGCGAATTTCGAAACAGCCTCTTAGCACGTCCGGGCCGTCGAGCAGCGCTCTTTCGGCGGTCGAAGCGCAAAAATGAAAAAGGCCAGGCACCGCCTGACCTCCCATGAGAACGCCTGCGCATCCCGAGAGACGCGCAAGGAAACGTTCTTCTCATGCGCATGAGCGGGGACTTAACCTCCCCGCCACCATGCGCTGGAATTTGCCATTCACCGGTGCCAGTACATCCGTGGTCACCGGTGAGGCTTAATTCCGTTTTAGGCCGCCTTCAACTGGTCGGCGGACATCTTGCCCGACTTGTTGTCGCGGACCATCTCGTAGCCAAGCTTCTGGCCCTCGACGATGTCGCGCATTCCGGCGCGCTCGACGGCTGAGATGTGGACGAAAACGTCGGCAGAACCGTCGTCAGGCTGAATAAAACCAAAACCCTTGGTGGCGTTGAACCATTTAACTGTGCCTGTGCTCATAACGAACCCTTTCCATGGCAAATATTCGTTCGCCGTCATGCGGATGCACAACAACGTTTGTCTCGATTTTGATGGGGGAAGTTCGCCAAAGGCGCGCCTAAGCACGCGGATAACAAAAGTCGGTCAAACAAATATCGACAAAATTCTTATAGACTTCTTTGCGCGCTGTGTCAATTTTTTTGATTTGTCGGTGGTGTCGCAGTTTGAAATTTGACGCCTCTCTTGTCGCGTTGCGACGCTCTGTCCTATACGCTCGCCGTATGAGTGAGCAACCAGACGAAACGAACGACCTTGTGAATTCGCTCCTGCGACAGGCGGCGGAAGCGCGGGTAACTGCGGCAACTGCTATGATCCGCGCTCTGACAATGGGTGACCCGGAAATATGGGAACCAACGCCTGAGAAGATCGCCGAATATAAAGCGGAGCTAGCTGAGGCAGAAGCCGAGTTGGCGGACTTGAACAATGCCGACCGGACCTAAAGGCCAGAAGCGCCCGGCCGACGTGATCGGCAATGCAGTCCGCATCAACTTCATTCACATTTATAAGACGCATAGGACGTCGCCAGCCATGGCGGCAGTCCGAGGCGCTCTGGTCAATGGCCGATCTTTGCGAGAAGATGGACGCCGTTGCGCCGAAGCCGGGTCGCGCGGGCCCATACAAGAAGAACACCGGCGAAGTCTAGGGGCAGGATGCTGACTTGGACCACCCTTAGTTCACTAGGGGAAAACGATCTCCTCTACCGTGGCGCGGTGTTCCGCTTCCGCGCTCGAACTCCAGTAGAGGAAATCCGAGAGTACATGCTGTTTGAAACGTCTGAGGCATCAGGTCTGGGTCTTGTACGGTGCAGCGGCTATGGCGCAGGTCACGTGCTCGTTTACCTGCCAAAAGAAGCGAAGGCAGAAGGGGCAGTGGCAATATCGCCCAAGTGGCTCGCCTCGCATTGGCGCGAATGGATCGGTCATTCTATTCCAAGCCAAGTTTGGGTATCCAAGGAGGCGCCAGTGCGGCCGGAGCGGCTGCCAGACGAGTGATGCCCTTTGACATGTCGGGCAGCCTTCCGCCCAATTCTGAAAATTCAAACTGAGACACTACCGATTTGTCACACTCGCCGAGGGCGCCGCGACTGCCCGTGCAGGCATATTGGAGAGCGAAAGCCGGGCGAGCCGAAGCCACTTAGCCGGGAACCATTTTGGCGCCGGAGCATTTTCTTCGGTGTCGAAAGCCGTTCTCGAAAGAGCGATCTTGAGAAAAGGCGGACGACAAACAGGACGCCCCCCGCGCAGATAAAAGGCACGAGGGGCGTTCCTGTGTGATGCGACCATTCGCGCCGCTGCCCCTGCTCCTCACAGCATGCCGCGGCTGAGCCCGCCATCCACCGGCAACGCCACGCCGGTGACATAGGCGGCGGCGGCGCTGGCCAGGAATGCGGCAACGGCGCCGAATTCAGCGGGCGTGCCGTAGCGCTTTGCCGGGATTTCGGCCTGACTCTCGGCGGCGATCACAGCAGCGTCGACACCCCTGTCGGCGGCGTCCATCGCGTCGAACTGTTTCGTCCGGTCCGTCGCAAAACGGCCCGGCAGCAACAGGTTGACCGTGACGCCGTCCGCCGCCACTTCGCCGGCCAGCGTCTTGGCCCAGCCGGCGAGCGACGCACGCAGCGCGTTCGAAGCGGTAAGCCCGGGGATCGGCTCGCGGACGGACGTGGAGGAAACGGCGATGATGCGTCCCCAGCGCCGTGCCCGCATGCCTGGCAGGAAAGAAATGGCGATGCGCATCTGGCTCAGCACCATGCTGGTGAACTGCTTTTCCCAGACGCTCGCATCGAAGACGCTGGCCGCGAAGGGCGGCGGGCCGCCGCCATTGAGCAGGACGATGTCGATCCGCTGATGCTCGTCCTCGATGGCACGGATCAGCCGGGAGACGCTGTCGTTGTCGGAAAGATCGGCGCTGAAGGTCGAGCAGACGGGGCTGGCGGACTCGATCGCGCACCGCGCCGCATCCAGGGTCTCCTTCCCGCGTCCGACCAGGATGATCTCGGCGCCTTTCGCCGCGAGCGCTTCGGCAACGCCGAAACCGAGGCCCTTGCCTCCGCCGAGGACAAGCGCCTTCCGCCCCTCAAGATTTGCGCTAATCAAGCCAAGCCTCCCCTGGTTTCGCTGCGCACTCTCGGATCAGGCCCGAGTGCATGCTTTGGGCGTGCATCAGCGGACATGCACAATGGCGTCGGCTTCGACCGGAACATTGGCCGGCAAGCCGGCCATGCCGAGCGAGCAGCGGGCATGCTCGCCACGCTCGCCGAAAACATGGAGCAGAAATTCGGATGCTCCGTTGCCGACCTCCGAATAGGCCGCAAAGCCGGCCGCCGCGTTCACATAGACGGTCAGCTTGGCGAATTTCACGACGCGGTCGAGATTGCCGTCCAATTCCTTGTCCAGCCAATAGACGATGTTGGCCGCGCAGAGCCGGGCGGCGTTCCGGGCCGCGGGCAGATCGATCTCTGCGCCGACTTGGCCGATCGCAGCGATCTCCTGCCCGATCTCGGGGATCTGACCGGAGACATAGACGATGTCGGCGACCCGAGCCGTCGGCGAGAACGGCAAAGCAGGCCGATCGAGCGACGGCCAGGCGACACCGAACTCCTCAAATCTTCTTCTGTAGGGCAAGGTGGCTGCTCCTGTTTTCATTCGTGCGAGCGGACCTTGAATTCAGATCGGGCTTTCGGATAGCCTGATAGTGCTGACACAGCTATCAGGAATTCTTATGACCGGAGATATCGACGTCCGGCTGCTGCGCGCCTTCGTCACCGTGGCCGATACGGGAACGGTGAGCCGGGCCGCCGATCGGCTTGCCCGCACGCAGGCGGCGGTGAGCATGCAGCTTCAGCGCCTCGAAGGTGAAGTCGGCGCCGAGCTGCTGCGCCGCTCGCCGCGCGGCGTGACGCTGACCGAGGCCGGCGAGATCCTGCTCGCCTTCGCCCGCAAGGCCATCGCGATCGGTGACGATGCCAGGCGCGAGATAGAAGGCCGCAGGCTGGTCGGCCGTGTCCGGCTGGGCATCGTCGAGGATTTGGCGATAACGCGGCTGCCGTTGATCATCGCCGAATTCCGCCGCCGGCATCCTTCCGTGGAGATCGAGCTGACGTCGGCCAGCAGCAGCGATCTCAGCAAGTCGCTGGGCGAAGGAAGATGCGACATCGTCATGGCCGATCCGGCGCGCTTCACAATGGCGCCGCGAGGCCATGTGTCACGACAGCTGGTCTGGGCGGCAAGCCGCATGATCGAGATCGATGACGAGGTCGAGCTTCCGCTGATCATCTTCGAAGGCGCCTGCTCCTGGCAGGACAGAATGCTGGCCTCGCTCGCCGAGGCCGGGATCGGCTGGAAGATCGGCTGCCGCGTGTCGACCTTCGCGACGCTGATCTCGGCGCTGAGGGCCGGGCTCGGCATCGGGCTTCTGCTGCAAGAAGGACTGCCGCCCGACTGCCAAAGCCTCAACGGACGCTTCAACCTGCCGCCGGCGGCGATGGCGGATTTCGGCCTCTATCTCGCGAGGGACCCGTCGCGGCTGGTCGAGGAGTGTGGCGATTTCCTGCGAGCGGGATTCGAAGCGTAGCGAAATATCTGACGCCGTTCACCGTTCCTGGTCGGTCGGGCGGATGACGATCTCGTTGACGTTGACATGTGCCGGCTGGCTCACGGCGTAGAAAATGGCCGCGGCGATGTCCTCGGCGGTCAGCGCCTCCATGGCGGCAAGCCGCTTATCCAGATCAGCCTTGAACGCCGGATTGGTGATGTGGTCGCCGAGCTCTGTGCGCACCAGGCCAGGCTCGATGACGGTGACGCGAACCTTGTCGGCGTAGACTTCGCGGCGCAGCGATTCGGAAAAGCCGACGACACCGAACTTGGTTGCGGCATAGCCGCTGGCGCCGGGATTGGCGACGCGGCCGGCGATCGACGAGACATTGACGATGTGACCCTTGGCGGCCCTGAGATGCGGCAGCGCCGCCTTGGTGACGCCCATCAGCGCCAGCAGGTTGAGCTCGATCATGCGGCGCCAGTCGTCGAGCAACGCCTCGGCGGCCGGCGACAGAAGCATCACCCCGGCATTGTTGACGAGTATGTCGAGGCGGCCCCATTCGGTGACAACCTTGTCGACCATGGCGGTGACATCGTCGTTGCTGGTGACGTCGGCCTCGATGCGGAGCGCCGTGCCGCCGGCCTTTTCGATACGTAAGGCTAGCGCTTCGAGACGATCGGCGCGGCGTGCGGCAATCGCCACCTTGGCCCCGGCGGTTGCGAGCGCCACAGCCGTTGCCTCGCCGATGCCCGAGGAGGCGCCGGTGACGAGTGCGACTTTGCCGGCCAGTGCGGAAGAAACAGATGTCATTGTGAAGTCTCCAAGGCCCCAGCCCGATCTTCAGATAGGCCGCGGGCCGCGAAGTGGAAGACCAGCTTGCCGGTTGCTCGGCTCTATTCGTCTGGGCCGGGCTCCGGCCAAGGCTCTTTCGCCGCCTCGGCATACCAGTGGCGCATCGCCGGTATCGAAAGCACGGCGTCGACATAGGCGCGGGTGTCGGGCGCCAGCGTGCCACCATAGGTGTCGAAGCGGGTGACGACCGGCGCGTACATGGCATCGGCCGCGGTGAAACGGCCAAACAGAAACGGCCCGCCTTTGCCGTATTTTTCGCGGCATTCGCGCCATAGCCCTTCGATGCGCGCCCGTTGCGCCTCACCTTCGGCGTCGAGCGGCTTGTGGCCTTTCGGCCGGCGCAAATTCATCGGCCAGCCATAGCGGACCTCGCGAAAGCCGGAATGCATCTCTGTCGCCGCCGAGCGGGCCAGCGCGCGGGCGCCGATGTCGGCCGGCCAGAGCTTTTTCTCGGGAAACAGCTCAGCAAGATATTCAAGGATGGCAAGGGTTTCCCAGACGATCCGGACCTCGCCATTCGGCAGCCGATGGTTCAGCACCGGCACCTGGCCGGTCGGCGATATCCTGGCCAGATTGGCCGCGGTCTCGGGCGTGCGCAGGCGCACAAGACCTTCCTCGAACGGGATCTCCAGATGCTTCATCGCCAGCCACGGCCGCAGTGACCACGACGAAAAACACTTGTTGCCGATGAAGAGCGTGAATTCAGCCATTGTCCCTCCGGCCCTGTCTGTTCGGGCGTTCTGGTGCACCCTATCCTGTCGGCTTCGCGGCCGGAAGCTATCCCAATCGACGGGCAGAAGCCGGAACCTAAGCGATCCGCGACCGTTTCTCCAGGCGAACGGTCCAGGAGATGCGAGATGGTGAACAAGGATCAGGTTGCCGGCGTTGCCAAGCAAGCCAAGGGCTCGGTCAAGCAGACCGCCGGCAAGGCCACCGGCAACAGGCGCACCGAGGCCGAAGGCGACGTCGACAAGGCCACCGGCAAGATGCAGAAGGCTTACGGCGACGTGAAGGACAAGGTGAAGAAGGCGCTTTGACGCCGGCCCTTCGTGAACCAGGAAGAGGCGGCTCGGCCGCCTTTTTTGGCCCTCTCCTGCCCGTCAGAAAGTCAGGCTTTTGCTGTATGCATTGGTGAAGGTGACCTCGCCATGATCTCCGGCGGCTTCGCCCAGCACCACATCCATGCTGTTTCCCGTCACCCGCGCCAACGCAAAGCCGCCCATGAAGGCGGCCTTCGGCTTGAACAAGTCGACCCCGTCACGGTGGTAGATCATCGGCGTCGCGTGCTGGTGGCCATGGAAGATGCCGACGACGTTGTAACCCTTCAGCACAGCCAGCAGCGCCTGCCTGTCGGCTTCGCTCCACCAGTGGGGCGGACCCTTGCCGCCGTCGTCGAAGGTTTTCTCGGCGGCGTCCCATCTTTCGATCGAAAAAGTATCCCAGCCATAATGCTGGAACAGGATGACCGGGCGGCCGTCGCCGGCATAGGTTGCCAGGTCCTGCTTCAGCCATGGCAGGCTGCTGGTGGCGCCATGGCCGGTATCGCCGGCGAAACGGTGCGTCTGGACAAGATGCAAGCCGCCCCAATCCCATGAATAGCAATCGGTCCCGACATCGTAGTCGGTCGCCGGCGCAGGCGGCTTGAAGAACACGCCGGGGCGGTGGTTGACCTCGACGTAGTCGCGCATTTCGCGGCGGTACCAGTCGACATGCGAGCGCGGGCCGTTCTGGTCGAGGTCGTGGTTGCCGAGGCCGACATAGACCGGCATGTGCACGCGGTCGGGGCCGACGCCTTGCTGGTAGCGCTGGCTGAACTGAAGCAGTTGCGTGCCCTCGCTGGGCTGGGTGATCTGGCCGCCGCCATCATCGGTGATGTCGCCGCCAACGACCAGGCCGAGCGGCGTGCCGATGTTGCCCGTCGAGCGCAGGCCGGTGGCAACGCCATCGATTTCAGCCGGCCATTGCCTGTCGCCGACGCCGTTGAGTGCGGCGACGTTGCGCAGCAAGGCAGCGTCGGTCTTGCCCTCCTGCTCGCAATGCGGGCTCAATCCGTTCGCCGTGCGGCAGGCATGGACATCGGCGATAAACAAGAAGGTGGCGTCGATCGGCGGGATGCGCTGGCCGGTCTGGCCGAAGGCCGGGTGCGAAACGGCGCCGGCCGCGGCAAGGCCCGCTGCCTGCATCAGGAACCTGCGCCGGGAAACCGGCCGGGCGGGAATGCGATGCATCATGCGCTAAAATTCAGCACGACGGGGACCGGCAGTCCAGTTGCTCGTAAAGTATGTCGACACGTTCTCCCAGGTCTGGCATTGCTTTCGGCATTCAACTTGCGCGGGCAAAGGAGGACGCCATGAAAGCTACATCCATCGGCATGACAATGGCGATTCTGGCGGTGACGAGCGCAGCGCATGGCGCCGGGTGCATCGACGCCAAATCGGCCAAGGCCGGCTTCATTCTCGAAAGGCCCGGCATCCACAGCGAATTTCGCCCGGCGGCGGGCGGAATGGTGGCGGTTGCCAACAAATACCAGTCGCAATCGCCGCAGTCGCAGTACCTGTTCGGCGGGCTGATCGAGGTGTTTCGCGACAGCAGCACGGGGCAGCTGGCGATGATCCCGTTTTCCGATCTCAGGAAGGTGTTCCCGCTGAAGGCGGGTGCCAAGAGCAAGATCGTGTTTGCCCGTCTTGCACCGAACAAGCCGCCGAAGGGCACCGAGACGCTGGAGATGAACGTCAAGGGCAAGGAGACGTTCAGCCTGGGTGATTGCAAATACTCCGTACTCGCGGTCAAGCAGACGATCAGGAGCGAGGCCGGCGAGACGCGAGACGAGTTCACCGCGCTTTACGCACCCGACCTGCAGGCAGTTGTGGCCAGGCGCTATGACGAGGGCACTAGCGCCGAAAGCGTGGTCGGCTACGAGCTGATCAAGCCGCTGCCGAATTAAGAGCTCGGCCTCCCGCCTCGGTCGCGATATCAGCGACTGCGGCCTCTGTCCTGCCAGCGTTAAAGCGCCCTGTGCAGTATCCTGCGACGTCGCCTCGTGACTCCCTGTTCCAATGCCATCAGGCAATCGCGCAGCACGCTTGCGTCCTGCGCGGTCTTGGCCATCGACATGGCGCCGGAATAGGTGGCGACAGCCAGCGACGCGAAGCGCTGCGGATCGATGCCCTGCTCCCGGCCCGCCTGCTGGTCGGCCCTGACCTTGTCGGCGATCGCCTGACGCCAGGTAGAAAAAATGCTGGCAAGGGCAATGCGGAAATCCGGATCGGCAAGCGACAGTTCATGCGCCAGGTTGTTGAGCGGGCAGCCGCGCACGAATCCCTGCCGCTCCAGCTCCGCCGCGATGGCCGCGAACACGGAGCGCACGCCCTCGCGCGCTGAGGGAGCCATCCGCACCGGCGCGATCCATGTCTCTTCTACGGCGGCGGCGACCCGCTCCTCGATCACTGCGAGCGCCAGCGCCTTCTTGGTTGGGAAATGGTGGTGCAGCGCGCCGCCGGTGACGCCCGCCGTCGCCATCAGGTCGCCCATGCTGGACGCATGATAGCCGCGTGCCTGAAACGCCTCCTCGGCGACATCGAGCACCTTTTTGCGCATGCCTTCGGGGTCGTTGGTGCGTTTTTGAGCCCGCGACCTTGGGCGAGCGGATATCTCTGCTGACATCTTCACACGATAGCAGATTGACAAAACAGGACAACCGGTCTGTTTTGTAAAACAGGATGACTGTCCTGTTTTGGAGATCGCGCAATGAACCTGCCTTTGAACGTCGAATCTAAATCCGATATGCTCGCCTCGCCCGTTGTCGAACTCAGGCAATACACGCTGAAGCCTGGCAGGCGCGAGACGCTGATCGGCATCTTCGACAATCACCTGATCGAGGGCCAGGAAACCGCGGGGATGACCATCATCGGCCAGTTCCGCGATCTCGACCGGCCGGATATGTTCGTCTGGCTGCGCGGCTTCGACGGTATGGAAGCGCGGAAAAACGCTCTGACCGCCTTCTATGACGGGCCGGTCTGGACTGCCTGGCGCGACGCCGCCAACGCCACGATGATCGATTCTGACGACGTGCTGCTGCTGAAGCCGGCCTGGCCAGGCGCCGGCCTAGACCTCTCGGGATCACTACGATTACCCCAGGCGGACCTCGAAAAACCGTGCGCAGGCAGCGATTTGCAGGCAATTGTTGTCATCAGGATTCATCATTTGCAACCGGGCCTGGAAGCCCGTTTCGCCAATGACTTCCAGACCGCGGCCCTTCCGGTGCTCGCCGCATTTGGCGCGTCGCCGCTCGCCGCCTTCGTTACCGAGCATGCCGAAAACAGCTTTCCGCGGTTGCCGGTGCGGGCCAGCGAAAACGTCTTCATCAGCATCACCGGTTTCGCCAGCGCCGATGCACATGCCCGCCACGAGGCAGCCTTGGCTGCCTCCCCGGAGTGGCAAGTGTTCGAGCAGAGCGTGCAGTCACGTATGGCCAAGCCGACTGAGACTTTGCGGCTGTCGCCAACCTCACAATCGCTGCTTGGGCGGTGAGACGAGGCGAAGTTTCATACGCTGGGATAGGCAGGCGACTTGACCCGGAGTGCAGGCAGCGCTGCTCTGGGGTTCATGCCGCCGGCGGAAGACGGCAATGCGCGGGAGTGTTGGATGAGACTAGGCGGCAAACGGGCACTGGTCACCGGCGGCTCGGACGGGATCGGGCTGGCAATCGCCGAGGCTTTCTTGCGCGAAGGCGCGGACGTGCTGATCGTCGGCCGCGACGGCAAAAAACTCGACGCCGCCCGCAAGCAGCTCGGGAATAATGTCGACACGCTGTCGGCCGACCTGTCGGCCAGCGCCGGCATCGATGCCGTGGTCGAGCATGCCAGGCGCGGCCCACCTGTCGATATCCTCGTCAACAATGCCGGCGTAGCGTTCCTTGTGCCGTTCGAGACCGTCAGCGAGGACCAGTTCCAGCAGTCATTCGCGCTCAACGTCACGGCGGTATTCTTTCTCACCCAACGGCTGTTGCCGCATCTCGCGCCGGGTGCGGCTTCGGTGATCAACATCTCGTCCTATTTCGCGCACAAGATGATCCCGAAGCGGCCGTCCAGCCTCTATTCGCTGTCGAAGGGCGCGCTCAATTCGCTGACCAAGTCGCTCGCCTTCGAGCTCGGGCCGCGCATAAGGGTCAACGCGATCGCGCCCGGCACGGTCGACACAGCGATGCGGCGCAGGTCGATCGAAAACCTGCCTGAGGCCGCGCAAGCCGAGCTCAAGGCCTATGTCGAGCGCAGCTATCCGCTCGGCCGCATCGGCCGGACCAGCGACCTTGCCGGCATCGCGGTCTATCTCGCCAGCGACGAAGCGGCAAGGACCAGCGGCGGAATCTTCGCCGTGGATGGAGGATACACGGCGGGGTAAGGTTGCGATCTCCCCCCTCGAGGGGGAGATGGCCGGCAGGCCAGAGGGGGTCGTCTCGCGTGGAACACCAGCCTGTTCCGTCCGCTATGGGAGTTGCGTCAAGACCTACCGCCCCCCCTCTGTCGCCTTCGGCGACATCTCCCCCTCAAGTGGGGAGATTGCCAGCACCTTCAACCGATTTGCATTCCCGTCACCCGCAATCTCCGCTTGAAGGCATTTGTGCAACGCGATACGCCGTTTGCAAATTGCAAACCGGAGAGACTTCGTGAGCGCGCCAGAGACCAGAACCGAAACCGACACGTTCGGTCCCATCGAGGTCGCCGCCGACCGCTATTGGGGCGCGCAGGCGCAGCGTTCGCTTGCCAATTTCAAGATCGGCTGGGAGAAACAGCCGGCGTCGATCGTGCGGGCGCTGGGCATCGTCAAGCGGGCGGCAGCGGAGGCCAATATGGAGCTGAAGCGGCTCGATCCGGCGATCGGCAAGGCCATCGTCGAGGCCTCGCAGGAGGTCATCGACGGCAAGCTGAACGAGCATTTCCCGCTGGTCGTCTGGCAGACAGGCTCAGGCACCCAGTCCAACATGAACGCCAATGAGGTGATTTCCAACCGGGCGATCGAGCTTTTGGGCGGCGTCATGGGATCGAAGAAGCCGGTGCATCCCAACGACCACGTCAACATGAGCCAGTCGTCGAACGACACCTATCCGACCGCCATGCACATCGCCTGCGCCGAGCGCATCACTCACGACCTGCTACCGGCGCTAAGACATTTGCATACGGCACTCGAGGCCAAGACCAGGGCTTTCGCCCACATCGTCAAGATCGGCCGCACCCACACCCAGGACGCGACGCCGCTGACGCTCGGCCAGGAATTCTCGGGCTACGCGGCGCAGGTCGCCTCATCGGTCAAGCGCATCGAGATGACCCTGCCCGGCCTGCAGGAGCTAGCACAGGGCGGCACCGCGGTCGGCACCGGTCTCAACGCGCCGGTCGGTTTCGCCGAAAAGGTGGCGGCGCGCATCGCCGCGATCACCGGCATCGATTTCGTCACCGCGCCGAACAAGTTCGAGGCGCTGGCCGCGCATGATTCCATGGTCTTCTCGCACGGCGCTATCAATGCCTGCGCGGCGGCGCTGTTCAAGATCGCCAACGACATCCGCCTGCTCGGCTCCGGCCCGCGTTCGGGCCTCGGCGAATTGTCGCTGCCGGAAAACGAACCGGGCTCCTCGATCATGCCGGGCAAGGTCAATCCGACCCAATGCGAGGCGATGACGCAGGTTTGCGTGCAGGTGTTCGGCAACAATGCGGCGATCAGCTTCGCCGGCAGTCAGGGCCATTTCGAGCTCAACGTATACAATCCGCTGATGGCCTATTGTTTCCTGCAATCGGTACAGCTGCTGGCCGACGCTTCCGTGTCGTTCACCGACAATTGCGTCGTCGGCATCGAGGCCCGCGAAGACAACATCAAGGCAGCACTCGACCGTTCGCTGATGCTGGTGACGGCGCTTGCGCCGACGATCGGCTATGACAACGCCGCCAAGATCGCCAAGGCGGCGCACAAGAACGGCACCACGCTGCGCCAGGAAGCGCTGGCCACCGGGCTGGTCAGCGAAGCCGATTATGAGCGGCTGGTGCGGCCGGAGGACATGACGCATCCAGGCTAGGGCGTTGATATGCCTGGATCTCAACACCCATGTTGATCGCGAAAACGTTACCTTGGTGAACAATCCGTAACCAATCTGGCATCTTTGGTGAACAGTCGGCCTGCGCTAACTAGACGGGTATCCCAAGCCGTTTGGCCAAACCCTTCTGGAGAGTTACGCATGTCCACCAACACGTCCGCCAATACTTCGTTTGCCGGTTCCGGCACCGCCGCCGGCGCCTCGGGCACGATCCTGCTCGGCCGCATCCTGCTTTCGGTCATCTTCCTGCTTTCCGGTTTCGGCAAGCTGACGGCGATTGCCGGCACCGCCGGCTATTTCGGCAGCCTTGGCCTGCCGCTGCCGATGGTGACCGCCATTGTCGTCGGCCTTATCGAACTGCTTGGCGGCCTGGCCATCCTCGTCGGCTTCCAGACCCGGATCGTCGGCTGGGTAATGGCGATCTTCACCGTCGCCACCGCGCTGGTTGCCCACACGGGCTGGGCCGATCAGATGCAGATGATCAATTTCATGAAGAACCTCGGCATTGCCGGCGGCTTCCTCGTGCTCGCCTCCTCGGGCCCAGGCGCGTATTCGATCGACGCCAAGCGCGGCTGAAGCAGTCCAGCATTTCCTGAACAAAAGGGGCGCGGAATTTTCCGCGCCCCTTTTTCGTTGTCGTTTGTGCCTGTCGGTCCGCTGACCGGAATTCTGCTAGGATCGGGCTCTTGGCCACCCGGCCGACAACGGAGGTTACCATGCCCCGCAATGCGCTGCTTTTGCTTTCCCGACTGCTGTTCGCCGCACTGTTCGTGCCGTCCGGCTTCCACGCGCTGACCGACATTGCCGGCACGACCGGCTATTTCGCCGGCCTTGGCCTGCCGCTGCCGACGCTGGCTGCCTGGGGCACCGGGCTGTTCGAACTGATCGCCGGGCTGCTAATCCTCGTCGGCTTCAAGACGCCGATCGTGGCGCTGCTGCTCGCCGCCTTTTGCGTCGCGACAGCGTTCATCGGCCACTATGGCCAGGGCGGCGGCGATCCGACGCTGACCTTTATGCATTCGCAGATGCTGATGAAGGACATCGCGATATCAGGCGGTTTTCTGGCGCTGGCGATGGCTGGCGCGGGTGCATGGTCGGCCGACGGCCGGATGGCTGCAGGGACTGGCTAAGCTGCCGCCCGGCTCGGCTCATTTGCTGTCGAGAAAGACGAACTCCGCAAGCCTGGTTATGTTTATGGGCTGAGAGAGGAAGCCCCCATGCCCCATTCGGCCGACGCTGATGGTCAGGCAAACCTGTCTGCTTTGTACCGCGATCGGCAACCATTCATATCCATATTGATCTGCGCCCTTGGGGGAGTAGCTCCGAAGATTGCTGTCAATCGCGACATACAGGTAGTTGCGCAGTTGGATCAGGCTTGCCCTCTTAACGTATGGCAACAGGTCGATTCGGCCCGCGACAGGCTCAAGAAAGTTGCCGAGGGGCTGATGAACGGACACGGTTCGATCGACAGCGCCAGGACAGAGATTAACGTCCGCATAAAACGTGTTCATCGAAATCGATCTTTGAAATTTGATCATTTCGTCGCTTATTCTAAATACAAAATAGTTTATCTTTTGCCCGCTTTTAGGTTTTAGAAAACCTGTGAGCAAATTGAACAGTGTTTTTCCGTCTGCGGCTTTTGGATAACTCTTGTCAAACTCAAACGCGCCTTTTGCAGCAACGGAAACCTTGGAAACCGTCTGAGCTCTGGCCGCGTCGAAAATCAACAATGGCAGGATGGAAAGCAGCAGCAGGATTTGACTGGATTTCACGATCTTCTCCCAAGCGTGGAGCTCGCAGCGAATTGCCACATGCAATTGGCGTCGTGCCTGAAACTACTTCACTGAAATACTAGGCCCGCCCTCGACCGCCAGCACCAGCCGGCGGTTGGTGACCTTTGCCAGCTGTGCCAACCGGCCGGCCGGCCGCTCGCCGTAGAGGTCGGACAGCGACGCCGGCAGCACCAGCGCCAGCACGCCATTGCCGCGGTTTTCCCATTTCAGCCGCGGCATGACGCCGGGCATTGCCGCCGTCAGGAGATAGACGACGCGCAGCAGCGCCGCCAAGACGCGGGCGCGCTCGAGATAGCGCGGCGTCGCCAGCCCGCGGATTTCCGGCGCGGCTTCATTGAACACGCCCTCGTGGCGAAACAGGCTGACAAGCGCCAGGAAGGCGCGGCCGGGATGGTCGACGCCGATGAACGAGGCGTGGGCGATGATGTTGAGCGATTGCTTGCCGCGATATTCGGGATGGGCACGCCAGCCGATATCGGCGAGCAGGCAGGCGGCGTGGCGGTAGCGCGCCTCGTCCCTGGTTTCGTCGATGCCGAAGGCAGCGAAGGCCTTGCCGGTCCACTCGACAAGCTCATGCGCGTGGTCGACCGAGCGCGAGCGCAGGCGGGCAAGCTCTTCCGCCGCCGAGATCAGCGGATCGGCCTTCTGCTCGGCCTTGTCGAGCAGCGAATAGAGAAAGCCCTCGCGCACGCCCAGCGCCGACACGATGATCTTCGACGGCTGCATCGCCGCCATGATCTCCTGCAGCACGATGGCGCCATAGGGCAGCAGCGAGCGGCGGTTCTTGGAGATGCCCTCGATGCCTTTGATCTTGTCGATCTCGGCCTTGGCAACCTGCCGGAGGAAGTTCGCGGCGCTTTCGATGCCGATCTCGTAATGGTGCATGACGCCGAGCGGGTAGTTGGTCATTTCCATGTGCAGCCGGGCGAGGTTTCGCCAGGTGCCGCCGACCGTGTAGAACGCCCTGCCCTGCCCGCCCTTCAGCAATTTCGCCCGCGCCAGTTGCTCGCGCGTGATCCTTGCCGCCTGGGTCAGCGAGTTCTTCGCCATGTCCTGCAGGCGCAAGCCGCCCAACGGCAGCGTGATGCCGTCACCGATCGTCTCACCGTCAATATCGATCAGCTCGAGGCTGCCGCCGCCAAGGTCGCCGGCAATGCCGTTGGCCGGATGGAAACCGGAAATGACGCCGAGCGCCGAATAATGGGCTTCCTCGCGGCCGCTCAGCACCTGGATCTCGGTCTTGAGCACATCCTCGGCGCGGTGGATGAAGTCGGGGCCGTTGACGGCCTCGCGAGCGGCGGCGGTCGCCAGCACATATATGCGCTCGGCGCCGGCCTGGTCGGAGAGCGCGCGGAAGCGGCGGAACTCTTCCATCGAGCGCGTCACCGCCTCGGGATCGAGCTTTCCGGTCGAAACGATGCCGCGGCCGAGGCCGGCCAGCATCTTTTCGTTGAACAGCAAGGTCGGCGAGCGCGCCAGTCCTTCATAGATGACAAGACGGATCGAGTTCGATCCGATATCGATGATGGACAGCGGTCGGCGGTCCTGAAGCCGGCCCTGGGACGCTGAAATCATCAGCCCGTCGCTGCGTTCTGTTTCTTGCGGCGCTTGAACTGCGCGATGCGCTTGGGCGCATGCGACTTCAACGCATCGCCCCGTCCGGACAGGCTCGGATTGGTCATGAAATATTCCTGCGCGTTGAACGGTTCCTCGCCCTCCTCCAGCACAACGCGCCGGGAGGTTCCGTCAGCCAATACGTCGAAACTTTGCTGGTTGTCCATGATGTTGCCGAGCATGATCTGGCCGAGCACCTGCTCATGCACAGTTGGATTGGTGATCGGCACCATGGTCTCGACGCGGCGGTCGAGATTGCGCGGCATCAGATCGGCCGAGGAGATATAGACGATCGCCCCGTCCGAGGGCAGGCCGTGGCCGTTGCCGAAGCAATAGATGCGGCTGTGCTCGAGGAAACGGCCGACGATCGACTTCACCCTAATGTTCTCCGATAGGCCGGGCACCTGCGGTCTCAGGCAGCAGATGCCGCGCACGACGAGATCGATCTCGACGCCGGCGCGGCTGGCATCGTAGAGCGCATCGATGACGATCGGGTCGACCAAGGCGTTCATCTTCATCCAGATGCGGGCCGGCCTGCCCTCCAGCGCGTGGCTGATCTCATCCGAAATGTGCTGGAGGATGCGGTCGCGCAGCGTAAACGGCGAGATGGCCAGCCGCATCTGCTCGGCCGGCTCGGCATAGCCGGTGATGAAGTTGAACAGCTGGGCGACATCGCGCGCGATCGTCGGATCGGTGGTGAAGAAGGACAGGTCGGTGTAGATGCGTGCCGTGACCGGGTGGTAGTTGCCGGTGCCCAGATGCACGTAATTGCGCAGCCTGCCATCCTCGCGGCGCACCACCAGCGACATCTTCGCATGGGTCTTCAGTTCGAGAAAGCCGAAGACGACCTGAACGCCGGCGCGCTCGAGGTCGCGCGCCCAGCGGATGTTGGCTTCCTCGTCGAAACGCGCCTTGAGCTCGACCAGCGCGGTCACCGACTTGCCGGCCTCGGCGGCGTCGACCAGAGCGCGTACGATCGGGCTGTCGTTGGAGGTGCGGTAGAGCGTCTGCTTGATCGCCACCACTTCCGGGTCGGCCATTGCCTGGCGCAGGAACTGCACCACCACGTCGAAAGATTCGTAAGGATGGTGGACGATGATGTCCTTCTCGCGGATCGCGGCAAAACAATCGCCGCCATGCTCGCGGATGCGCTCGGGAAAGCGGGGATTGTAGGGGGTGAATTTCAGATCGTCGCGGGCGACGGCGACGATCTCCGAGATCTGGCTGAGCGCCAGCGGACCGGTGAGCACGCTGATGCGGCTTGCCGAGACGCCGAGCTCGCCGGCGACGAAATCGCGCAATTCGGCCGGCATCAGCCGGTCGAACTCGATGCGGATGACCGAGCCGCGGCGTCGGCGCTTCAGCGCCGTCTCGAACAGCCGCACCAGATCCTCTGATTCTTCCTCGACCTCGATATCGCTGTCGCGGATGATGCGGAACGTGCCGGAGCCCTTGACCTCATAGCCGGGGAACAGCTTGCCGATATAGAGACTGACCGCCTCTTCGAGTGGAATGAAGCGGACATGATGCTTGCGATCCGGCAAACGGATGAAGCGCCTCAGTGCCACCGGCAGGCGCAGAAGCGCGCTCATTTCCTCGCCGTTCTTGCGATGGCGCAATTGCAGCGCCATCGAGAAACCGAGATTGGGAATGAACGGAAACGGATGCGCCGGGTCGATCGACAGCGGCGTCAGGACCGGAAATACCTGCTCCTGGAAATGGTCCTCGAGCCAGGTCTTCTCGTCCTTGGTCAGGCCATCGCGGGTGATGCTTTCGATGCCTTGTTTGTCGAGCAGCAGCATCAGCGCCGAAAGGCTGTTCTGCTGGTCCTCCTGCAGGCGCTCGACCTCGCGCAGCAATTGTTCGAGCTGCTGCTCGGGAGTGCGCCCATCCGGGCTCTTCAGCACGATGCCTTCGCGCACCTGGCCGGCAAGACCAGCGACGCGGACCATGAAGAACTCGTCGAGGTTGGCGGCCGATATCGACAGGAAGCGAACGCGCTCGAGCAGCGGGTGATTGGCGTTCAGCGATTCCTCGAGCACGCGCCGGTTGAATTGCAGCCAGGAAAACTCGCGATTGACGAAGCGATCGGGATTGCCGCCTTCGGGGCTCGCCGCCTCGACGGTGATGAATTCGTTCTGCACCGGCTTCAGTTCGTTCATGGTTCCCGCTCTTCCCACACCGTTCGACGAGCACAGCCTTAACCGGCTTAACTTATCCTCTGACAGGCTTTTGCGACAGTTTCATTTCATCGATCTTGCAAAGAGACGGGTTATGATCCAGATGCAATCGACGAGATCAGGAGACGACGATGGCAGGCGGTTCCATTCCCCATTTCCAGAACGATGCGGGCTACCCGGCAATCGACATCGGCGTCAAGGAATTCATGTGCACCGGCGCCAATCCGCCTTTCGACCATCCGCATGTATTTCTCGACATGGGCGACGACAATGAAAAGGTCTGCCCCTATTGCTCGACGCTCTATCGCTATTCGCCGAAACTGAAGGCATTGGAAACGCAGCCGCCGGGCTGCCTCTATATCGACCAGGCCGCCTGATTCTTCCGCGACAAGCCTGATGCAGGAAACGCAGTCCCGGCAGGTGGTCATCGCCGGGGCGGGCGTCGCCGGGCTGACCGCGGCACTGGCCTTCGCCGAGCGCGGCTATCGGGTAAAACTGTTCGAACAGGCGCAGCACCTCGAGGCTGCCGGCGCCGGTATCCAGCTTTCGCCCAACGCGACGCGCATCCTACGGCAGCTCGGCGTACTCGATCGGCTGCTGGCGACGGCGGTGCGGCCGGAGGCAGTCGTGCTCAAGGATGCCGCCACGCTGCGCAAGCTGGCGCGCGTACCGCTTGGCCAGGCGGCCGACACGCGCTGGGGAGCGCCCTATCTCGTTGCCCACCGCGCGGATCTGCAGTCAGCGCTGATGCAGCGGATAGCCGAGCGGCCCGAGGTCGAGCTTGTCACCGGTGCCCGCGTCGGCGGCGTCGCAACCGGACCGAATGGCATCACCGCAACAGTCGAGATTGCCGGCACGACCATCGAAACCGAAGCATCGTTGCTGGTCGGAGCCGATGGCGTCTGGTCGTCGGTGCGAGAAAAACTGGCCCGCAAGGCGGCCGAATTCGGCAGAAGCCGATTCTCGGGCGAGCTTGCCTGGCGCGCCACGGTGGCCGCGGACAGCCTTGCCGGACAAGCCTTCAGGGCGATCGGTGCGCCCGATTGCGTTACCGCATTCCTCCATCCAGGCTTCCATATGGTCGCCTATCCGGTCAGCCGTGGCACTGTCTTCAACCTCGCGGCCTTCACCAAGGGCAAGCGCATCGCCGAGGGCTGGTCAGGGCATGCCGACCCCGCCAGCCTCGCCAGCGCCATGCGTGGCGCCGCGCCGGCGCTGGTCCGCCTGGCGAACGAGGCCGCGCCGTGGACGGCACGGCCGATCCACATAGTCGAGCAGCGGCGGTGGACGACCCCGGAAGGCATCGCGCTGACCGGCGATGCGGCGCACGCGATGACGCCGTTTGCCGCACAGGGCGCGGCGATGGCGATCGAAGACGCGGTAACCCTTGCCGGTTTCGTTGCCACCTCGCCCGCCGATCTCAGCAGCGCGCTTGTCGCCTGGGAACAGGCGCGGCGGCCGCGCGTCGCCCAGGTCGCCCGTCGCGGCGCCATCAATCGCGTCGCCTGGCATGCGGCCGGGCCGGTGGCGATGGCCCGCAACCTGTTCCTGGCGATGCGCTCACCCGAAAAGCTCGCCGCCGATCTCGACTGGCTCTACGGCTGGCGGGCGTAGGACGTTCGGCGGTCCTAAGTCATCGGCGCCTTGTCAATTGTAAAGCCGCATCGACAGGCCGAGCGATGCCGGCAGCGGGTTCCACCAGCCGGTGCGCAGCCCGGCGATGCGCAGTGCCGCCGCCGCCCAGGTGTTGCAGCCGACCAGCGCGTTGAAACGGCCATTGCCTTCGAAGAAACGATCGAAACGGGAATACGCCGCATTCTCGATCGGCATGGCCCCGTTCGGTCCCTGCCGGAAGCTTCCCGCAATGTAATCGAGCAGCGCCGTAAACCGCTCCTCGCCGATATCGAAGCCGGCGACGTCGGGATGCGGCTCGGCGATTTCGCCTGAAATGTCGACATGCATCACCGACGCATCGACGGTCAGCGCCTTCATCACCGGCACTGCCTTCAGTTCCGACCAGGTCGGCGTCTCGAGATAGAAGGCGCGGCCGCCCCAGCCGAAGACGATGTAGCGGACCTCCGCCACGTCTGCTGGAATGCCGGCATCGACCAGGAAATGGAAGCGCTGGCGCACATCGTCGTCGACCGGGATGGCGATGTCGGTGTGGATCGGATTTTTCAGCACCAGGATGCGGTGGCTTGAGCCGATCGGATCGGCAACTGCCGCCGGCCAGAGCGGGCGCGGCAGCAGTGTGCCCAATGCCACCGCAAGGACTGCTGCAACGACCAGCAGGCCAAGAAAACGGGCAAGCTTCTTCATGGGAAAGGCATAGAACAAGCAATGCTCAAGGTGAAGCCCCTCCGAAAGTTGCACAGCTGACTTAGAGCTTGACGCGTATCCTCCCCGGGAGGATACGCTGAGGCATGTCAGATCACCTCCACGCCTCGCATCCTTCCATCATAAAGCGCCTGAAGCGCGCGCAAGGCCACCTTGCGGCGGTGCTGGCGATGATCGAGGCGCATCGCCCTTGCGTTGACTTGGCGCAGCAGCTTCATGCCGTCGAAAGGGCCATCAGCAGCGCCAAGCGCGAGCTGATCAACGATCACATCGAGCATTGCCTGACCGACAGCGTCGAAACCGGCGGCAACTCGCTGGCGGAACTCAAGCAGCTGGCGAAATATCTATGAATGCCATCGTAGCCCGCATTCTGGACTGGCTCGGGTTCGGCTCGCACGCCGCACATCATCACGGCGATCACGGTCCGCACGGTCACAGCCATGGCGTCATCGACGCGACAATTGCCACCACCGACCGGGGCATCTGGGCAATCAAATGGTCGTTCGTGATCCTGGCCATCACCGCGGCATTGCAGATGGTCGTGGTTGCGTTGTCGGGGAGCGTGGCATTGCTGGCCGACACGATCCATAACATCGGCGACGCGACCACGGCGATCCCGCTCTGGATTGCGTTCGTTCTGGCGCGGCGCAAGCCGTCGCGGATCTTCACGTATGGCTTGGGCCGGGTCGAGGATCTGGCCGGCATCATCATCGTGCTCATCATCCTGTTCAGCGCTGTAGTCGCTGCCTACCAAGCCATCGACAGGCTGATCAATCCACAAGCGGTGACACACCTGGGCTGGCTGACTGCGGCGGGCATTGTCGGCTTCCTCGGCAACGAGGCGGTTGCCGTGTTCCGTATCCGCGTCGGCCGCGAAATCAACAGCGCGGCACTGATTGCCGACGGCTACCACGCCCGCACAGATGGACTTACCAGCCTTGCCGTGGTCATCGGAGCCATCGGCGTCTGGTTTGGCTTTTCCTTGGCCGATCCGATCGTCGGCCTGCTGATCACGATTGCGATCTTCGGTATCGTCTGGCAATCGGCCCGCTCGGTGCTGACCCGCATGCTGGATGGAATCGAACCCAGTGTGATAGACGAAATCCGACATGCCGCCGAGCATGTTCCGGGCGCGCGCATTGTCGATGCCAAGGCGCGCTGGATCGGTCATAGATTGCACGCCGACATCGCAATTGCCGCAGACGAAACCCTGCCGCTGTCGGCGGCGAACAAGATCGCCGCAGCGCTGAAGGACGAACTATCCCAGCATATGCCGGCCCTGGCTGAGGCGAATGTGCGGTTTTCAACGGTACGTGGAGAGAACGACCATCCTCACGAGCACACGCATGACCACGGCCACATGCACTGACGCTCGCCGATTTTCTGCTAGTCTCGTCCGATGTTCCAGACGCTCGTCGAATTTCAGCGCACGATCTATCTGACGCTCGGCGAACAGATCAAGCTGCTTGCGGCCGGAGGCAATTGGCTGGCGTTCATGGCCTTCCTGCCGATGGGCGTCGTGTTCGGCGCTGCCCATGCGCTGACGCCGGGGCACAGCAAGGCCGTCCTGGCGACTTATCTTGCCGGTTCGGATGCGAAGGTCTCGCGTGGTCTGCTCGTATCTATCACGCTATCGTTCACGCATGTGACGATTGCCGTTCTGATTGCGGCTCTCTCGCTGCCACTGGTCTCAATAGCATTGGGCAGCGTCGGCCGCGCTCCGCTTCTGGAGCATATCAGTCGCGGGCTGCTCGGCCTCATTGGCGTGTGGATGATCTGGCGCGCGTTGAGCCACAGCCATCACCACAGGCACGAGGGCGAGGCTGTCGGCGTCATGGCAGGCCTGATCCCATGTCCGCTTACGCTTTTCGCGATGACTTTCGCGATGTCCAGGGGTGTTCCGGCAGCGGGCGTCCTGTTTGCCATCACCATGATGGTCGGCGTGGCGCTGACGCTGTCCTGCGTCGCCGTGTTGTCGATCGTGTTTCGGGAACGGCTTGTACAGTTTTTCGCGCGCCAGCCACGGCTGTTCGAAACCATCTCCCGGGCCATCGAGGGCGCCGCCGGTCTCGCCCTTGCCGGCGTCGCTGTCTGGCAGATCACCTCAGCTTGAGAGAAAATTTGGCCCCAGCCACTGCATGGCGTCCGGGCCGGTGCAGCGGATGGAACGCGCCAAGGCGACGCCGGTCATGTCACATCGATCACGACCATCAGCCCGCCGCCGCCCTTCTCCTCGACATTGTTGTTCGTGGTGTGATGCGGGATGTGGCAATGGATCAGCCATTTGCCCGGACGCTGCGCCTTCCAGATCACGTCGTAGCGCTGACCCGGCCCGACGTTGATCGTGTCGGCAAGGAAACGACCCGAAGCGGGTACCGTCTCGCCGTCGCGGGCAACGACCTCGAACGGTCCGCCATGGATATGCATCGGATGGATGAAGCCGTTGTTGGTGCCGATGAACCGCACCTTGAGCGTCTCGCCGACCTTCATCGGGATAGTCTCGGTCGAGGGATAGGCCTTGCCGTTGATGGTGAAGAAATTCGGCATGCCGCCATCCATCGGCATCGACGGGTAGGTCAGCCCTTCCCGCACCAGCCATTCCTGAAGCTCGATGACGTAATCATGGTCGGCCGCGACCTCGTCGGCGGGATTGGCGGGATCGATGATCAGCGCACCGTAGAGGCCGAGCGCCTGGGTCCGGTCCGGCTTGGCATGGGGGTGATAGAAATAGGTTCCGTGCTGGGTCGCGGTGAATTCGTATGAATAGGATTGCCCGGGCTCGATCGGCGGCTGCGTGATCTCGGCCGGCCCATCCATCTGGTTCGGCAGGATCAAGCCATGCCAATGCACCGTCGTTTCCTCAGGCAGGCCGTTGGTGACGTTGATCCTGACCCGATCGCCCTGGCGAATATGAATTCGCGGACCGGGAATCTGGCCGTTATAGGCATAGGCGTCGACCGCGACGTCCGGCAGGATCTGCCAGCGGACCACTGAAGGCCTGAGCTCGAACACCTTGATGCCGTTCTCCATCCGAAACGGCAGTTCCTGGTCGCCCCTTGCCGTCAGGCCATAAGAGGCGGCCACGAGGCGTGGATCGGTAGCCGCCATGTCGCGCATTGTATCGGCTGGCGTGTCGCGATCCATGATCATGCCTCGCGGCATGATCACCCCGCCGACGTCGCGTGCCGACAGCGTCAGGTTCAGCCAGTTCGCCGGCGCGACCATGCCGATGGCGAGCGCCAGCAGGGAGACGGCACCCAGGGCAGCGACCTGCGGCGTCGTGGCATCCGTCTCCATGTGATGGCCGCCGCCTTTGCCTTTGTGGGAAACCATATCGTGGTGCTGCCCGCGATGGCCGCTGGCGTCGGCCTGCTGCATTTGTATCTGCGCATGTTGCCTCGTGGCAGGCTGCTCCCGGACATCGATGCCCGCTGCCTGCGCACGCTGCGTCATCAGCCCATGCTTCAGCCCCCGGGCGACCAGCCAGACATTGGCCGGATAGGCAAGCGCAAAACCGGCGATGACGCCGATCGACATCACGCCCCAGAACAGCAGCTCCGTCGGTTCCATCGCGCGCATGTCGCGGCCCATCATCAGGAAGCTCATGACCGGCGCCATGCCGGCCATCATGAAGTTCATGGAGATGAACTCGGGCAGGAAGCTCTTGCGTACGTTTTCCCAATAGGTGCCGCCCATCATCGATTTCATGAACAGCGACTGGAAGATGAACAGGCCGAAGGCAAAGCCGGCGAGATATTCGACGATCAGGTCGATCCACATCGGCAGGCCGAGCGCCGCCGTGACGGCGGCGGCAAGAATGATGCCGGTGGCATCGCCGGCGACGCAGTGGATGGTGGAGCCGACGCCCTGCTTCCAGAGCGGCCGGGTGAAGAGTTCATGATCGCCCGGCCGGGGCTCCTTGTCGGCGAGCACGTAGAGCAGCAAGCCGAGCGGACCCATATAGAGGGTGACCAGGATGAAGCCCCATTTCATCACCACCGGCTCGGGATTGTTGCGATATTGGTCGAAGCCGACGTAAAGCGTCGAAGCCAGCGCCAGCGCGAACCAGACGACGAGGAAATAATCGATCGGTTGGATGAGCATCAGGATGAACCCGTGACCTGCCGCCGCACGCGCCCACGCGGCTCGTTATACAACTCCCAATGGCAATGAACGCAGCCGGCGCGCTTATGATCCGTGCCGGCGCTAGTTACCAGGTTGCAACGTGACCACTCGAACGGCCTGAAGCACGCTTGCTATCTTCTCGCGTAGCGCACGGTCAGCGCTCGCCGAATACGCGCGAAGCCAGCAAGACAGAGAGGCGTGATCCGCCGGTCTTGTCCCGAACCGGAGTAAGGATCAGTGCAGGATCTGCGACAGGAACAGCTTCGTGCGCTCATGGCGCGGGTGGTCGAAGAACTCGGCCGGCGTGTTCTGCTCGACGATCTGACCCTGATCCATGAAGATCACCCGATTGGCGACTTTGCGCGCAAAGCCCATTTCGTGGGTGACGCAGAGCATGGTCATGCCTTCCTCGGCCAGCCCGACCATCGTCTCCAGCACTTCCTTGATCATTTCCGGATCGAGAGCCGAGGTCGGCTCATCGAACAGCATGATGCGCGGGTTCATGCACAGCGAGCGGGCGATCGCCACGCGCTGTTGCTGCCCGCCGGAAAGCTGGCCGGGATATTTGTTGGCCTGTTCCGGGATCTTGACGCGCTTGAGGAAATGCATGGCGATTTCCTCGGCCTGTTTCCGCGGCATCTTGCGCACCCAGATCGGCGCCAGCGTGCAATTTTCCAGAATGGTCAGATGCGGGAACAGGTTGAAGTGCTGGAACACCATGCCGACCTCGCGACGCACCTCGTCGATCTTCTTCAGATCGTTGGTCAGTTCCTTGCCGTCGACTATGATCTTGCCCTTCTGGTGTTCCTCCAGCCGGTTGATGCAGCGGATCATCGTCGATTTGCCGGAGCCCGACGGGCCGCAGATGACGATCCGCTCGCCGCGCATCACCTTTAGATTGATGTCCTTCAGCACATGGAATTCGCCGTACCATTTGTGCATGGCGATGATGTCGATGGCGACATCGGTGGTGGAAATGTGCATCTTGGCGGCATTGACCTTGATCTCTTCCGCGCTGACGGCGTTTTCTATGGCCATGACAAGGTCCCCTTTTTAGCGTTTGTGGCCGGTGTCGAGACGGCGTTCCGTGTACATTGAATAGCGCGACATGCCGAAGCAGAACAGCCAGAAGATGAACGCCGCGAACACCAGGCCGGATCTGGCCGTCTGTGGCGTCGCCCAATTGGCGTCGGAGAAGTTCTGCTTGACGATGCCGAGGAGGTCGAACATGGAGATGACGATGACCAGGCTGGTGTCCTTGAACATGCCGATGAAGGTGTTGACGATGCCGGGAATGACCAGCTTCAGCGCCTGCGGCATGACGACCAGGCCCATCTTCTGCCAGTAGCTGAGGCCGAGCGAATCGGCGCCCTCATACTGGCCTTTGGGGATCGCCTGCAGGCCGCCACGCACCACTTCGGCCATGTAGGCGGCGGCAAACAGCGACACGCCGATCAGCGCGCGCAGGAACTTGTCGAAGCTGACGCCGGCCGGCAGGAACAGCGGCAGCATCACGCTGGCAAAGAACAGCACCGTAATCAGCGGGATGCCGCGTACCGTCTCGATGAAGATCACGCACAGCAGCTTGACTATCGGCATGTTCGAGCGCCGGCCAAGCGCCAGCACGATGCCGATCGGCAGCGACACGGCAATGCCGACGAACGACAGGCTGAGCGTCACCAGCAGTCCACCCCAACGCGAAGTCTCGACATGCGGCAGGCCGAACATGCCGCCGACCAGCAGAACGAAGGCGACGACCGGCAGTACAAAAAAGAGAAGAATGGCATTCAGCCCCTTGCGCGGTATGCGCGGAATGAGCAACGGCACCAGCAGTGCCACGAACAGGATGGCCACCACGATCGGCCGCCAACGCTCCTCGATAGGATAGGTGCCGAACATGAACTGGCCGAACTTGGCGTTGACGAATGCCCAGCAAGCACCGGTCCAGCCATCCGGCTGGATGCCGCCTTGCGCCACGGTGGCGCAGACCGAGCGGTCCGGTCCAGTCCACTGGGCGTTGATGAAGGCCCAATTGATGATTTGGGGCAGGATCACAGCGACCAGCGCAATGCCAACGATGGTGAGAATGGTGTCGCCCGTGGTGGCAATCAGGTTCTTGCGGATCCAGGCGGTGAGGCCACGCTCGCTCGACGGCGCCGGTTGGGCCAGCGCCATCTCAGTCCGCACCCAGGACATGTCGTGTTCCTGCATGGCCCTACCTCTCCACCAGCGCCATCCTGGCATTGACGACGTTCATGATCGCCGACGTGATCAGGCTGAGCGCGAGATAGACAGCCATCATGATCACCACGCCTTCAACCGCCTGCCCGGTCTGGTTCAAGACAGTGCCGGCAGTCGCCGTCAGGTCCGGATAGCCGATGGCGATGGCGAGTGAAGAGTTCTTGGTCAAGTTCAGATACTGGCTGGTCAGCGGCGGAATAACGATGCGCATCGCCTGCGGCACGACGACAAGCCTGAGGATCGATCCCGAGCGCAGCCCGAGTGCCGCGGCCGCCTCGGTCTGGCCCGTGCTGACGCCCCTGATGCCGGCGCGCACGATCTCGGCGATGAAGGCGGCCGTATAGCAGGACAACGCCAGATAGAGTGACAGGAACTCCGGTCTGACCTGAAAGCCACCGACCAGGTTGAAAGTCGATTGTTTCGGGAATTCGAAGGTCAGAGGAAAGCCGCTCAGCGCGTAGGCCAGCAGCGGCAGGCCGACGATCAACGCTATGGATGTCCACAGCACCGGGAACGGCTGACCCGTCGCCATCTGCCGCTGCCGCGCCTTGCGGGCGACGAACCAGGCCATGGCAAGGGCGAGGAGCAGGGCGACCAGGATCAGCCAGGAGCCCTCGCCCCAGACAGCGCGCGGAAAATAGAAGCCGCGCTGGTTGAGAAAGGAGCCGAACGGCAAATTAATGCTCTCGCGCGGCGGCGGCAGCACGGCGAGCACGCCGGAATACCAGAAGAAGATGACCAGCAGCGGCGGGATGTTGCGGAAGACCTCGACATAGACCGTGCAGATCTTCCTGATCAGCCAGTTGCGCGAAAGCCGGCCGATGCCGACGATGAAACCGATAATGGTCGCGGTGATGATGCCGACGACGGCAACGATCACGGTGTTGATGAAGCCAACCAGGATGGCTCGGAAATAGGTCGAATCCGACGAATATGCGATCGCGCTTTCGCTGATGTCGAAGCCGGCGCGGCCCCTGAGGAAGCCAAAGCCGGAAGCGATGTGCAAGCGCGTCAGATTGACGATGACGTTGTGGGTAACCCACCAGACCCCCGCTACCAGCAGGACGAGGACCAGCGCTTGAAAGAATATTCCGCGGACACGAGGATCATTGATGAAGGAACCGCGGCTTGGCTCCTCGCGAAGAACTTCCTGCGATGCCATTCGACAGTCCCCTGGAAAGAGAGACCGGAAGGCAGACGATCTGCCTTCCGGATCCATTTTCGATCAGCGGATCGGCGGAGCGTACTGCAGGCCACCCTTGGTCCACAGCGCGTTGATGCCGCGCGCGATCTTCAGCGGGCTGCCCGAGCCGACATTACGCTCGAACATCTCGCCGTAATTGCCGACGGCCTTGACGATGTTGACGACCCAGTCGTTAGAGACGCCGAGATCGGTGCCGATCTTGGTGTCGGCTTCCTGGCCGAGCACGCGCTTGATCTCTGGACTGTCCGAGTTCTTCATCTCGTCGACATTGGCCTTGGTGATGCCGAGTTCCTCGGCGTCGAGCAACGCGAAATAGGTCCACTTGACGATGTGGTACCATTGGTCGTCGCCCTGGCGTACGGCCGGCCCAAGCGGTTCCTTGGAGATGATCTCGGGCAACACGACGTGGTCGGCCGGCGCACCGAGCGTCAGGCGGATGCCATAGAGGCCCGACTGGTCGGTGGTGTATACGTCGCAGCGGCCGGCGTCATAGGCGGCGTTAACCTCTTCCAGCTTTTCGAAGACGACAGGATTGTACTCCATCTTGTTCGACTTGAAATAGTCGGCAAGGTTGAGCTCGGTCGTGGTGCCGCTCTGCACGCAGACCGCCGCGCCCGAAAGCTGCAGCGCCGAGTTCACGCCCGGTAGCTTCTTGGCGTTGATCATGAAGCCCTGGCCGTCGTAATAAGTCGTGCCGATGAAGTTCAGGCCGAGTGCGGTGTCGCGATTGATGGTCCAGGTGGTATTGCGCGACAGGATGTCGATCTCGCCCGACTGCAGAGCGGTAAACCGCTCCTTGGCGCTGAGCGGCGTAAACTTCACCTTGGTGCCATCGCCGAACACGGCGGCTGCCACAGCGCGACAGAAGTCCGCGTCGATGCCTTGCCACTCACCCTTGTCGTCCGGCGCCGAGAAGCCGGCCAGACCGGTCGAGACGCCGCATTGGATGAAGCCCTTCGCTTTGACATCGTCGAGCGTGGCCGCCGAAGCCGCCGAAGCCGCGAATCCAAACGCGGCGGCGCCCAAAACGCCGATTGCAATGTGTTTCATGACCCACAGACCCTTTTCTGTTTTTTCCAGGCGAACCTGACTTTTTCCCGTGTGAACGCAGCTATGTATCCCGGCCCATTACCGGAATCCCGCATCGTAACCGACGCGCTGCCTCCCATTCACGAACAACATCGAAGGCGATTATTCCTGTGAGGTCAAGGGAAATGACCAAATCCGAAAGACTTTGAAAACCAACTGCCTGAAATGCCTGAAATTGCAGACAAACGCGCTCGCAAATCGGCCAGCGCGCCAATAAAGCCGGCAAAGTCCGACCGTGAGTTGCCAAGCGCACTTGGCAGCCTTCCCGCAGGTCCACGGCTCGTTGCTGAATTGGCATATTCAAGACCTTGGCCTGGCGAGTGCGGTGCGGTTGCACGGCCAATGCCGCCGCACTATGGCTAACGACCAACCCATGGGACGAAAAGCAATGGCAAAAGACGACAGCGAGATGGGCGTCAACACACGGCTCGCCCATTCCGGCAACAACCCGCATGACTATTTCGGCTTCGTCAATCCGCCGGTGGTGCATGCCTCGACCGTGCTCTATCCCAATGCGGCGACAATGGCGGCGCGCAGCCAGAAATACACCTACGGCACGCGCGGCACCCCGACCACCGATGCGCTGACCAGCGCCATCGATGCGCTGGAAGGCTCCGCCGGCACGGTCGCGGTGCCGTCCGGCCTGGCGGCCGTGGTGCTGCCGCTGCTCGCCTTCCTGTCGGCCGGCGATCATCTGCTGATCGTCGATTCCGTCTATCATCCGACCCGCAATTTCGCCGACACGATGCTGAAGCGGCTGGGCATCGAGGTCGAGTATTACGAACCGCGCATCGGCGCCGGCATCGCGGCGCTGATCAAGCCCAACACCAAGGTGGTGTTCACCGAATCGCCGGCCTCCAACACCTTCGAGGTGCAGGACATACCGGCCATCGCCAAGGCAGCGCATGCCGCCGGCGCCATCGTCATGATGGACAACACCTGGGCGACGCCGCTCTACTTTCGCCCGCTCGACCATGGCGTCGACATCTCGATCCACGCGGCGACGAAATACCCGGCCGGCCATTCCGACGTGCTGCTCGGCACCGTGTCGGCCAATGCGGACTGCTGGAAGCAGCTTTTCGAGACGTTCAACACGATGGGCTGCTGCGCCGGGCCTGACGACGTCTACCAGGTGCTGCGCGGCCTGCGCACGATGGGTGTGCGGCTGGAGCATCATCAAAAGAGCGCGCTTGCCCTCGCCGGCTGGCTCGAGGGTCAGCCGGGCGTAGCGCAGGTGCTGCATCCGGGGCTGCCCAGTCATCCCGACCACGCCATGTGGAAGCGCGATTTTTGCGGATCGAGCGGCATCTTCTCGATCGTTCTCGCGGGCGGCGGACAGAAGCAGCAGCACGCCTTCCTCGACGCGTTGAAGTTTTTCGGCCTCGGCTATTCCTGGGGCGGCTATGAGAGCCTTGCCGTGCCGGTATTCCTTGGCGACCGCACCATCGCCAAGGGCCCGTATGACGGGCCGCTGGTGCGCCTGCAGATCGGGCTCGAGGATGTAGGGGATTTGAAGGCCGACCTGGCGCGCGGGCTGGCGGCGGCCGCTGAGGCCTGAGCCAGCACCTTTTCACACTGAGTCAGAAAATCGGCGTAACAGCCTGGAAAAATTGCGATCCTGAGCGATGTCATGGCGACCGATCGGCCGGCGTCTACAAAATAGAGGCGGCGGTGTGGTGAAGGCGGTAGAATAGCCTCTGCCAGTCCTTGACACGGATTGAGGCTGGCCGGCGGGATCGGTCGGGAACCTTTTGTCGGCCGATGCATCCAATGTCGCGATGAGAAGCCTATCAGGAGATCGGCCATGCCTGCTGCGTTGACGGCAACGCCCGCCGCTCCCGGCGACATGCAGCTTGTCGGCCGCGCGCTGGCACGTGATGGCGATGCATTCCGCACCATCATCAAGACGCACAACCAAAGGCTCTACCGCATCGCCCGAGGCGTCGTGCGTAACGACAGCGAGGCAGAGGACATCGTCCAGGAGGCCTATGTCAGCGCCTTTGCCCATCTCGAGGCCTTTCGCGGCGATGCCTCGCTCGCCACGTGGCTATCGCGTATCGTCATCAACGAAGCGCTCGGCCGCTTGCGCAAAAGGCGGCGAATGGTAGCGATGCCTGAAAACCCGCAAGCCGAAATCATCCGGTTTCCCCTCAACCCGAGCGACGATCCGGAGCGGACGATGGCGCAACGGCAGATCCTTGAGCTTGTCGAACGGGCAACCGACAGTCTTCCCGATGTCTACCGGATGGTGTTCGTGGCGCGCGTCATCGAGGGATTGAGCATCGAAGAAACCGCCGAACTGCTTGGCGTGCGACCAGAAACCATCAAGACCCGGCTGCACCGCGCCCGCGCGCTGGTGCGCAAGGCGCTGGACGACCAGATCGGCCCGGTGCTGCTCGACGCCTTTCCCTTCGCGGGCCGGCGCTGCGAACGGCTGACCAATGCCGTGATGCAGCGGCTCGGTCTTTCCGGATAGGTCGCGCCGATTTTCGCGGGAACGTTTTCCCGTGACCTGCATCCAATGAGCATCACTGAAACGAAGCCCGATGCAGTTCCGCGTCGGGGCGAAGGAGAGCATCATGTTTATTCGATCGACCACGGCACTGGCCGCATTTTTCCTGCTTAGCGCAGCGCCCTTGTCGCAAGCTGCCGACAAACCGACCGATCCGCAGATCGCACATATCGCCTACACAGCAGGGGTGCTTGACGTCGAGGCGGCCAAGCAGGCGCTGAAGAAATCGAAGAACAAGGAGGTGGTGGATTTCGCCAAGGACATGGTGCGAGATCACGAGGCGGTCAACAAACAGGCTCTCGACCTGGTCAAGAAGCTCAAGGTCACGCCTGAGGACAATCCGACCAGCAAGGCGCTGACCAAGGCGGCGGCCGAGGAACGTGCCAAGCTTGCCAAGCTCAAGGGAGCGGCGTTCGACAAGGCCTATGTCGCCAACGAGGTGGCCTACCACAAGCAGGTCAATAGCGCGCTCGAAACACTGCTGATCCCGTCAGCCAGCAATGCCGAGCTGAAGAGCCTGCTGGAAACCGGCCTGAAAATATTCCAGGGCCACGAACAGCACGCCGAACACGTCGCTGGCATGCTGAAGTGAGGATCGGGCCAATGGTGTCGAGGCGGCGTCTGTGGGTTGCGCTGGCGCTGACCATCGCCGCCGCACCGGCCAAGGCCGAAACCATCGAGGTGACGATCGACAAGCTTGTGTTTTCGCCGGCAAAGATCGAGGCGAAGGTCGGCGACACGATCAAGTGGGTGAACAAGGACGTGTTCGCCCACACGGCAACCGTCAACGGCGCCTGGGAAGTGATGATCCCGCCGAAGAAGGCGGCGAGCCTGACGGTGAAGAAGGCGGAATCGGTCGATTATTTCTGCCGCTTCCATCCCAACATGAAAGGCCATCTGACGGTGACATCGCCCTGACTGGCTGATGCATGTCGCGCAAAATCGTGCAGCGGTTTTGCGATAACGACATGCATAAAAAAGCCTAAAGCGCGCCGCATGAGGTCGGTCTAATGCGACGCGCTTTTAGGCTGCCAGCCATGCCGTCCCTACGAGAAGCGTGACCAGCGTCAACGGCAGGCCGACCTTGAAGAAGGCGATGAAGCCCAGCGGTTTGCCGGAGATTCGCGCGTGCTCGGCAACGATCAGATTGGCGACCGAGCCGAGCAGCGTGAAATTGCCGGCCAGCGTCGAGCTCATGGCGACGACCAGCCAGGCCCGCTCGGGGTTTTCCAGTCCGGGCACGAACGGCTTCAGCGCCAGCACGGCCGGGACATTGCTCATGATGTTGGACAGCACCGCGGTGAAGCCGGACAGCCGCCAGACATCATTCAGTCCGAGGTCCTTTGCCGAGGCGACGATGTCGGGCGTCAGCAGCGTCTTCTCCGCCCCGGCGACGACGATGAACAGCCCGGCGAACATGAACAGCAGCGGCCCATCGATCTCGCGATAGATGCGCTCAGGTTTGATGGCGCGGGTCAAAAGAAGAATGGCACCGCCGATCAGCGCTGCCTTGGCGACTGGAACGCCGGCGAAGAAGGCGATCGCCAAACCGACACAGACGACCACCGCCTTCACCACCTGCCCCGGCAGCATGCGGCCGCGGTAGACTTCGGGGCTGAGCTCGGCCTTGCGCGAAAATTCGGCGCGGTAGACGATGCGGATGATGACGATGACGGCGATGAGGCCGAACGCCGCGACCGGCGCCAGCGCCGCAGAGAAGGCCGGATAGGAAATCCCCGACAGCGTGCCGATGACCATGTTCTGCGGGTTGCCGGTGATGGTGGCGACGCTGCCGCAATTCGAGGCGGTGGCGGTGGCGATCAGATAGGGAACCGGGTTGCGGTTGATGACGCGGGTGACATGGACGACGATCGGCGCCATGACCAGGCAGATGGCGTCGTTGACCAGGAATGCGGACAGGAGGCCGGTCAACAGCGTCACCATCACCAGCAGCATGAACGGCGCATGCGCATGCTCGATGGCGAACCCGCCGAGCGCGCGAAAGGCGCCCGACACTTTAAGATGCGCCACGACGATCATCATGCCGAGCAGAAGCGTGATGGTGTCGAAGCTGATGGCGCGGTAGGCGTCCTCCATGTCGAGCGCGCCGATGGCGATCATCACCGCACCGCCGAGCAGCGCGATCCCTGCCCGGTCGAGGCGCAGCCCGGGTATCCTGCCGATGGCGACGCCGGCATAGGTCAGGACCAGGATCAGCAGTGCCGCCGCGCCCATCGCTGTCATGTGTTGGAAATCCTGTGCGACTGGCGAGTGAACCTGTCCGGAATGGACCCTGAAAATATTGGCGATCCCGACAGGATTCGAACCTGTGACCATCGGCTTAGAAGGCCGGTGCTCTATCCAGCTGAGCTACGGGACCGCTGGCCGGCCGCATGACCGGCGGATTGTGCCGGCAGGGCCGGTATGGGATCAATGCGTCCAGGGCGTCCTGCGGTCATAGCGGAAATTCTCCGCATAGGAAATCTGGCGGCGCTTGATTTCCTTCGGCTCCTCGACGCGGAAAGCCAGCCCTTCCTTCTCAGCGTAGGCGACCGCGTCCTCTCTTGTGTCGAAGGTCAGCCTGATCTGGCTTCGCATGTCGCCGGACGTGGTGTAGCCCATCAGCGGATCGATCTTCTTGCGCTGCTCCGGATCGAATTCCAGCACCCAATAGCCGGTCTTGGCCTTGCCGGACTGCATCGCGGTTTTGGCTGGGCTGAAAATGCGGGCTGACATGACCACCTCATTGCTGGTTGCAAGCACACGACCCCGAGACCACATTACTGTTCTCTGGCCATGCACTAGCCCGTCATTACTGCGCAATGCCGCCGGCAGCAAGGCCGATGGCTTTTTACGCTTGCTTTGGCGGGCTGAAATCACTAGGCAACAGACCGTTCGGAGTGTAGCGCAGCCTGGTAGCGCATCTGGTTTGGGACCAGAGGGTCGGGAGTTCGAATCTCTCCACTCCGACCATTCATCAAGCGAATCTCGTCGGCAGGGCAAGCGGATCACGCTCGAGTGTGTCTGCCGTCGCCGGTCATGTTTAAGCGACGGACGGACAGCATGAGCCCGCGCTGCCCGTCCGACATGCAAGCCGTCAGCCCTGGATGAAGGCCAGCAGATCCGGATTGATGATCTCCGGGTGGGTGGTGCACATGCCGTGCGGCAGGCCCTTGTAGACCTTGAGCGTGCCGCGCTTCACCAGCTTGGCCGCAAGCAGCGCGGAGTCGGCGATAGGCACGATCTGGTCGTCGTCGCCGTGCATGATCAGGACGGGCACGTCGATCTGCTTGAGGTCGTCGGTGAAGTCGGTCTCGGAAAAGGCCTTGATGCAGTCGTAATGGGCCTTGGCCCCACCCATCATGCCTTGGCGCCACCAATTATCGATAGCGCCTGGCGAGACCTTGGCGCCGTCGCGGTTGAAACCGTAAAACGGGCCGGCCGGCACATCCCTGTAGAACTGGGCGCGGTTAGCGGCCAGAGCAGCGCGAAAGCCGTCGAAGACTTCGATCGGCAAGCCGCCGGGGTTGCTGTCGGTCTTGACCATGATCGGCGGCACGGCGCCGATCAGCACCGCCTTGGCAACACGGCCGCCGCCGCCATAAAGCGCGACGTAACGCGCTACCTCGCCGCCACCGGTCGAGTGGCCGATGTGGATCGCATCCCTGAGATCGAGATGCACCGCCAGCGCCGCAACATCGGCGGCGTAGGTGTCCATCTCATTGCCAGTCGCGGTCTGCGACGAGCGGCCGTGGCCGCGGCGGTCATGTGCGACGACGCGGTAGCCCTTATCGAGGAAGAACAGCATCTGGTTGTCCCAGTCGTCGCCGCTGAGCGGCCAGCCGTGATGGAACACGATCGGCTGGCCCTTGCCCCAATCCTTGTAGAAAATCTCGGTGCCGTCATGGGTGGTGAATGTGCTCATCGTCCTACTCCTTGATGGAAAAGTTGGGGGGTAACAGGGAAGCTTTTAGCCCCTTCAGCTGGACAAATTATAACAGTGCGGCCAAGGTGAGCATTGGCAAAACGGACATTCAACGTGGCAAAACTGACAAATGACGGCTACGCGTGATCTGATCGAAATCGGCCTTGTCTTGTATCCCGGCGTGCAGGAAGCGGCCGTGCTCGGCCTTACCGATCTTTTCATGCTGGCAAACCGGCTGGCTGTCGAGCGGTCGCCGGACGCGGCGAGGCTTCGCGTCAGTCATTGGCAATTGGAGGACGCGGGCCACACCGTAGTCCGCACCTTCGACAGCGACCCCGGCGCCGACAATGAACCAACCATGGTTATCCTCCCGCCAACCTTGGGAGATCCGATCGCTCGGGAAGCAGCCGCGGCCTATGCCGGCTGGCTCAGGGACCGTCATGGGGCAGGCGCGACCCTCGGCTCGGTCTGCGCCGGCGCCTTCGTGCTTGCCGAGACCGGCCTGTTGTCCGGTCGCGCCGCGACAACGCACTGGGCCTATCGCGACGCGCTGGCGCTACGCTTTCCCGACATCCTGCTCGACGCCGACAGGCTGGTCATTGACGATGGCGACGTCATCACCGCAGGCGGCTACATGGCCTGGACCGACCTCGGCCTGAAGCTGGTGGACCGGGTGCTCGGGTCAGCCGTGATGATGGACACGGCGCGTTTCATGCTGGTCGATCCGCCGGGCCGCGAGCAACGTTTTTACAGCCCGTTCGCGCCGCGATTGACCCATGACGACGAAGCGATCCTCAAGGTGCAGCATTGGCTGCAGGCGAACGGCGCGCGCGACGTGACGCTCGGCGCCATGGCCGCGCATGCGGGGCTGGAGGAGCGGACCTTTCTCCGACGCTTCCGCAACGCCACCGGCCTCAGGCCGACCGAATATTGCCAGCACCTGCGCGTCGGCAAGGCGCGCGAGATGCTGGAAACCACGATGCGATCGATCGACCAGATCGCCTGGGAGGTCGGCTATGACGATCCCGGCTCGTTCCGCAAGGTATTCGCCAGGATAACCGGCCTGGTGCCCGGCGACTATCGCAAGCGCTTTGGCACGGAACGAGCGGTAATTGCAGGCGGAGAGAGCTGAGGCCAGCCGCGCAATGACGCAATCGATTCGATGCTGCCAAAGGCAAGCTCGCCGGGCGAGAACCCCAACCACCCATCTCCCGGCGAGCCTACTACCTGATTTGATACGCAATCAGGACCGGGATTAGCCGGCAAGCTCTTTGCTGCAAGACAGATGCCAGCTTTTGTTCCCGAAATGGGACAGTGGCGGCACTGGAATCGTCAAATCTCGAACTCGCCCTGCCCTTCGTCCATGGCGCTGACGGTCTCGGCGGCGAGCGCGCGGGTGATCGGCGTCTTGCGCTCGAGCGCGGTGCGGTCGAGCCGTTCGACCACCCGCATGGCAGTGGCCAGCGAGCGCTCGATGCGGCGCACCAGATATTGCACGACATGCGGCTCGACCTCGACCTGGCGGTCGGCGAACAGCTTTGTGATGACGCCGGCCAGCAGAAGATCGTCGGGTTCGTGGATCTCGACGGTCGCCGCCGCCTTCAGCCGCGACGCCAGGTCGGGCAGCCTGACGCCCCAGGCGGACGGGAAGCGCCGCGCCGTCAACAGCAAGCTCGAGCCGGCGCCGCGCACCGCGTTGATCAGGTGGAAGAGGCCGTGCTCATCGATCGGGCCGGCATCGACATCGTCGATCAGGGCCGGATGCGCGCCGAGATTTTCGATGCAGTCGCCGATGCGGCCGGCCTCCACTTTCACCGCGTCGGCGCGGGTCCGCCAGATCGAGGCCAGATGGGTTTTCCCCGAGCCGGCCGGCCCGGCCAGCACAACGACCGGCGACGGCCAGTCCGGCCAGCGGTCGACAAGCGCCGCCGCCTGGCTGTTGGTGCTGGAGACGACGAGCTCGTCGCGCGAATAGCCGGTGCCGTGGCCTAGATCGAGCGGCAATTGACGCGGCGGATCGATCTTGTCCGGCATCTGGCTCAACCGCGCGCGCCCCCGCGGCGGCGCACCTGCAGCGGCGGCACCGGCTCGTCGGCGTGGCCCTTGTAGAGCGGCGATTCGAGATAGCGGGCGATGGCGAAGCGCACCAGAACGGCAACGGCGGCGGAAGCCGGAACGGCGATCAGCAGGCCGACGAAGCCGAACAGCGCGCCGAAGGCAAACAGCGCAAACATCAGCCATACCGGATGCAGGCCAACGCTTTTGCCGACCAGCCTTGGCTGCAGGATGTTGCCCTCGATGAACTGGCCGACGAAGAACACACCGGCCACCGCTGCGATCATGGTCCAGTCCGGCCAGAACTGGACGAAGGCGACGCCGACGGCCAGCACCAGGCCGGTCAGCGAGCCGACATAGGGGATGAAGGAGATCAGTCCGGCGAACAGACCGATGAGGATGCCGAAATTCAGGCCCGTCAGTGTCAGGCCGGTGGCATACATGGCGCCCAGCACCAGGCACAGCGTGCCCTGGCCGCGCACGAAGCCGGCGGTCGCCGTGTTGATGTCCCTGGCGATCGTCCTGACGGTCTTGACATAGTCGCGCGGCACCCAGCTGTCGACGATTGTCACCATGCGATCCCAGTCGAGCAGCATGTAGAAGGCGACGACCGGCGTCACCACGAACAGGCTGACCACCGAGACCAGCGCCACGCCGGAGCTCCAGATCGAGGTGAACACGGTGGTCAGGAGGCCGAAGCCGGAGGTCAGCAGCGAGTTCAGGCCTTCGCGCAGGCCGTTGGCGTCGACGCCGAATTTCTCTTCCAGCCATTTCGGGTCGAAGCTGGTGATCAGGCTCTGCAGCCGGGTCAGATAGTCCGGCAGCTTGCTGGCGAAATCAGCCATCTGCGAGGCGAGCACCGGAACCAGGATGACGACGGCCAGCACCAGGACGACGATGAAGGCGATGAGGATGACCACCGTCGCCATCAGCCTGGAGAGGCCGAGCCGCTCCAGCCGGTCGGCGACAGGGTCGAGGAAATAGGCGAGCACCATGCCGGCGACGAACGGCAGAAGGATGCCGCTGAAGACATAGAGGAAGACGGCGAGGATGATGGCGCTGACCAGCCAGAAGCGGATCTGGCGGCGAAACGACGCCGACGCCGCAGCCTCCGCTGCCGCGGCTTCGGCCTCGGCGTCGATGGACCGTTCGTCAGGTGCCCGGTGTTCGGGTGCCCGGCGTTCAGGTGCCCCGCGTTCAGGTGCCGGGTGTGGAGCCTTCGCCATAGCCGCTCATATGCCTCAGCCAAGCCACGAGATAGGCCGCGGCCGAAGCCACGGTCAAGACCCCGGACAGCAATATGAGGGCCGGCCTCAGCGGATCGAGATGGATGTCGAAGGCGAGTTCGCCCAACACCACTGCCGCCAGCACGATCTGGATCGCGGTGTTGGCCTTCGACACCAGGAGCGGCTTCATCTCGACCGGATGCGCCATGACGGTGGATAAAAGCACGGCGCAGACGATCAGTGCGTCGCGCGACACCATGGTAACGACCAGCCACAGCGGCAGTTCGCCGCTGAAGCCCAGGACCACGAAAACCGAGACCAGCAGCAGCTTGTCGGCCATCGGATCGAGATAGGCGCCGAGCCTGGAAAACTGATTGAAATGGCGGGCGATGAAGCCGTCGACGCCGTCGGAAATGCCGGCAATGAGGAAGCCCGCAAAGGCCCAGTCCCAGCGGTCCTGCAGCATGGCCAGCACCACGGCCGGCACCAGCACGAAGCGCATGATCGTGATCATGTTGGGGATGGTCAAACGCATATCCCGTCGCTCTTGTTTGCCGATACATGATCGAGATGGAGGGTTACGGCAAGTGAGAAGCGACACAGGAACGCGAAGGCTAGCGTGAACCACCCCCCTCTGTCCTGCCGGACATCTCCCCCTCAAGTGGGGAGATTGGCAGCTTCATTTATCGCGCCCTTCCTGCAACGTTGCAGGTTGGCGAAAGCCGAGGCGACATCCAATCTCCCCATTTGAGGGGGAGATGTCCGGCAGGACAGAGGGGGGCGCGAAGGATCGCCACATTCGGAACTGCAGGGCCTGCCAACCTTTGTTATTATCGGGGGCAAAAGCTCCACATCCCGCCGTTATCCTTGCGGACCGAAACCGTTCATGCGAAGAGCCCGAGAAAGCAGGGAAAGAGTATGAGCAAGCGCAAGAACGGGCTCACCTATGCCGAAGCGGGCGTCGACATCGACGCCGGCAATCTCATGGTCGAGAAGATCAAGCCGCTGGTGCGCGCCACCCGCCGGCCGGGCGCCGATGGCGAGATCGGCGGCTTCGGCGGCCTGTTCGACCTCAAGGCCGCCGGCTTCACCGATCCGGTGCTGGTGGCCGCCAATGACGGCGTCGGCACCAAGCTGAAGATCGCCATCGATGCCGGCAAGCACGACACGATCGGCATCGACCTCGTCGCCATGTGCGTCAACGACATCGTCGTGCAAGGCGCCGAGCCGCTGTTCTTCCTCGACTATTTCGCCACCGGCAAGCTCGATCCCGACCAGGGTGCCTCGATTGTCGGCGGCATTGCCGCCGGCTGCCGGCAGGCCGGCTGCGCGCTGATCGGCGGCGAGACGGCGGAGATGCCCGGCATGTATCACGACAAGGATTATGACCTTGCCGGCTTTGCCGTCGGTGCCGCCGAACGCGGCCAGCTGCTGCCGACCGACGACATCGTCGAGGGCGACGTGCTGCTCGGCCTCGCCTCGTCGGGCCTGCATTCGAACGGCTATTCGCTGGTCCGCCGCATCGTCGCCGTAAGCGGCCTTGGCTGGAACGATCCGGCGCCGTTCAATGACGAAGCGACGCTGGCCGAGGCGCTGCTCGAACCGACCCGCATCTACGTCAAGTCGATCCTCAAGGCGATCCGCAACACCCACGGCATCAAGGCGCTGGCCCATATCACCGGCGGTGGCTTTCCCGAAAATATCCCGCGCGTTCTGCCCAAGGATTTTTCGGCCGAGCTCGATCTCGGCGCCATCGAGGTGCCGCCGGTGTTTTCGTGGCTGGCCAAGACAGGCGGCGTCGCGCCGGAAGAGATGATGCGGACCTTCAATTGCGGCATCGGCATGATCCTGGTCGTCGCCTCCGGCCAGGCGGCGCAGGTCGCTGCCGTTCTGCAGGAGGCCGGCGAGACGGTGACGCCGATCGGCCAGATCGTGCCGCGCCGCGATGCCGGCGTCATCTATCGGGGCTCGATTGGCCTATGACCAGAAAACGGACGGTCGTACTGATCTCGGGGCGCGGCTCCAACATGACGGCGCTGGTTGCGGCGGCGAGCAACCCGGCCTATCCGGCCGAGATCGTCGGCGTCATCTCCGACCGCGCCAATGCCGCCGGCCTTGGCATCGCCGCGGCGCGCGGCATCGCCACCAGAGTGATTTCGCGCTCCGACTATGCCAGCAAGCAAGCGCATGACGAGGCGATCGATGCGGCCCTCTTGTCGTTCGGCGCCGAGATCGTCGCGCTGGCCGGCTATATGCGCATCCTCGGCGCGCGCTTCGTGGAGAAGTGGCAGGGCCGCATGATCAATATCCACCCTGCCCTGCTGCCTGCCTTCAAGGGGCTGGATACGCATGCGCGGGCCCTCCGCGCGGGCATGCGCATCCATGGCTGCACGGTGCATTTCGTCACGCTCGACATGGATGACGGGCCGATCATCGCCCAGGCCGCCGTGCCGGTGATGGTCGGCGACAATGAGGACACGCTGGCCGCGCGCGTGCTCAAGGCCGAGCACCAGCTCTATCCGCTGGCGCTGGGCTTGGTCGCCGAAGGCAAGGCGCGGATGGAAGGCGGCCGCACGGTGTTTTCGCGCTTCGCCGACGATGCCGACAACGCCACGTCGGTGGTGATCGCGCCCGACCCGCTGCGCGAAGAGACCGATCTCGAGCACCTGGCGCGGATCACGCCGTGAGGGTCCGCAGAAACGGCCAATAAATCGCCGGGGAATGACAGAATAGATCAATGGACGTGTTCGACAGCGCGATCCGGACAAAAGGTGATCTGGCCGGCGTCTTCGAATACGAAGAGGCGGAGGATCCGAAAAGTGCCACGGCATATTTTTATCTCTGTCGGATCGAGGACGGAGGAGTAGGTCCCGTCGTCGGTGCAATTCACGTTCGATCGGGCGATTGGGCCATCACTGAAGCAGACATTTCGGTCAGTTGGGATAAAGATGAACGGCGTGTAGGCCTGTTCATCTTTGGTGCGCTTTGGGCGAGTTTTGATACCGTCACAGGTGCAAGACATGACGGCGGCTATGGGAAAGACTTTCAGCCCGACATCCCTTGGACTTGAGTTGAATCCATGAAGCAACTGCTGCTCCTGCGTCACGCCAAGTCGAGTTGGGACGATCCCGACCTCATCGACTTCGACCGGCCGCTGTCCGCGCGCGGGCTGAAGGCAGCACCACTGGTCGGGCGCGAACTGGCCCGGCGCGGCTGGCTGCCGGAGCTGGCGCTGGTGTCGCCGGCGCTGCGCACCCGCGACACGTGGCGGCTGGTCTCGGCGGAATTGCCGGCTAAGGTGCAGGCCAAATTTTCCCAGGCGCTCTACGAGGCAGCGGCGGCGGACATCCTCGCCAAGGTGCGGCAAGTAAAGGCGGGGACTGGAACGCTGCTGGTGCTTGGCCACAATCCCGGGCTGGAGGAGTTCGCGCGCGGGGTTGCCGGGGCTGGATCGGACCAAGCGGCGCTGAAGAAGCTGGCGGAAAAATACCCCACCGCGGGCCTGGCTCGGTTCGACGTCGACGGCGATTGGACCGGTCTCACCTTCGGCAGCGCCCGACTGACGCACTGCATTTGGCCGAAGGATCTTCGCTAGCGACTGCCTGACAGGCCGGCGGATCGCCGACCTTTCGACCAAACCCGGCTTCGCGCAAACAAAAGCGGCGGGCCAAGCCCGCCGCTCTTCGTGCTCCGGGGTTTGAGGAACTATCGGCCCCAGTTGCCCCGGCCAGATTGGGGCACTACGGGTTGATCCGCGCCGAACCGGGTCGTCGCCTCGGTGTCGACAGCGTTGTGCTCGGTCGTCAGCGGCTTGCGGATGGAACCGGTAAACCCGCTGTCGATGCTGCCGACAGGCGCGTTGCCAACAGGCGCGGCCGGCTGGTTGACGCCGTCCGAACCATAGTGATCACTGCCTGCAAAGGCGCTGCCCGTGGCGACGAGGACGACGGTGGCGACGGTAAGAGCAGTCTTGGTCATTTCAGGTACTCCAGTGTACTGGTCATTCGTGAGTTGTCGTTGCTTTCGACGCATTCGAGATGAGAGCGCTGTCCGCGCCGACGAATACGCACCCGGCTTTTTCCGATGTGCACGTTGCTGGACGATTTCAGCAACCGAGATTGTGGCTACAGATGAAACCTGCAAATCAAAGTATTCGATTGGCGCAGGATGCTATTCGGCGCACACGCCCGTTGATACGCGACAGCAAGAGTAGCGGGCCAAGCCCGCCGCTCTTTGTGTTGCGGGCCGTGATAATCAGCGGCCCCAGATGCCTTGGCCGGATTCAGGCGCCACCGACTCGGAGGTTGTCTTGGCACCGGTATGCTCGGAAGTAACTGGCTTGCGGATCGAACCAGTGAAGGTGTTGTCGACGTTGGCAGCAGCGGCGGCCGGCTGGTTGACGTTGTCCGAGCCATAATGGTCGCTGCCGGCAAAAGCAGTGCCGGTGGCAACGAGGATGGCGGCGGCGGTAAGAGCGAGCTTGGTCATTTCGGTACTCCGGTAGTTCTTTGGTCTGTCCGTCAAGTGGCGTGCCTCGGGAGGAATTCGCGTCGCTCGGACCAACCCGAGATGGGTCGGCAAGTCTGTCGTTTCCAATCACGAAAATTTTGTGCCGGTGCGCCAAATTGGCCGCTTGAAATTCGACATGCAACTCCTGCGCCACAATTTTCTTCTTTCTTTTCAACTGGTTATGCGGTCAGTGGTGATTTGCCGCGCGAACATTCTTTGAGCCGGCGTTCACCCTTTCCTGTACTCTCTGCTAACGGAACCGAGCCGTTCGGTTCGAGTTCTTTTACGCTTGGCTGATCAGCGCTTTCAGAGGCTCGATCGACATTCCTGCCGACCGATCAATGCGCGGTGAAATTCACGCTGCCAGCTCAGCGCCAGCGGCGTCGTGCTTGGGCCGCGCGCTGGCCAGAAGCACGACCGGGCAGTTGCAGGCGGCTAAAACAGCGCCGGCTGTTTCACCGAAGAACAGGTCCTCACCCGGACGTTGGGTGACGCCCATCACGACGATCGCCGCTCCTTTGGCCGCCTCCCGGGTGATCGCCTTGTCGGGTGTGACGCGGGTATGGAACGCTGTGTCGATATGCAGGCCGTAGCGGCCCGCCAGATCAGCGATGTCTTTCAGGACGGCCTCTTCGCGGCTATGTGACACCGATGTCGACCTGCGGCCCTTGGCTGCCTTTTGCGAGACGTAGAGAACCTTGATCCGCGCCCGGTTTGGACGGGCCAGCGCCAGCGCCAGGTCGGCGGCGCGACGCGCCACCTGGGTACCGTTGACGGGGACGAGAATGCTGGTGCCGGCCTTCAGCGTCGGCATCTTTTCGCCAGCATTGCCGCCGTTCAGGACCAGGCAAAGCGGGCCGTCAAATCCTGCGGCAATGTCGTTGAGGGCCGGCGCGAAGGCGCCATCGGCGGTCAGCACATTGTCCAGGCCGACCAGCAACAGGCCGTATCCCTTGCGGGCCTCTTCGGCGATCGTCTCACCCGTGGCTTCCAATTCGGTGCGGGCCGTCAGATGGACTTTGTCGACAAGCGTATCTTCGGTCCGTTTCACCGCCTGAGCGCTCTTTTTTGCGCCCTTTTTGATTTCCTGGAGGGCGCGCTCCTGTCCCTTGCTGTCGGTCGGCCTGTCAACTCGGCCGTCTTTCGGCTGAAGCAAGGTGGTGGGCAGGCGAAGCAAGGTGGTGGGCATGCCGCTGCCTCCGCCGACCAGTCCGGCGAGATATGCAGTGAACTTGCCGATCCTGCTGTCGTCGACCAGCACCAGCAGCCTCTCCAGCCTGGAAATGAAGCCGTATTCGTCCAACGCCTCGCGCTCGACACGCTGCTGCTCGTCGTGCCCAACCGGCAGCCGGCCGAGCGCCCAGCGCAGCATCGGCGGCATGGCCAAGGTGGTGATCACGGCCATGGTGACGATCATGGTGAAGAGATTGTGCGACAGGATGTTCATCGACAGGCCGATGCTGGCGACGATCACCTCGGTCGAGCCGCGTGCGTTCATGGCACTGCCGACGGCGATTGCTTCCTTGAGCGACATGGCGGCGAGCTTGGCGCCGATGAACGCGCCGCCAAACTTGCCGATGCTGGCGATGATCACGAGAGCGCCCGTCAGCATGGCAAGGGTTGGATCGGCGAGCACTGTGAGATCGGCGGAAAGCCCCGCCATGCCGAAGAAGATCGGCATGAACAGCGCGGTGATGACGCCGCGAAGCTGACCTTCGATATGGCTGGAGAGGATGGGCGATTCCCCGACCAGGATGCCGGCGACGAACGCCCCCAGCACGGTATGGACGCCTATCTGATTAGTGATCAGCGCCATCGCTCCCATGATGATGAGGATCATGGTGATCACCGCAAACTCGCTGCGGAATTGATCGTTGGTCCAGCGGATCAAGGTGAAGACAAGACGGCGGCCAATGGTGAAGGAGAACACCATGAACAGTGCCACCGCGGCGATGGTGGTCACCAGCGGCGCGAACTGTAGCTTGCCATTGGTGGCGATGCCGAAGGTTACGGCGATGACCAGCCAGCCGATCGTGTCCTCGATGATCGCCGAGGAAATAATCACCTGTCCGAGGTTGCGGCGCATGAAGTTCATCTCGCGCACCACCATGGCGACGACCTTGACCGACGAGATCGACAGCGCCGTGCCCAGGAACAGCCCGGCGACGGTGCGCTGCGTGGGGTCAGCCAGCAATGCGTCCGGCAGGAACTGCGCCAGCGCAAAACCGAAGATGAAGGGCACCACGACGCCGGTAGCCGAAATGGAAAAACAGGCCGCGCCAACCCGGCGCACCAGCCGCAGGTCCGTCTCCATGCCGGTCAGCAAAAGCAGCATCAGGATGCCGAGCTGCGAGACGGCGTCGATCATGCCCTTTTGCGCAGGATCACTGGGAAAGATCAGGTGCTGGGCCGACGGCCACAGCCAGCCGAACAGCGAAGGACCGAGCAGGATGCCGCCGATCAGTTGGCCCATGATCGCCGGCTGGCCATAACGCTGCAGCACTTCGCCCAGGCCGCGCCCGACAAGCAGCAGAAGCACGATCTCGGCGACGAAAGCGCCTTCGCCCGAACCACCCATGCCGGAGGCCCGGGTACCGGCAACGAGCGTCTGCGCTGCCCAGGCCGCCCCCGCGGGGACGAAAGCGCAAACCAGCAGCGCCAGGCTGGAACGTGTCGGAGCCTGCCAAGCCATGAAACCCCCATCGCCCAATGCACGTGTCCAACAACGCGCGACAGGGCGTTGCGTTGCTAGACAGGGCGTTGCGTTGCTAGACGTGGACGTCACCGAAGGAGAGTTCGCCGTCGTCGCTCTCTGTCAGAAATGCTGTCACCAGCAGGCCCGCATAGAGGACGGCGACCAGCACGACGATGACGGCGCCCGGAATTGGACCCAAGGCAGCACTGGCGACGGCCTCACGCATCGACCCGACGAAGCCGATGCGGACACCTTCGGTCAGAAGACTGGGGGTCGACAGTTTGAGGATCCAGGCCAGCAGCAGGATCAGCAGCATGTAGATGTAATTGCGACGCAGGCGGCGCGCCAAAGCCATGCGTTGCGAAATCAGGAATTTCGGCGCGCGCAGGCTCTCGCCGACGATCAACAGCCAATCGGACGCGAAGTCCGGCTGCGGCGAGAATATCTGCGCGAAATAGTGCCGTTCGAACTGGCGCACGCGAGCCCGGTAGAAGTCGAAGAAGCGATATCGGCGGGCCTCTATCCACAGCAGCAGCAGAACAAGCAGCATGGCAAACAGCAGCACACCATGGTGAGCGCTGGCTGTCGAAAGCGAAACGGACAGCATGGCTGCGACAACGGTTATCGCCCAGTTGCTCGTCCGGTCCAGGCGGTCACGCCACCCAGCCATGCGCGCAATCTCGGCGCGATGAAAGTGGGACATCGTGGTTACGAGTTCGCCGGACGACAGTGTCCTTCCGATAGGATCCGGCGCCGGCAACACTTCTGCCATGACAATGCCTCCACCCGCCACGCGAAAACGGCCGGATGGAGATATCGTTCCGACGCTCAATCTGCCGGGCGCAGCCAGACCTTGTTGTCGTGGAAGGCGGCGCCGCCATAGGGCGCCGGCGCATCGGCGCCGGTCAGCACGTTGATGCCCTCGCCGCGCTCATGGGCGCTGTTGGGCCAGATGCCTTCGGCGACGACGACGCCGCGCTTGATGCCGTCGAACAGCTTTGCGTGCAGCACCACCTCGCCGCGCTGGTTGCCGACCTCGACACGGCCGCCGTCGGCGACGCCGAGTGCCGCCGCATCATCGGGATGCAGGAGCAGCTCCGGCCGGCGCTCTTTTGCCTGCGATACCGGCGTTTCGGCAAAGGTCGAATTGAGGAAATTGCGCGCCGGCGAGGTGGTCAGCCGGAACGGGTGCGCCGCGTCCGCCACCTCGATCAGGTCGACATGATCGGGGAATTCCGGCAGGCTCGCCACCGGCCCGAACAGGCCCATGCTTTTCGGTGGCCGGTTAGGCGCTGCCTGCCCGGTCCAGTTGGCGCGGAAATGGAACTTCTTGTCGGCATGGCCGAAGCCGTCGAGGAAATGCGCCGCCTCGAAATCCGGCTGCAAATCGACCCATTTCTGCTCTTTCAGGCTCGAAAAGCTGCCCAGCCCGCGCTTGCCCAGGATGATGTCGATATGCTGCTGCTCGGTCATGCCGAAGCCAGGGCGATCGGCGATACCGAGCCTTTTGCCGAGCTCCTCGATGACGAAATGGTTGGTGCGCGGACCTTCCGGCGGATCGATCAGCTTCGGCCCGAGTGTGATGTGCTGGTTGCCGCCGCCCTTGTAGACGTCGTCATGCTCGAGAAACATCGTCGCCGGCAGGACGACATCGGCGAGCTTGGCGGTGTCGGTCATGAACTGCTCGTGCACGCAGGAAAACAGATCGTCGCGCAGAAAACCTTGCTTCACCAGCCGCTGCTCCGGCGCGACATTGACCGGATTGGTGTTCTGGATCAGCAGCGCCGTCACCGGCGGGCCGCCATAGAGCGCATCCTCAGCCCCGGTCAGCACCGGGCCGATCCGCGAATGATCGAGATGACGGATCGCGGGGTCGCGCATCCGTGTGCCTTCGAGCAGTTCCTGGTTGAGCTTGAAGATGCCCGAATTGGAATGGAAGGCGCCGCCGCCCTCATATTGCCAGCAGCCGGTAACCGCCGCGATCGAGGCCGCGGCGTGCATGTTGACCGAACCGTTGCGCTGCCGCGAAAAACCGTAGCCGAGGCGAAAGTAGGTCTTCTTCGTCGTGCCGACGAGACGGGCGAAGGCCTCGATTTCGTCGACAGAAAGCCCGCTGATATCAGCGGCCCATTGCGGCGTCTTTGTGCTGAGATGCGCTTCCAGACCGTGCGGATCGTCGGTGTATTTTTCCAGATAGGCGCGGTCGGCCATGCCGTCACGGAACAGCACGTGCATCACCGCGCAGGCCAGCGCGCCGTCGGTGCCGGGCTTCAGCACCAGGCCGAGATCGGCCTGCTTCATCGTCGCATTTTCGTAGACGTCGATGACGACGATCTTGGCGCCGCGTTCCTTGCGCGCCTTGATGGCGTGGGTCATGACGTTGACCTGCGTGACCACGGCGTTGGTGCCCCAGATCACCACGCAGTCGGACTTTGCCATTTCGCGCGGGTCGGGGCCGCGCAGCGCGCCGGCGCCCATCATCCAGCCGGTCCAGGCCAGATTGGTGCAGATCGAACCGAAGAAGCCGGAATATTTCTTGGCGTGCCTGAGCCGCTCGATGCCGTCGCGCTGCACCAGACCCATCGTGCCGGCATAGTAATAGGGCCAGACCGTCTCCGAGCCATATTTTGCCTCGGCGGCTATGAACCTTTCGGCGACGAAGTCGAGCGCCGCCTCCCAGCTGGATTCCTTCCAGGCGCCCTCGCCCTTGCCGCCGGCTCGGATCAGCGGCTTCAGCAGGCGGTCGGGATGATGGACGCGATCAGCGTAACGGGCGACCTTGGCGCAGATGACGCCGGCCGTATAGCTGTTGGCCTTGGCGCCATGGACGCGACCGATGCGCTTTTCATCGAGCAGCTCGACCTCGAGCGCGCAGGTCGACGGGCAATCATGCGGACAGGCCGAATGGCCGATTCTGAGCTTCGCGTGCTGATTCATGGGAGCAAACTAGTCGTTTATGGCGGCGGCGTGTAGGGCCAGATGGGCGGGCCTACATCCCCCTCTGGGCTATTCGTCGGAAAGGCCGATCAAGTCCAAGAATGCATCAAAGTCCGGCGCAATGGGCCAAACGCTTTCGACAAGATCGATATTTGTCATGTCAAACGCAACGAGCGGATAAAGCCCCACTGTGCGTAGATCGAACGCAATCGCCTCGCCGCCCCCGTTGCTGCCGATAACGAAAAAACCCGGAAAGAACTCCTTGAATGTCCCCTGTTGCTCTATTTCGATCACCTCTTCCGCAGCGTGCAAGGCAAGCCATAGCGGCTGGACTGGCAGGGGGCCCTCACCACCGTTGCTGAAAGAGAGAAGGGCAACATAGCCTTCAGGCAGGACCAAAGGCCCCACGTCCCTGAGTTTCTCGATCGCTTCGTCTGACGCTCCATCTTTTTTGCGCCACTCCCGACCTTCAAGCATCTCATTCACCTCCTACCGCGAACCATTTGGGTATCCGGGAACGTACCCGGCCACATGACGCGACACGCTTGAGCAACGCGTCGTAGGCGCGGCATTTCGGGTATCTCCCGCGAGGGGGGAGATTGCGCTCTTCCTACTCCGCCGTGCCTTCCTCGTACTCCGCCGACATCGACAGCCATTTTTCCTCATGGCCGACCAGCTGTTGCGCAAGTTGTGAGCGCTCCTTGGCCAGCCTTGTCGCGGTCGACGGGTCCTTTTCGTAGACGGCCGGGTTGGCGAGTTCGTCCTCGATCAGGTCGATGCGCTTGCGGAGGCGGTCCATCAGCGCTTCGGTGGCGCGGATTTCCTTGGCCAGCGGCTCGAAGGCGGCGCGGCGCGCGGCCGCATCGCGGCGGCGGTCGGCCTTCGACGCTTTGTCCGCCTCGCGCTTGCCGCGGCGGTCGCCGGAGACGCCGGTGACCAGTGTCTTGTAATCCTCGAGATCGCCGTCATACGGATTAACCGCGCCGTCCTTGACCAGCCAAAGCCGATCGGCGGTCGCTTCGAGCAGATGGCGGTCGTGCGAGATCAGGATGACCGCGCCGGGAAAATCGTTCAGCGCATGGATCAGCGATTCACGGCTGTCGATATCAAGATGGTTGGTCGGCTCGTCGAGGATGAAAAGGTTCGGCCCCTCGAAGGCCGACAGGCCCATCAGGAGCCGCGCCTTCTCGCCGCCGGACAGATCCTTGGCCGCGGTATTCATCTTTTCGGTGGTCAGGCCGAACTGGGCGACGCGGCCGCGCACCTTGGATTCCGGCGCGTCCGGCATCAGCCGGCGGACGTGTTCATAGGCGTTTTCATCGGGCCTGAGGTCGTCGAGCTGGTGCTGGGCGAAGATTGCCACCTTCAGCCCGGGCGCCACAGTCATGGAGCCGGTCTCCGGCTTCAGCCGGCCGGCCAAAAGCTTGGCGAAGGTCGACTTGCCGTTGCCGTTGGCGCCGAGCAGCGCGATGCGGTCGTCGGCATCGATGCGCAGCGTCATCTTCTTCAGGATCGGCGCACCCTCGACGTAGCCGACATTGACGTTGTTCAGCGCAATGATCGGCGAGGCCACCGTCTTCACCGGCTCCGGAAAGGAGAACGGCCGCACCGTGTCGTTCACGATCGCGGCGATCGGCTTCATCTTCTCCAGCGCCTTGATGCGCGACTGCGCCTGCCTCGCCTTCGATGCCTTGGCGCGGAAGCGCTCGACAAAGGATTCCATGTGCTTTCGCGCGGCTTCCTGCTTGACGCGGCCCTTCTCCTGCAATTCGCGCTGCTCGGTGTATTGGCGCTCGAACTGGTCGTAGCCGCCGCGCCAGAAGGTCAGCTTCTTCTGGTCGAGATGAACGATCGAATTAACGGCGCGGTTGAGCAGGTCGCGATCGTGCGAAATCAGCAGCACGGTATGCGGATATTTCGACACGTAGTTTTCCAGCCACAGCGTGCCTTCGAGGTCGAGATAATTGGTCGGCTCGTCGAGCAGCAGCAGATCGGGCTCGGCAAACAACACGGCGGCCAGCGCGACGCGCATGCGCCAGCCACCGGAGAAGGACGAGGCCGGGCGCCGCTGCGCGGCATCGTCGAAGCCGAGGCCGGCGAGAATGGTGGCCGCGCGTGACTCGGCCGAGTGCGCATCGATATCGGCCAGCCGCATGTGGATGTCGGCGATGCGGTGCGGGTCGGCCGCCGTCTTTTCCTCTTCGAGCAGCGCACTCCGTTCGAGGTCGGCCTTGAGCACGATCTCGATCAGCGGCTCCTCGGTGCCCGGCGCTTCCTGCGCGACCTGGCCGATGCGCGTATTCTTGGGCAGGCTGATCGAGCCGGTCTCGGAGGCGAGGTCGCCGGTGATCGCCTTGAACAGGGTCGTCTTGCCGGTGCCGTTGCGGCCGACAAGGCCGGCCTTGCTGCCGGCCGGCAAGGTCAGCGAGGCATGGTCGAGAAGCAGGCGTCCGGCCATGCGGAGCGAAAGGTCGTTGATGATCAGCATGGCCGGGCTTTTGCACGGGACAACCATGCTTCGCAAGGGCTTGAGCCCCGGTTCGCCGCGTAAGCCGCGAAAACCGACAAAGCTGGTGATGTCGACCCCGCGCGCCGCGACTTCCCGCAAAACGCAAAAAGAACCCGCTATCCTGAGGGGGGACAAGGAGAGCGGGCTCTTTCGTGAACGGCGGCCTTGGGAGCGTCCGATCGACATCCAAACACGCAGCAGCCTGGTTTGTTCCATGGGAAGAACGAACTATGTGATGAACAAACGCTGCTGTGGCCGGCAGGTTTGTCCACAGGGGCGTGCCGTCTGTACGCTATCGACCATGACGCTGCGGAAAGACTCGGCTATCCTTGGATGTGCGGCGGGCCTGATCTCCGCCTGGCCGGCGCCATCAGCTTCCTCCCAAGCGGCGCCGGCCACCTTCCTTGACCGACGCCGACGCCATTTGAGGCGGTCATTGTTTCGGCGGCGTGCCGGGCTGATCGCCGCCGGTCGTCGACTTCGGCACCGGATTCTTGTCGACCTGCGGGTTCTGATCGACCGTGTCGCCAGGGGCCTTGGTCGGCTGGATATTGTTGTCGCAACCCGCAACGGTCAGAGCTGCCATAAGCAGCAGGATTGAGCGCTTTTTCATCGCAGTCTCCTCTCGCCCGACAACGAGGCGTCGGCGATTTGGTTGCGCGGCCGGCGTCGTTCTCGCATTGGCCGAGGAGCCCGGGAACAAAATGCCGTGTCTCCGGTTGCTGCACAATCAATGGAGGATGGCATGATCCGTCTGCTCATCGCCGGGGCAATCGTCTATGTCGCCTATCGCGTCGCCAAGAAAGTGATCGACGAGGTGCCCGACGATTTCGATCCGCTGCTGCTGCCGCCGCCACAGGACGATCGCGAGGCGCTGCGGCGGCAATCGGCAAGGATGGGCGTCGAGCCCGAGCGTTAGTCGACAGGCCTGCCCGCAAGGCTTCTTCGTTCACGAGCCCTATTCCGGCTCCGCAAACCGTTGCGAACAAAGCAGAAACGATGCTTGATGGGCGATGAACCTCGCCGCCCGTGATTCGTCCTTCCAGCCGGCCTATCTGGCGAAGCTCAACGCCGAGCAGCGGCTTGCCGTCGAACATGGCGACGGCAAGATCGCCGGGCCGTTGCTGGTGATTGCCGGCGCCGGCTCCGGCAAAACCAACACGCTGGCGCACCGGGTCGCGCATCTGATCGTCAGGGGTGCCGACCCGCGCCGCATCCTTTTGATGACATTTTCGCGCCGTGCCGCAGCGGAAATGGCCAAGCGGGTCGAGCGCATCGCCGGCGAGGTGCTGGGGCGCGATGCCTCGGTGATTACCGATGCGCTGAGCTGGGCCGGCACGTTCCACGGCATCGGCGCCAGGCTGCTGCGCGATTATGCGCTGGAGATCGGTCTCGATCCGGCCTTCACCATCCACGATCGCGAGGATTCCGCCGACCTGATGAACCTCGCCCGCCACGAGCTTGGGTTTTCGAAGACCGAAGCCCGCTTTCCGACCAAGGGCACCTGCCTTGCGATCTATTCGCGCGCCGTCAACGCACAGGCGCCGCTCGGCGAGGTGCTGGGTTCGGTGTTCCCGTGGTGCGCCGGCTGGGCCGAACAGCTGAAGCAATTATTCGCACGATATGTCGAGGCCAAGCAGGCGCAGAATGTGCTCGATTACGACGACCTGCTGCTCTACTGGGCGCAGATGGCCGGCGAGCCGGAAATCGCCGCGCATCTGGGTGCGCGTTTCGACCATGTGCTGGTCGATGAATACCAGGACACCAACCGGCTGCAGGCATCGATCCTGACGGCGCTCAAGCCCGACGGATCTGGGCTGACGGTGGTCGGCGACGACGCGCAGTCGATCTATTCGTTCCGCGCCGCGGAAGTGCGCAATATCCTGGATTTTCCCAAGCAGTTCGCGCAGCCGGCGGAAGTCGTCATGCTGGAGCGCAATTACCGCTCGACCGAGACCATCCTGGCGGCCGCCAATGCGGTAATCGGCGAAGCGTCGGAACGTTTCACCAAAAATCTCTGGACCGAGCGCAAATCTGCGGAAAAGCCGAAGCTGGTCAGCGTGCGCGACGAGACCGAGCAGGCGAGCTATGTCTGCCAGGCGATACTCACCGAACGCGAGGCCGGCACTGTTCTCAAAGCACAGGCGGTGCTGTTTCGCGCCTCGCACCATAGCGGCCCGCTGGAGATCGAGCTGACGCGCCGCAACATCCCCTTCGTCAAGTTCGGCGGGCTGAAATTTCTCGATGCCGCCCACGTCAAGGATATGCTGGCCGTGCTGCGCTTTGCCGAAAACCCGCGCGACCGCGTCGCCGGCTTTCGCGTGCTGCAACTTCTGCCGGGCATCGGCCCTTCGGCCGCCAATGCGATCGTCGAGACCATGGCAAATTCGCTTGACGAGACGATGGGGCTTGCCCGCTATCGGCCGCCGCAGCGTGCCGCCGACGACTGGCCGGGCTTTGTCGCGCTCTATAGCGGCCTGCGCGCCGGCGCGCAAAAATGGCCGGCCGACATCGAACAGGTCAGGCTCTGGTACGAGCCGCATCTGGAACGCATCCACGAGGATGCAACGACGCGCCGGGCCGATCTCCTGCAGCTCGAGCAGATCGCTTCCGGCTATGCGTCGCGCGAGCGCTTCCTTACCGAGCTGACACTCGATCCGCCGGACGCGACCAGCGACGAGGCCGGCCCGCCACACCGCGACGAGGATTATCTGATCCTGTCGACGATCCATTCGGCCAAGGGCCAGGAGTGGAAGAACGTCTTCGTGCTCAACACCGTCGACGGCTGCATCCCGATCGATCTCGGCGTCGGCAGCAAGGAGGATGTCGACGAGGAGCGGCGGCTGCTCTACGTGGCGATGACGCGGGCCAAGGACACCCTGCACCTGGTCATGCCGCATCGCTTTTTCGTCCATGGCCAGGCGGCGCGCGGCGACCGCCATGTCTATGCCTCGCGCACGCGCTTCATCCCGCGCTCGATCCTCGGCGCCTTCGAGCAGGTGGCATGGGCCAGCGTCCAGGCCAGAGACGATCCGCGCCGCCAGCCGCAGGTACGTGTCGACCTCGGCGCCCGCATGCGCGGCATGTGGAAATAGGCACCCGCCTCGACGTCGGCGCTGCTCGCCCGGCGACCGCTCCCGGAGCCGGCGAAAAAACAATCCCGGCAACATGGAACCTCGCGCCGTGATCCGCGTTTCTGCCCGACCCCCAGACCGGAGAACGGCGTCCGCCGTGACCTCCGCCCATTCGAGAGGCCAGAATGCACGACAGGACGTTTTCCACCCCGGTCGCCCTAACCGTTGGCGCCGGCTACAAGCGTACGATCGCTTCGTTCTCCGAGATGCACGAATTCCTGACCGAGTTCCCGCCTTCGCGCCGCCGGCTGAGCTATGGCGCCGCGGTGAAGGCCTGCGAGGCGGCACGTGCCGGCGATATCTCGCCCGAAGCGGCACGCGACGCCCTGATCACCTTTGCCGTAACGGCAGGCATCCTCTGGCCGGCCGCCCAGCCGGCGGTCTCGGTCAAGCCGGTCGCCCGGGGCCTCGGCGGCTACGCCGCCTGACAGAAACGACCATCAATGGACCGTCATCGGGCCGCCGCCCGGCGGGTCGCCCGCTGCCGCGGTTTCGAAACTGACCTGATCGCGGCCGTTCGATTTGGCCTTGTAAAGGTGCTTGTCCGCCACCACGAACATCTCGGCGTAGGTGGTCGGCCCGCTGAAGGCGACGCCGCCGATGCTGACCGAGAGAGGACAGGGCCGGCCGCCAGGCGAGAACTCCGCCTCACGGACGCGCCGGCGAATTGTCTCCGCCACCAGCCAGGACTGCGAAGGATCTGCGCCGGGAAGGAAAACCGCAAATTCCTCGCCGCCGATCCGGCCGACGATGTCGGCGCCGCGCAGCTGGCCCTGGATTGTCCTGGCGATCAGCTTGAGCGCCTGGTCTCCGCAGTCGTGGCCGAGGCGGTCGTTGACGGATTTGAAATGGTCGGCATCGACGATCAGCAAGGCTCCGGCATTTACGACGGAATGGCTGCGGGCCTGTTCGAGATAGGCCTCGACGAGCATGGAAAATGCACCCCGGTTGAATACCGCCGTCAGGCTGTCGGTCGCCGCGACGACGGCCAGTACCTTCTGCGCGATCGCCAGCTGGCGCATTTTCCACATGAGGAAGAAGAAGAACGAGCTGGCCAGGACAAGCGGCAGCAGCAGGTCTGTGAGCTGCGCCCGCCACAGCGCTTCCGGCGACAAATACGGGAAATTGAAGGAATCGACGAGGAATGCGGCTGCAATGCAGACTGCCGTGCCCGCGACGGTAACCGCCACGACCCTGCCCCAGCTCGTCGGGGACAAATCGATCTGCATGCTTTTGCTCCTGCTTCAGCCGGCTACCTTGAAGCAACAGCGCAAACGAAGTCCTAAGACTTTGCTTCAATTCGATCGCAGTCGAAGCGAAACCAGCCGTCGAGATGGCGGCCAGATAAGGAGATCGGTCCTAAATCAGCTGCCGTCTGATGCTCATCCGGGTGACCGCGGTCACAAGAATGGCGCCGATCATGAAATAGATGGTCGCGACAATGTCGCCCTGGTGGAAATAATAACCGGAGTTGAGAAGCGCCAGGACCACGGCGAAGAACGCCACGAGGCGCAAGGGTTCATTGGGCATGCGTGCCAATTCTCGCTGTTGCTGCTGAATGCTGCTGAAGCGGCCGCCCTCACGACCGTCCGCTCCATAAAATGTTTCGGCGCGTTTTGCAATCTCGGCAGATTGTCCTCTATCCACCGTCCGCGTCACCAGCCGCCCCAGATTCAGGCGAAAGCCCTGCCCTCCTCGCTGCGCTGGAACATCGTCAGGTCCAGTCCGAGGCTTGGCTTGCCCAGAATGGTCAGGATCGCATGCGCCTGGCCGCGGTGGTGGGTCTGGTGGTTGAAGAAGTGGTCGAGCGCCGGCGCCAGCCGCTGAGAGACGGTGCGCATATCCGAGACGGTCATGTAGGAGAAGCGGCCCGACAGCGCCTTGTCGCTCAGGCCGTCGACCCAGTCGATGATCCGTTTGTCCTCGGCCTCGCGCGCCAGCCGCAAGCCTGGCAAGGCGCGGTGCAGGACCGTGTCGAGCCTTGCCGGCGCGTCGCCCTCGCCGGTGAAGCGTTTCATCCAGATACGGTCGGCTGCCAGGAGGTGGTTGAGCGTTCCCATCATCGAACCGAAGAAGACGCCGACATTGCGGTCGAACTCTTCCTCGTCGAGATCGGCGGCGGCATCGTAGATGCGGCCGTTGGCCCATTGATTGTAGGCCGCAAACATCCTGAAATGCTGTTTCATTTTCTCCCGACCTGCGAGACCCCCTGCGCGGGTCCGTTTCGGGCATAGTTAGACTGCAAGGACGCTGCCGCCAATGACCATTCTGCTCTATGACCTTGTCGGACGCGATGCCGCCCGCCCATTCAGCCCACATTGCTGGAAGGCGGCGATGGCGCTGGCCCACAAAGGGCTCGACATCACCAGCGTGCCGACCCGTTTCGTCGAAGTGCCGAAGGTGGAAGGCGGCGTCTCGAAGCTCGTTCCGGTGATCCGCGACGGCGAGACGGTGGTCGCCGATTCCTTCGCCATCGCGCTCTATCTCGAGGAGACCTATCCCGAGCGGCCGACGTTGTTTTCCGGCGACGGCGGCAAGGCGACGGCGCGCTTCATCGAACGCTGGTCGCAGCTGACCATCCATCCCTACGTCACCACCGCTGCGATACTGGACCTGCACGCTATGCAGGACGAGGCGAACGCCGCCTATTTCCGGCAGAACCGCGAGCAGCGCTTCGGCAAGCCCCTGGAGGCGGTTTACGCCACCCGCGACGCCGGGCTCGCCGGCTTCCGCGCCTCGCTGGAGCCGCTGCGCTCGATGCTTGGCTATCAGCCCTTCATCGGCGGCCGGTCGCCGCTATTTGCCGACTACATCGTTTTCGGCGCGCTGCAATGGGCGCGCATCGCCACGCCCTACCGGCTGCTCGACGACAGCGACGTCGTGGCGCAATGGTTCGAACGATGCCTCGATCTGCATGGCGGCCTCGGCCGCAACGTCGCGGCGGCAGCGATCGCCCCGCTCGAGAGTTGAAATCGGCAGTTTTTATCGGAGGCGCCACATTTTGTTCTTGCTTTGTGCCGGCAGCTATGCTACTAATCTCGATATGGTGATGATTCGCACCGACGCCCGCCCGGCCTGCCGAGGCGGGTTTTGTTTTGCCGATCGAGGTCCAACGGCGTTGCCGGCAGGGATGTCGTCCGGCCTTAGCTGCAAGTTGCCAGCCGGCGAAATGCGACAATGCGGGTAGACGAAGTGTCGCTCGAAGCGCCTCATCAGTGCCTGGATCGAAGCAAACAAGACGAACATCCGGCGAACCGGGCAATCACAACAAAGGCAGCGCGCCATGACGGCAAACCCAGAGTTCCCGGCCGATTTTCGCGCTGCGCTCGCCAACCTTTTCCTGTGGCGGCGCGACGTCAGGCGGTTCAAGCCGACGCCGCTCCCCGATGGAGCGCTGGAGCGGCTGCTCGAGCTTGCCAGCGCCGCGCCGTCCGTCGGGCTGAGCCAGCCCTGGCGCTTCGTCGTCGCCGAGAGCGAAGCATGCCGCGCCGCCGTCAGGGCCTGCTTCGAGCGCTGCAACGCGGAGGCACTCCAAACCTTTTGCGGTGAACGCGCCGCCCTGTATTCGCGCCTGAAGCTTGCCGGCCTGAATGAGGCGCCCTGCCAGCTTGCGGTTTTCGCCGACCGCGCAACCGAGCAAGGACATGGGCTCGGCCGCCAGACCATGCCGGCCACCATAGACTATTCGGCTGTCATGGCGGTCCACACGATGTGGCTGGCGGCGCGGGCCGAAGGAATAGGCATGGGCTGGGTCTCGATCCTCGATCCGGCGGAGATGGCGACGATCCTGGATGTGCCGCCGGAGTGGACGCTGATCGGTTACTTCTGCATCGGCTATCCCTCGGAGGAACACAGCGTGCCGGAACTGGAACGGGAAGGCTGGGAAACCCGGCGGCCGTCTATCGTGACAAGGCGGTAGTGGAATGGCGGCGCTGCGCGGGGAAGAATGACTCCTCCCTGCAGGGCTGTGGATGTCATGGATGGTTTCGCCGATCGTCAGCATTGCCAGCAAGACACACCATGGCAAAGCCAGTCGTGACGGGCTTGACCTGAGGGAAGGGCATAGAATGTTTCGCTACGACATGCAGGCCGAGATCTGGGTCTATCCGGGCAAGGGCGGCTGGCATTTCGTGACGCTGCCGCCGGAGCTTGGAGCCCGGATCAAGACGGCGATGGTGGGGATGGCAAGGCCCTGGGGCTCGCTTGGCGTGGAAGCCGTCATCGGCCAGACCAGATGGCGGACATCGCTGTTTCCCGACCAGAAATCCGGCAGCCTGCTCTTGCCGATCAAGACCGCGGTGCGGGTCCGCGAAGGCCTCGGGGCTGGCGACACGGCCAACCTGACGATCGAGATGCAGTTATGACGACGTAGTCTCAGGCTGACGACGACGCGCTATAGGGCGGCCAGTCGATCGGACCCAAGTGGGTACGGTTTCTGGAAAATCCGATGCTCAGCAAAAAGATGGAGCGGCGGCATGGTTCGACTTGAAAGTCCGCCGCCCCAGCGCAGAAATGCGCGCTGCGCCGGCCTCCCCTTGGCAAGGCGGCGGGCGGCTTGTATAGAGCCCGCCACCCTCAATTCCACTCTCCATCACAAGGACGATCCCATGGCGCTCGAACGCACTTTTTCCATGATCAAGCCGGACGCGACCCGTCGCAACCTCACCGGCGCTATCACCAAGATACTGGAAGATGCCGGCCTGCGCGTCGTCGCTTCGCGCCGGGTGTGGATGAGCCGCCGCGAGGCGGAAGGTTTCTATGCCGTCCACAAGGAGCGTCCGTTCTTCGGCGAGCTGGTCGAATCCATGTCGTCGGGCCCGACAGTCGTGCAAGTACTGGAAGGCGAGAACGCCATTGCCAAGAACCGCGAAGTGATGGGCGCCACCAATCCGGCAAGCGCCGCCGAAGGCACCATCCGCAAGCTGCACGCGCTGTCGATCGGCGAGAATTCCGTGCATGGTTCCGATGCGCCCGAAACCGCCGCCCAGGAGATCAAATACTGGTTCTCGGACACCGAGATCGTCGGCTGAGCCGGCATCCCGAACCCCATCAAAGAGGCCGGCGCAACGCCGGCCTTTTTTGCTAAAGCGCGTCGCGTTCGACCGGCCTCCTGCGACGCGCTTTAGGTTTCTTGTCTTGATGCATGTCGTTATCGCAAAACCGCTGCACACTTTTGCGCGACATGCAGTAGCCGACATTTTCAGCTTCAGGCTCCTCGACGGGTCACGGGCGCGTTAAGCTCGGAGGGGCGGATCAAACGCGGTCCCGACAATGGAGCCGACCAGGCCATGACCAGCACCATTCCCGGTTTCTTCCAAGGCACCGAAATGCCAACCGGCGGCTGGTGGGAAGCGCTGTGGCCCGAGCCTGCCAGTGTCCTGGCGGCGGTCGGCATGAAGCCCGGCACGGACGTGGTCGATCTCTGCTGCGGCGACGGCTGGTTCACGCTGCCAATCGCCAGGGTCGCCCGTCATGTGATCGCTATCGACATTGATGCCGATCTGCTCGAAGTTGCCAGGCTGCGGCTGGCCGAAGGAGGCGCGGGCAATTGCGAGTTTTTGGCGGGCGACGCCTATGACCTTGCCGGGCTGGTGCCTCAAACCGTCGACTTCGTCTTTATCGCCAACGCTTTCCACGGCGTTCCGGATCGGCCGCGGCTTGCCCGCGCCGTGCGCGCGACGCTTGGCCCTGCGGGTCGTTTTGCCATCGTCAACTGGCACCAGTATCCGCGCGAGCAAACCACGGTCCTGGGCGAGCCGCGCGGGCCAAAGACCGAGCTGAGGCTGTCACCCGAACAGACCACCGCGTCGGTGGAAGCGAGCGGGTTCAAGCTCGCCGAGCTAGTTGATGTGCCGCCCTATCACTATGGCGCGGTATTCAAACTCGCGACGAATTGAGAATATCGCATGAGATGCGGCATCGTCGCCCGATCCATGTCGCCCGCCGCCCCCTAGCGGCGGGTTCTGCCGGTCTATTTCGCCTGGCGTTCCTTCACGTTCGCATGTTCATTCGCCGCTGGCGTGTCGGTAGACGGGGTCTTGGTCTCTTCACCTGAAAACGGGCTGCCCTGCCCCGGTGCGAGATCGCCACTATGGCCGGCCTTGTTGGTCTGGAACGGTTGGCTGTCCGCTTTGAGACCGTGGTCAAGAGCATTGACGAGATGGTCGTCCGCCTTGGCAAGGCCGGTAAAGGCAAGGAGCGATGCACCGGTGGCGGCAAGGATAAGCGTGTGCGTTTTCATGTCTGGACTCCTTTGAGTTAAGGCCAGAACGAGCCGCAGCCATTCTGGCGGCTTCAACGAAGGGACAAACGTCCCTTTTGCCTTACCCGCCATTCATGAAGAACTAACGCGCCCCCTGCCCGGCCTATTCCCGCTGAAACACAACGTGATCGGCATGCGGCTGCCGCGCGGGCCAATCGGCGCGGACTAAGCGCTAGCTCGCGGCGTTGAAGCGCAGGATGTCGCGGCCGTCTCTGTCGGCGATGACAAGCTTGCCGGCGTCGACGTGGTAGGATGCTGCTTTGGCCAGCGCCTCGAACAGCGCCTTTTCCTCGGCCATGACCTGAGGCGCGCAGGCCTTGAAGGTCGAGCCGATGTCGCTGACAGCGATCGTCGAGCCGTTTATCCTGGCGGTGGCGAAATAGACGTTGCAAGGGCCGCTGCCGCCGGCCTTGCCGGCTTCGCTGATGCGGAATGTCGCCCGTGGCTCGGCAATCACGCCGATGCCGTCGATATATTCGACCAGCCAACTTTGGCCGAACACGGAGGCTGCCGCCGGCTCGTCGCCCGGCGCCGCCATTTTCAGCATGATGGTCTGTGGCGCGTCGCTGAGCGGGTCGACCTGGAGGCGCGTATCGGTGACGAATAGCAGCCGGTCATCGACAGTGATGCGCGCCTGCAGCGCGTAGGTCATATCAGGCCGGATCACCCGCGGGTCGAAGCTGATCTCGAACTTGATCGGCACCTGGCCGGCCGGCACCACCTTGCGCTCGCCGATGATTGCGGCCGGCGCGTCGGCCAGCGACACGTCGGCAAGCTGCACGGAAAGCACGGCATTGGGCGGCAGCGCGATGCGCTCGCGATACATCACCTCGCCCTTGAGGGTCTTTTCGGCAGCCGCAGAACGATCCGGGACGGCCAGGATGCCGACGGCCAGCGGCACCAGTCCGAAGATGAAGAACTCGGCGATCCTGTCCAGCATGATCCTGCTCCCCTTCCGGCAAAGGGTTTCGCAGGATTACGGTCAATGAATGGCTGTCGCGGGATTTATTCGGACGGCGGCTGCTTCCAGCGGCTCGCCGCCTTGTCGTCGGCATCCTTGGCGTCGACCCAGCCGCCCTCGGAACCGTCGCTATGGTGTTCCTTTTTCCAGAACGGCGCCCGTGATTTCAAATAGTCCATCAGGAAATTCGCGGCCTCGAACGCCGCCTGCCGGTGGGCGGAAGCCGCCACTACCAGCACGATGTTTTCGCCCGGCGCGATCTTGCCGTGGCGATGGATGACGGTGAGCCCCTGCAGCGGCCAGCGCTCGATTGCCTCGCCGGCGATGCGGGATATCTCGGCTTCCGCCATGCCGGGATAATGTTCGAGCTCGAGCGCCGAGAGCCTGCCTTGCTCGTCGCGGCAAAGGCCGGAGAAGGTCACCACAGCGCCGATATCGTTGCGACCCCTGGTCAGCCTGGCGATCTCGGCGGCGACGTCGAAATCCTCCGCCTGGATGCGCACGACCGGCACCACCGCGGACATGGTTCAGCCACCGGTCATCGGCGGGAACAGCGCGATCTCGCGCGCGCCGGCGATCTTCTCGCGGTGCTCGACGTGTTCCTGGTTGATGGCGACGCGGATCACGTCAGGATATTGCAGCGCGTTCTCGTACTCCTCGCCGCGCGATTTCAGCCAGCGCAACAGGTCGGCGACCGTTTCGATGCCGGCCGGCAGTTCGACCTCTTCCTCCGGTCTGCCGATCCGCTCGCGCACCCAGGCGAAATAGATGAGCTTCGTCGACATTTTATTCATCCATGATGTGCTTGAGGCCGGCGCGGAAATAGTCGTAGCCGGTGTAGAGCGTCACCAGGGCTGCGATCCACAGCAGCACCAGCCCGGTCTGGGTGGTCAGCGGGAAGATCTTGTCGCCGGCGGGACCTGCAAGCAGGAAGGCGATGGCGATCATCTGGATGGTGGTCTTCCATTTGGCGAGCTGCGTCACCGGCACCGAGACCTTCAAGGCCGCCAGATATTCGCGCAGGCCCGAGACCAGGATCTCGCGGCACAGGATGATGATCGCCGCCCATAGCGACCAGCCGGCGATGCCGGCATGGCGGTCGGTGTCGGCGGCAAGCAGCAGCAGGCAAGTGGCGACCAGCAGCTTGTCGGCGATCGGGTCGAGCATCTTGCCGATGTTGGAGGTCTGCTGCCAGGCGCGCGCCAGATAGCCGTCGAAGTAATCGGTGATCGAGGCGAGCAGGAAAATGATGAGCGCCGACCAGCGGGCGAAGTCGCTCGATTTCAGATGCCCTTCCAGGAAGAAGCACAGCACCACCAGCGGCACCGCCAGGATGCGGGCGTAAGTGAGCATGTTGGGCAGGTTGAATGCGCGCTGGGACATGTTTTGGGAACTCTTTCTGCCTGCTTAGTCAAATCAGAAGCGAATGTGGGGGGTCAACAGGCCAGAATCGATTAGCCAGCCGAAATATCGGCAATAGGTCTTAGCTCTCGTGAAAATGATTGTAGACCAATTTCGCCACCTGCTCCGAAATGCCGTCGACCTTGACCAGGTCCTCGACGGCGGCACGGCTGACCGCCTTGGCCGTGCCGAAATGCATCAGCAGCGCGCGCTTGCGGCCGGGGCCGATGCCGCTGATCTCGTCGAGCGGGCTCTTGACCATCTCCTTCTTGCGGCGGGCGCGGTGCGAACCGATGGCGAAGCGATGGACTTCGTCGCGCAGCCGCTGGACGAAATAGAGCACCGGATCGCGAACGGGCAGCGAGAATGGGGCCTTGCCCTTGACGAAGAAGCGTTCGCGGCCGGCATCGCGGTCCTGACCCTTGGCGATGCCGATGGCCACGACGCGGTCCTCGATGCCGAGATCGGCGAGAATCTTGCGCACCGCCGTCATCTGGCCCTGGCCGCCGTCGATGAGGATGACGTCGGGCCAGGCCGGGAAGCCGCCCGCGTCCTCGATATCGTCGCCCGGTGCGGTAGGGCTCGCCTCGTCCGCGCCCTTGGTTTGCGGGGCATCGCCATGTTCCTTCAACAGCCGCGAGAAGCGCCGCTGCATCACCTCGCGCATCATGCCGAAATCGTCGCCCGGCGTGATCTCGGTCGAGCGGATGTTGAACTTTCGATACTGGTTCTTCACAAAACCTTCCGGCCCGGCGACGACCATGGCGCCGACGGCGTTGGTGCCCATGATGTGCGAGTTGTCATAGACCTCGATGCGCACCGGCGGTTTTTCCAGGCCGAAGGTCTCGGCAAAGCCAGTGAGCAGCCGCGCCTGGGTCGAGGTTTCGGCGAGCCGCCGGCCGAGCGCTTCGCGCGCGTTCTGCAGCGCGTTGTCGGTCAGGTCCTTCTTCTCGCCGCGCTGCGGCACGGAGATCGACACCTTGCGGCCGGCGCGGGTGGAGAGGGCCTCCGCCAGCAATTCCTGGTCCTCGACGCCATGCGACAACAGGATGGTGCGTGGCGTCGGCTTGTCGTCGTAGAACTGCGCCAGGAACGATCCCAGCACCTCGCCGGCTTCGAGCGCCGGATCGGCCTTGGGAAAATAGGCGCGGTTGCCCCAGTTCTGGCCGGTGCGGAAGAAGAACACCTGGATGCAGACCTGGCCGCCCTCCTGATGGATGGCGAAGACATCGGCCTCGTCGACGGTCTGCGGATTGATGCCTTGATGGCTCTGCACATGCGACAGCGCCGCCAGCCGATCGCGATAGATGGCGGCGCGTTCGAAATCGAGGTTCTCCGAAGCCTGCTGCATGGCGGCGGAGATCTCCGTCTTCACCTTCTGGCTGCGGCCGGAGAGAAAATCCTTCGCCTCGGCGACAAGCCTTGCATAGTCGCCGTGCGAGATTTCGCCGGTGCACGGGCCGGCGCAGCGCTTGATCTGGAACAAAAGGCAAGGCCGGGTGCGGTTCTCGTAGAAGGAGTCGGTGCAGCTCCTGAGCAGGAAGGCGCGCTGCAGCGAGTTGATGGTACGGCCAACTGCGCCGGCCGAGGCGAAGGGGCCGAAATAGTCGCCCTTGCGCGAGCGCGCGCCGCGGTGCTTGTAAATACCGGGCGAGACATGGTCGCCGGTCAACAGGATATAGGGGAACGACTTGTCGTCGCGCATCAGCACGTTGAAGCGTGGCCGCAAGCGCTTGATGAGGTTGGCTTCAAGCAGCAGCGCTTCGATCTCGGTGCGGGTGACGACGAACTCCATCGTCGATGTCTCGCGCACCATGCGGCCGATACGGCTGGTGTGGAACCGGCCTTGCGCGTAGCTGGTGACCCGCTTCTTCAGGCTGCGTGCCTTGCCGACATAGAGCACGTCGCCGGCGGCATTCATCATGCGGTAGACGCCGGGCGCATTGGGCAGCCGCTTTACCAGCGTCTGGATCACCTCGGCGCCGACCATGCCGTCGGCGTCGCCGGCATGCGGGGTCCAGTCGATGGCGGTGAAGGTAACGTCCGGACCGCTGGCTGCAGGCTCGACGACCTCCTCGGCCGCCTCGTCCTCGAGGTCGATTTCGGGCGGCAGGTCGTCGGCGCCACCGCGCGTTTTTTGTTTCTGGTCCATGGGGCTCATTCCGTCATGCCTGTCACATCGGGCGTCTGCCATGCAAGATGCTGGCCGCCGTCAAGCGCGATCATCTGGCCGGTGACCGAGCGTGCCGCCCAGAGATAACGGATAGTGGCACCGAATTCCGGCAATTCCGGGCCGCGTTTCAGGATCAGCCCGGCAATCTGGGCATCGAAATCGCTGTCGTGCTGGCGCGTGTTCTTCAAGGTCGGGCCAGGACCAATGGCGTTGACACGGATGCGGGGACCCAGCGCCTGCGCCATCATCTCGGTCGCCGCCCACAAGGTCGACTTCGACAGCGCATAGGAGAAATAACGCGGCGTCGGCCGCCAGACGCGCTGATCGATCATGTTGACGATCAGCCCCTCACTGTTCTGCGGCAAGGCCCGGGCGAAAGTCTGTGCCAACAGCGCCGGCGCCTTGACGTGCATGGCGAAATGGCGATCCCAGGCCGGCCAGTCGAAATCCTCAACGCTGTCGTGCTCGAACAGCGAGGCGTTGTTGACCAGCAGCGACACCGGCCCGAGCGCCGCCGCCGCGCGACCGACCAGGTTGCTGACGGCGTCCATCTCGGTCAGGTCGGCAGCAATCACTGCGGCCCGGCCATGTCGACCAAAATGACCACTGTTGATCTCGGCCGCCAGTGCCTCCGCCTCGGCCAGCGAGCGATTGCAGTGAATGGCGACGGCAAAACCATGCGCGGCAAGATCTTCGACGATCGCCCTGCCGATCCGTTTCGCACCGCCCGTCACCAGTGCCGTCGCGGCGACCTTGCTCATCTGTCAATCCTTAATCCAATGCCGATTCCGGCCTGCCGGGATCGCGCCGGCAAATTATGGCCCGCCAAGCGTTAAATCCCATTTCCACCTGGGGCAGGATTGTGGCAAAGTGCCCGGTGGGCGTTTTGGCTCGACCGGAATTCGGGCCAGCCCGCCCGCAATATAGGGCTCTGGAGCCCTTACACCAAGCCGTGTGCAGTGCAGCACGGCGAACCTGCTGACATTCGCTGTTGCGAAGATGCAACGTCAAGGTTCTGCCTCATTCGTGCCAGGGAATGACCCAAGTTCAGGTTCGCTTCAGCCGCATTTCGACACGACATTTGGAACCGTTGAACGCCGGATCCGTTTCATCCCCCGGACGGGTTGAGGGCGCTCATAAACAACAAGCCTGTGTCCTGTGGCTTAAGGAGTAAAGAACAATGCAAGCCAATCTTAAATTTGCGCGACCGCTCGCGGTGGCGTTTGGGCTGTTCGCCCTCGGCGGAACCGCCTATGCCGCGGACGTGGTTCAGGAAGAGCCGCCGGCACCTGCCCCGATCGCAGAACTTCCGGTCGCATCCTGGGCCGGTCCCTATGCCGGTGTGAGCGTCGGCTACGGCTTCGCTGGCCACGCCAAAGCCAAAGACATTGGCGTCGACGTCGACACCAAGGGTTTTGTCGGCGGCGTCTTCGGCGGCTATAACTGGCAGCAGGAGAACTTCGTCTACGGTGCCGAAGCCGATATCGGCTACAACGGCGTCAAGGGCGACGATGCCGGCATCGAGGCCAAGGGTGGCTTCGAGGGCTCGCTGCGTGCCCGCCTCGGCTACGCTGTCACCCCGGACATCCTGCTCTACGGCACCGCCGGTGGCGCGCTGAAGAACCAGAAGATTGAAGCTGCCGGCGTAAGCGACACCAACACGCAGTTTGGCTGGACAGCCGGCGTCGGTACCGACATCAAGATCACCGACAATGTGTTCGGCCGTGTTGAGTATCGTTACACGGACTTCGGCAGGAAGGACTTCGACGGTATCGGCAAGGTCAAGTCGACCGACAATCGCGTCACTTTCGGCGTCGGTATGAAGTTCTAAGTCGTCCAAGCCACGACACGAAAAAGCCGGGCCTCGCGCCCGGCTTTTTTTGTGGCACCGGTTGGGGCCGCCCGCCCTCAAGCCGGGATGGCGGGCTTCAGCTCCGGGAATTTCTCGTCGAAGCGTGCCGCCCAGCGCGTCAGCCGGCCGCGGCCCTTTTCCCATTTTCCAGCGAAGCGCAGCGAGAGATAGCCGAGGCAGGCGCGCAATGCGATCTGGCCGAGGGTGATTTTCTTCGGCAGCTTCGGCGGGTTTGCGTTGAGCAGATCGAGCGCGTCCGAAATCTTCGTCCACTGGCGCTCGAGCCAAGGCTGGTAGACCATCTCTTCCGGCCGTGTGCGCCGCTCGTAGACCATCGACAGCGCGCAGTCGCAGATGCCGTCGGCCAATGCCTCCAGCACCTCCGCCTCGAGGCGCTTGTCGGGATTGCGCGGAAACAATGCGTTCTTCGACATCCGGTTGAGATGCTGGGTGATGGCGCGGCTGTCATGGACCGAGCGGCCGTCGTCGAGCACCAGCACCGGGATCTTGCCGAGCGGATTGGCGCCGATCAGCGCGGCCGGTCTTTCCTCGGTCTTTATCGGCACGAGATCGACGGCGATGCCGGCATGAAGTGCTGCCATGCGCACCTTGGAACTGTAGGGAGAAGTAGACGCGTAGAGCAGTCTGGGCATTGTCGATCCCTGTTTGCCGGCTACAGCTCCATATGCCCCATTGGACGCGCAAAGGATGCGGTAGCATTGTGACTTCGTGCATGACCCTCACCGAAAATCGATTCCGACAGGGGCTCGTGCATGGGCACCGTTGACCGATCATGCAGGGTTCATCAACGGCCAGAGGCGGAAAACCGCGCCGCCAGCGTACAACCATTGTCTCGCGTTCGGATGCGATGAATCGGAGGTGCGTCGGCAGACGCGAGCGCGTCGGACAATCCAGATCCGAGCAACTACCAACTAGGCCTTGCACCGAAGGTTGGTTTTGGCAGCCACGAAAATCCCACCGGACTTCGCCGCACGGCGAAGTCCTGGGAGCTGCGAAAAGATGTCTTCCTCCCGCCTCTTTCTCGTCCTGCCCGACCGTCAGCCAGCAAGCGAGGCGCCTATTAGGCATCCCGCCATGGCTGTCTTGAGTACTGTCCCCGGCGATCGGAGAACGGCGACTACTTCTTGGCCTTCGCCTTTGCGGGCGCTGCCTTCGGCTTGGCCGCGGGCGCTGCTTTCTTCACTGCTGCGGAAGATTTCGCAGCGGCGGCCTTTGCCGGTGCTGCCTTCTTCGCAGCGGGCTTCGCCACGGCCTTTGCAGCCGGCTTCTTGGCCGGTGCAGCCTTGGCCTTGGCCGGTGCTGCTTTTGCCTTGGCAGGTGCTGCTTTCTTCACGGCCGGTTTTGCCGCGGCCTTGGCGGCCGGCTTTTTGGCCGGCGCTGCTTTTGCCTTAGGCGCAGCGGCCTTCGCTTTGGCCGCGGGTGCTGCTTTCTTCACAGCAGTTGCGGCCTTTGCCGCGGCTGCTTTTGCCGGTGCTTTCTTTGCCGGTGACTTTGCCGGTCCCTTGGATGCCGGCGCTTTGGATGACTGCTTAGCCATATCATGCCCCTTCCGTTGTGCCGACGGCCGTTATTGACCCGGCGCGCATTGCATATCTGACTCGCGGCTTGCTAGCCAGCGAAGCATTAGAATGATTTTTGCAGCTTAAGTTTCGGTTACGGCGAGCGCGCGACCATTTTACCCGCGCAAAAACCGGCTGCGAATCTTTGTGTCCCGCAGCGAAGTTCTGCGACAGAAATTCTGGTCGCTCTATCTCGACCGGTCTTCTCGTCAAGCTCAGGACCTTTTCGACCAGCTTTTGCGCTTCAACGTCCGACGCTCAGCGCGAACATTGTCAAGAACGAAGGCGGTCGCCCGCCTCGTCTTGTTCGAAAAGATAAACTACAGGTAAGTAGGAAGCAACGCGACGAGCACGCCGCTGCACTATCTTGCACGACGCGATGAAAGTAAGCAGATAGCTCGCATTTCTGAAGGACAGGATATCGCTCGATAGATCCGGTCGAGCCGACCTCGTGATCGAATGCGCTCGGCCGTTCAGGCGCCGAGCGGCTCACGGCTCATCTGCAGCCGGCGCGAAGGCTCGGCCCTGTGGAGATGGACGGCGAAGGTATCCCATGGCGGCATGACCGAAATCTGCGCCAGGATGCGCCCCGCTTCACCGCGATGATAACCGCCGTGCAGTACGACGTGGGTCAGCATTTCCTGTCGCGACATCAATGCCTTATCCCCGTCGGTGAACACGAATGCGACGGACTCGGACAGCTGCCGCGACGAAACGGTTTCGAGATAATCGAGATACCAGCGATCGGTCGCTGCGACCGCGGCGCGAAGTTCGTCGAACGCCGGCGTGTCCTCGGTGGTGTCGGCGGAGTAGCCATGGCTTGCGTCAACCAGGTGCGCCGAGAATATCCGCGACACCACATGGCTGTGATCGATGAGCCCTATCACGGCCTGCCGTTCCTTGCCGTGAACATGCGGGTCGAGACTCGCGAGCTTTTCCAGCAGTTCGTCATTGGCCCAGGCCTGATAGGCAAACAGGCTGCGAAGCAGAGCGAGCGCATTCATAGTCGGTGTCCTTTTCCGGAAATGCGAGTATGTTGTTTATATTTTCAGGAGAATGGGCGAACGTGTCTACTCGCATTGCAAAACCGCATCCGCGCATGCGCAAACAGCCGCGCCAGGCGCGTTCCAGGGCAACCGTCGAGGCGATCATCGAGGCGGCGGCTCATGTTCTGAGCGGGCTGGGGTGGGCCGGCTTCACCACCAACAAGGTTGCCGAGACAGCAGGTGTAAGCATCGGCACGCTCTACCAGTATTTTCCCGACAAGCTTTCCCTGCTCGCTGCCGTCCGGCGCCGTCACTTCGATCATGTGCTGTCGGTCATTCGCGATTCGGCGGAAGACCAAAAGCCGCTCAGGAAATTCGCGCAGGAGCTGGTGCGCGGCATGATCGCCGCGCACAGCATTCACCCGACACTACATCAGGTGCTGCTCGACGAGGCGCCGGGCGATCGCGGCTCCAGGGCCGCCCATGCTTCGTTCCAGGCACAATACCTCAATCACTATGCGACTGCTGTCGCCACTTATCGCAAACCAAGGAAAGGCGCCGACACGGAGGCAGTTGCGCGCGTGCTGTCGTCAGCGATCGAAGGTGTGATCCATAACGCGGCACGCCGGAACATGCTCGCCGCGCCGGAGCTGCAAAAGCAACTCGTCGAACTGATCTGCGCCTACCTATCGGGAGCAGGCCGCATCGGTCGATAGCGCATGGCACGGCGGAAGTCGCGATTTCTGTGTCGTTCAAACCCGGCTTATGAGGCGCGGCAAGGACGATACCAACAATGCCCCACCTGATGCGGCCAAGAGTGTGAGGACGATCGTTCGAAAAGTCGCCTCGCTAACGCCGATGTAGAGTCTCGCGCCAAGGAGTGTCGGTATCAACATCGCCGGTGCGACGAGGGCAAACATCGGCAGCATTTCGAGCTTGATCTTTCCGGCCGCAAGATAGGCAGCCATCGTCATGGAGAGGGTCACAAGGTTGAAATTCTGGATGACAATACGCTGCCTGTCCTTTTCCCATTGGCGCAGCACGCACCACAGCGTTGGAACCGGGCCGGTGAAGCCGCCAAGTCCACCCATGATGCCGCCGACCAGACCTATTGCACCGTCTGCAACAGGACCCCCGACCGTGATGGGAGGGAGGCGAGGCGCAAAGAGCATCAAGGGACACCAAACGACCAGCAGCGCTCCGAAGACCAACTTGAACAACTGCACATCCAGCAAAGGCAGGATGGCGACACCGACCGGAATCCCGATGATCCCCCCGATCAGGAATGGCAGCAGAAGCTTGAGGTCGAAGCCCCGGCGGACGGTGACGGCGGCGATGATCTGGCCGGTGAGCGCCCCAAAGACCGCCATGGCGGCAGCAAGCTGGGGCTCCACGGTCCAAACCCAAATCGACATGGCAACCAGGCTGAAAGCGAACCCGGAAAGCCCCTGGACGAAGCCTGCAACGACCGCGCCGAGAGCAACAGTATAAACAAGCGAATCCATGTGGTGCTGTTTCCCCCGCAAAATGATCGATGTGGTCGGTTGGCGTTGACATGCATGGAAGTCTCCGATTTTCGCAACCTCGTCCGACCTTGGACCCTCAACACCAGAGAGGTATGAATGTCCTCCTTGCCGAGCTTGGCATTTGTCACATGGTTTTCGGCTGATCCCAGATCAGCCGCGGCTTTCTACGCGAATTTCGGAATTGCCTTCAGGCAAGAGCAGCATGGCTCCGGTCCGATACATTTCGCGTTCCAAGGTGAAGGGCTTGCGATCGAACTCTACCCGGCAGAAGCAACGACGCCGGAAGGAGCGGGAACGATGATCGGCTTCGAAGTCGCCAACGCAGATGAAGCTGCTTCTGCCGCCAAGGCCAACGGCTTTGGAATCATTGCGGACGTCAAGGCGACGGCTATGGGCCGACGTGTGATCGTCCGTGATCCTGATGGCCGTCAGGTGTTCCTTTTCTCGACCACCTAAGTGACGCAACAATCCGTCGGGATCGGAAAGCGCTGGTCAGCGCAGGACGCGGCAGCGGCCGTTGTAGACCATCCAGCGGTCGAAGCCCGAGACGCAGAATTCGACATTGTCGCCGATCGAGGCAAAGCCCTGGCCTTCTTCGATCAGGTACCAGATGGTGCGAGCGCCGCCGTCGGAGAGGCTGACGGTGGCGCCGCAATAACGGCGGCCGATCGGCCAGGTGTCGTCGGCCGGCAGATAGCGATGCTGGTGGATGCGCTGGAAGTCGACGATCTGCACATCCGGCAGATGCGGCACGTGATGCACCTGATAGGAGAAGCGGTCGGTGATCTTGTTCAGCACCCAGGCCTCGCCGCAGACGCCGCTATCCTCGTCGGTATAGATTGCAAGGTCGGCCGCCTGGACTGCCTGGGTGACGCCAAGAGGCGCGGCCAGCGGCGTGCAAAAGGCGAGCAGTGCGGCAAGGGCGGATTGGGCGAAGCGAGTCATGGCAGCCTCTCAAGGTCGACTGCGCGCACTGTGCGGATTCGCTGACGCGCGGTCAAGCGGTTGTAGCGACCGTGGTTGTGGTGACGATGGTTGCGCTGACGGAACGGCAGGGCCACGCCTCAAACTACTCTCCCGCCAGCCAATCCAGCGTCCAGTGCGACGGCTGCTCAAGTGCAAGCAGCCGGTGCAGCGCCGGCAGCAGCGTCCGTAACTCACCCTCCAGCGTGAAGGGCGGATTGACCACCACCATGCCGCAGCCGTCGAGGCTCGGCTCGACGGCGTCCGGCCTGATCTCAAAACCGATGTCGAGCAGCCTGGGAATGCCTGTCTGCTTCAGCGCCTTGCGGAAGGCGGCGACCGCCCTGCGGTCCTTGAGCGGATACCACAGCGCGTAAATCCCTCCTGGCCAGCGCCGATGGGCTCTTTGCAGCCCGTCGACCAAGCGACCGAATTCGCCCTCTTCCTCGAAAGGCGGATCGATGAGCACGAGGCCGCGCTTTTCCTTTGGCGGCAGATGCGCGCCGAGCGCCAGCCACCCGTCGAGCTCGATCACCCGGGTCTGGAAGTCACCGTCGAACAGCGACTTCAGCCTGGCGGCATCCTTAGGATGCAGCTCGACCGCCGACAGCCGGTCCTGCTTGCGCATCAGGTGCCGGGCGATCAGCGGCGAACCCGGGTATTTTTTCACGCCGCCGTCCGGATTGAGCGAGCGGACGGCTTCAAGATACGGCGCCAGCAGTGCTGCCGCCGGCGCATCGAGGGCCGCATCGACGAGCCGGCCGATGCCGCCTTGCCATTCGCCGGTCTTTTGCGCTTCGGTCGAGGACAGATCGTAACGGCCGATCCCGGCATGGGTGTCGATGACCCGAAACGCCTTGTCCTTCTGTTTCAGATATTCAATCAGCCGGCTGAGCACGACATGCTTGACGACGTCGGCGAAGTTCCCGGCATGGTAGGCATGGCGATAGTTCAATTGGAGCCCCTGCCCCAGCGCGGCGCTGGCGGCTGCGAGTTCGGATTTTCCGGCCGACGGCCGCCGAAACGGAATGCCAGCACCAGCCCGACCAGGCCCGCCGCCATCAGGGAAAAACCAACCGGGCGCGCCCGGCGGTCGACCTCGCCGGCCCCCGAGCGCAGGACGAGATCGACGGCCTGCATCGGAATGCCTTCGGCGTCGCCCGGACCGACGGTGAAGATGTAGGAACCAGGGGTAACGGTCTGGATCAGGCCGGCCTCGTCGCGAAAGATCCTGTCCGGCAGTTGCGGGCTGACCTGGCGCGGATTGTCGGAGTGATTGAACTGCAGCGTCGAGGCGAGCACCGTCCTGCCGCCAGTGGCGGCAGTGAGGGTCAACACAGTGCGCTGCTGCGAGACGATGCGCTCGGCTCTTGCCGTAAGGTCGACCAGCAGGCGTAGCGGCCCGTCGCGTGCGCTCAGGGGCACGGTCACCGGCTTGAACCGGCCCTGGTCGTAAACCCGCCAGGTGCCGATCTCACGGCCGGAGAAATTGGTCATCGCCCAGGGATAGACGACGCCGATGCCGGTACCGATGAGCAGTATCAGGGCGAACAGGGAGCGCATGAGGTCAAGTCCCGGTATTCGGCGCGATGGTGCCGTCGCGGGCGCGCTCCATTTCGTCCAGGAGCATGTCAAGGCCGAGATCAAATGTCCGGTCGAATTCGGCGGTGCCGAAATAACGCCCGGCCGCAGCTACTTTTGGAAAATCCTGCGCCAGTTGCTCGTCGCTGACGATGGTCACGGCCGAAGGCCCCTTTGCATAGCCGGCAGTCTCGTCGAGGATGGCACCCATCAGATAATAGCCGGTGGTGCGGAACAGCCGCGCACCCAGTTGCGGTCCGAAGCCGCCGGCCTCGAACAGGCCAAGGATGCCGTTCAGCCAAGTGAGACAGGTCGGCGAATTCATCCGGTAGGTTACAAGGAACGTGGCAAAGGCCGGGTGCTCACGCGCGACGCGGCGGAAATCCTGCACGGCAATGCGTAACCTTTGTCGCCAAGGGAGGTCCGCGTCGGGCATTTCGAGGGAGCCGATCAGCCGATCCACCAAGGCTTCGAAGAGATGCGCCACCGAAGGAAAGTGGTGATAGATGCTCATGGCTTCGCAGCCGAGTTCTGCCGCCAGCTTGCGCATCGAAAACCCGGCGAGGCCCTCGCTCTCGATCACCTTCAAAGCGGCATCCTCGATCATCTCGCGAGACAGCCGGCCGCGCGGTCGCTTTTTTTTGATCGATGTGTCCATGGTGCCGCTTGACAACTTACGCTGTAAGGTTCATTTTCGACGTTACCTTACACCGTAAGGCCAACAAACGCCAGAGGAGAATGTCATGTCTGCCTATCGTACTCTTTCATCAACGCATTCTTCCATCCGCCGCGCCTGCCTGCTCGCCGCCACCTGTGTGCTGACCCTGGCTGCAGCTCCTTCTTATGCCGATGAGTATGACGCGACCGTCAAGGACATCCAGTCGACCATGGGCGGGGTGCCCGGTTTCGTAAAGCAGTTCCCGAAAGCCGGTCTGCCCGGTGCATGGGCCGAGGTCAAGGCCATCCAGCTCAGCGACAAGACGGCGCTGCCGCCGAAGGTCAAGTCGCTGATCTCGCTGGCGGTGGCGGCGCAAATCCCGTGCAACTACTGTATCTGGTCGGACACGCAGGACGCCAAGCGCGCCGGCGCCACCGACGAGGAGATCCAGGAGGCGGTCGCCGTTTCAGCGCTGACCCGCCATTGGAGCACCATCTTCAACGGCATGCAGGTCGATTTCGATACGTTCAGGAAGGAGATGGGCGGGCAGTAATGCTTTCGTTATTCGAGCGGGACGCGTTCAGACTGAATTAGCCTTCCCGCTTCGACTGTTTTGTGTGATCCGCCAGCACCTCATCGATGACCCGCCACGATTTTTCCGCCTCGCGCTGGTTGCCGTCATGTCCCGAAGCGACGATCAGCGCCTTCCACAACGCCCAGCCCCGTGCGCGCGCCCAGCTGTGCTCGTCAAGGGCAATGGCGTCGCGGAACGCCTGACGGCTCTCGCCGTAAAATTCCGTCCACGCGATCACCAGATCACAGGCAGGATCGCCGATAGCCGAACTACCGAAATCGACGACCGCGTAGAGCTTGCCATCTTCGACGAGCAGATTGCCCGAGGCGACGTCGCCATGGACCCAGACCGGCGGCCCGTGGCAAAGCGCGGCCACGGGCCGCGCCCCCCCCGCCGCCGCCGCCGCCGTGTCGCAGCGGCCCCCCCGCCCCCCCCGCGCGGCGGGGGGGGCCG
>NZ_JAMYSQ010000018.1:0-139636 GCF_040321995.1 Mesorhizobium sp. M0207
GGGAACTCCATGGTCAGATCGACCCCTCTACCCGCTCAAGTCAAAATGGCAGTCGCGCCATCTCAGAACGAGGCGCCCCTCCCGCGAAGCGGGTTCGTGCATTAGGCGCAAAGCGGCCATTTAGGCCCGGGCGGACGTCAGTCGCCTTTGGATCATGGGCGTGAATTCGCGGGGCGGACGAGCGGCCGCTTAAGATCAAAACTCGGTCGCTCGAGGTAATTGGGTTTTGACCTCACCGATACTCGAAGATCGACCTGAAAATCCCGGGCGCTATCACCGATAGCGGATTGACCTCCAGGTTCGGCTTGTTGGCGTTGCCCTTGAGCCTGTAGGTGACGCCGATCAGGCCGCGGTCGCGGCCGTTGCCGAGCAGTGCGCCGATCAGCGGCAGTTCGCCGAAGATGCGGTTTACGCCGTAGGCCGGCATGAACGTGCCGGTCATGTCCATATTGTTGTTCTGGTCGTAGAGCGTGCCCTGGAAGGTGGTGCCGATGCGCGAGCCGCGCAGCACGCCGTTGCGCAGCTTGAGATAGCCGCTGCCCTTATCGATCTCGCTGAAACCGCGCTCGAACTTCACCCTCGACGTGTCGAGATTGCCTTTGACCGCCTCGTTGAGGCTGCGGTTGTCGCCGGCCGGCGTCGTCGACACGATCGAGGCGAGCTTCGGCTCGTTGACGATAAAGAAGTTCTTGGCGTCGACCTGGCCTTTCATCGGACCGTCGCCGGCCCCGGTGAGCGCCAGCGTGATCGAGCCGCCTTCCATATGCTCGTAGATATTGAGGAAGCGCAGTATGGCGCCGGCGTCGGCCGACTTCATGTTGAGCGTGCGCAGGCCGCCGCCGGCCGTGTTGCTGATGGTGATGGCGGCTCCCGAACTTGCCGTGGCGCTCACCTTGAGCCCGTTCACCCGGGAGCCTGCGGCGCTGTAGTCGAGCTTCAGATTCGACAGCACCTCGTCGTGGAAGCCGGTCAGGGAGCTGACGTCGGCGCTGACCGAGATCGCATCGACGCCAGTGGTCTTGGTGGCGGTGTCGACATCGGACGTGAATTGCTTGATCAGCGAGCGTGCGTCCAGCGCGCTGCCGCTGACCTCGACAGCATAGGCCTTGCCCGACCGCTTCACCGAGACGGCGACGTCGTCGCCCCTGTTCAAGGTGACCTTGCTGAACTGGGCCGAGGACAAGGCGCCCTTGACCAGCACCGCGCTGCCGTCGATGGAAAAGGTCTTGCCATCGAGTTCGAAATTGGAGAGCGTCGTGGTGTCGCCGGTCTTCGCCATGGCGAAGACGACCTTGGCGGGAATGCCGGGGCCCTTGCTCCAGCCGGCCCAGGGAATGTCCAGCCTGGCATTGGTCAGGTCGGCCGACACGTTCTGGTTGCCGGTGCCACTCTTGTCGATCGCCACCTTGATGGTTCCGGACAGCAGCGTCGACAGGCCAGGCATGGCGGTGGCGCGCGTCTTGTCGTCGAGCACCAGCGCCACTTTACGACTGCGCGGCGGGCCGCCATCCCTGAGCGGCTCGATCAGGTCGAGCTCGGCCGGAATGCCGTTGAGCAGCGCCTTCGCCGAGATCACCGCCCGGTCGGGCGCGACCGTGATCGAGCCGTCGGCATGGCTGACCGTCTGGCCCTCGAACGGCTTGCCCAGCGACAGGTCCTTGTAGTCGAGCGCCACCAGCCAATCGAGTTTGGAAGAGTCGACACCGGACTGCAGCGGAATATCGGCCTTGACGTGGCCGGTCACCGTGCCGGACAGGTCGTCCGGCAGCAGGCCGACATGGCGCATGGCGTTGATCGGGTCAAACGATGCCAGCTCGGCGATTGCCGGCGCCTCGCCGGCGACGTCGATGTCGAGCGCGCCGATCACCGGCGGATGGTTCGCCGCCTTGACGGTGAGCGTGCCGTTGCTCGCCGCCACCGTGCGGCCGCTCGGCATATAGACGCTGCCCGACGACAGCGCGACGTCGACGTCATTGCCGTGGAAGCCGACGACGCCGACGGCATCGCGGATCGGCGGAATGCGGCCGGCCGTGTCGAAGCGCGATCCTTCGACCTGGAATCGGCCGAACACTTCATCGGCGGAAAGCGGCACGCCGTTGCCGAGCCGTCCGGGCACGACCTGGAACTGCAGGCTGCCATCGACGACGCGGCCGCCGAATAGGTTCTTGAGCACCCACAGCCTGGCATTGCGCGCCGAAAACCAAGGCCATAATTGCTTGACGTGCGAGACCGGCATGTCGTGGACATTGAGCGCCACCGATATGCCCGGCGCCTGGTTGGCGACGAATGAAACCGAAGCCGTGCCCAGCACTTCGCTGCCCGGTCCGGACCGGACGCCGATCTGCTCGGCGACCAGCTTTTGGCTCGTCGGCTGGTAGACGCCGGCAATACGGGCAATGAAGCTGAGCGCCGGCTCCGGCGAATCCGAAGGCGCCAGGGTCGAACCGTCGCTGGTCAGGTCGTAACGATAGGATGGCTCCTCGCCCGCTGCGCCGGTAGCGGGCTTCGGGCCGATCGAACCGGCGAAATCGAAGGTCGAGCGGCCGGTTTTCACCAGCAAACTTTCGACCTGGATCTTGTTCGACCCGGCGACGAGCGTCGCATCGAGATCGATGTCGGCCGGAAGCAGGCCGCGCGAACCGAGATCGAGCACCGACCCGGTCAGTGACAGGGCGGCGGTCAGCCGCGAACTGTTGTCGCCGGTCCCTTCCGACCCCGCCAGCTTCAAGGCGATCGCGCCCAATTTGCCGCCTGCTGCCGCAGCTTCGGCATCCGCCGCCTGGATGCTGGCGTCCAGCGTGGTGATGCGTCGCGTCGCCGGATCGCGGGTGGCGGAAGCGGCGATGGTAAGCGCCCTGCCGTCGACATCCGCATCGGATGAAAACTCCATGCTTCCCGGTCCCGTCTGCGACACGGAGGCGTCGGCGATGGTGACCGACTTGACCGATCCGGTCTCGGGCAGTTCCAGCTCGACGTTGCGCAGATCGATCTGGCGCATCGAATCCTCGCGCACCGCATCGAGCGCGCCGTTGACGTTGGCGAAGACGGCGGCGGAAAGTTTTTCCGGATCGATGAGGCCATCCTGGTTGCGCAGCCCGGCCGTCCAGTCGCCGCCGGACGGCATCGCGGCCATGACGATGTGCGCGTCGGAAATCCGGGCGCTGGTCAGCCGTACCTCGCCCGAAAGCAGCGGGATCAGCCGGATGCCGAAGCGGACCCGGCCGGCATCGGCCATCGGTTTGCCGTCGGCGGTCTTGAGGCTGACGTCGCTGACCTGCAGCGCAATGAAGCTCGACCCGTCAAGCGTCAGCCGGGCTGGCCCGACGGCAACGTCGACATCGAAGCCGGCCAATCTCTCGATTGCCGTTTCGGCTTCCGCGCGAAGCCGCTCCGAGCCGAAGCCGGACACGCCGATCGCGTAGACGCCGGCGCCAGCCAGCAGCACAAGGGCGACAAGGCCGGCAAACAGCCGCGCCATCAAACGGACGCCGCGACCGATCGACGCCTGGCCGAGCGGCGGGACGCGGCACGCGGACGGAAAGGTTCCCAGGTCGGTGATCTCGTCACGCCTGAACCTGATCTTCTCGTGCTGCGGTAGCTCCTGATCCACGCAATCTTCCGTTGAAACGAATTCGATCGTGGACGAATCCCCGCTCGACATTATATCGATGCAGCCTGGCGCGTAACCTCAAACAAGGGCATCGGTATGGCTGACCTCGACGTGGGCGATGTTCCGCCGCAGTTCGAACTTCCGCGCGACGGCGGCGGTTCACTCAGCCTCGCCGCATTGCTGGGAAAACCCATCGTACTCTATTTCTACCCACAGGACGACACCACAAGCTGCACCAACGAGGCGATCGGCTTTTCGCAGTTGAAGCCGGAGTTCGAAAAGGCCGGCGCCGTCGTCATCGGGCTCTCGCCGGACAACGTCAAGAAACACGACAAATTCAAGGCGAAATACGATCTGAGCGTCGACCTTGTCGCCGACGAAGAGCGCAAAGTGATCGAGGCTTACCATTTGTGGGTGGAAAAGAAGCTCTACGGTCGCACCTATATGGGCGTCGAGCGGGCGACGTTCCTGATTGGCCGCGACGGACGCATCGCCAGGATCTGGCGCAACGTCCGCGTCAGGGGGCACGCCGAAGAAGTGCTGGAGGCGGTTCGCGCCCTTTGAGAGCTGCGCCAGGCCGCTGCAATTCGATACCCGTTTTGCGCGAAGACCTTGCCTGTCGTTCGATCCGGCAAAACTTTGTTAACCCTAATAATGTGTAATCAGGCTCGTCGTTGGTGTCGTAACGAAAGCTTGGTCCCGTGAACGTAGCCAGTCAGTCAGCGGTCTTCGGCAGACGCAGAGAGCCCCACACGGTCATCATCGCCCGAGGCGACCAGATAAGGCATTTCACCATACGCCCGTGGCTGGCTGCATTTTGCGGCTCGGCGCTGGCGGCGGTCGTCATCGGCTACCTGCTGGCGACCTCCTATCTGGTGCTGCGCGACGATCTGCTCGGCGCCACGACGGCGCGGCAGGCGCGCATGCAGCAGGCCTACGAAGACCGTATCTCGGCACTGCGCAGCCAGGTCGACCGCATCACCAGCCGCCAGCTACTCGATCAGCAGCTGATGGAAACCAAGGTCAGCGAGCTGCTGGAACGGCAGAGCCAGCTCAGCCTGCGTCACGGCCGTCTCGGCCCGATCCTCGAACGAGCCGAAAACGAGGTCGCAACGCCGCCCGTGCCGGCGGCAAAGCCGGACGAACATGCCGACGCGGCCGGCAGCATCCAGCCGACGGCCTATTCCGCCGCCAGCCTTGCTGCCCCCCTTGCCGCTCCTGTGGGCGTTGACGACACCAGGCCGTTCTCGCTGTGGTCGACCCGCGCCGATCCGCTGCCGAGCGAAAGCGCGGCCGACCGGGCAGACAAGCTCTTCGTTTCGATCAACAACTCGCTGAAGGTCATCGAGAGCCAGCAGCTCACCCGCATCGCCACACTTGCCGACAATGCCTACAAAAGCGCCGACGCGATCTCGCAGGCGCTCGAGGCCGCCGGCCTGCCCGTTGATAGCGAATTCGAAAAGAGCGACGTTGGTGGCCCGCTGATACCACTCGACAGCTCGTTGGTCTTCGACAGCAAGGTCAAGGAGTTGGACGAGGCTCTTGACGCGCTGGATCATCTTAAAAAGGAAGCGCGCCGGCTGCCGCTCGCCAACCCCGCCCCCGGCCGCAGCGTTACCAGCCCGTTCGGCGTGCGCACCGACCCCATCCTCGGCACGGCCGCCTTGCATTCCGGCATGGATTTCAGGGCGCCGGTCGGTATGCCGGCCAAGGTCACGGCAGCCGGCGTCGTCGTCAAGGCCGGCTGGAACGGCGGCTACGGCCGCATGATCGAGGTCGACCACGGCAACGGTTTTGTGACGCGTTACGGGCATCTCAGCGAAATCGACGTCGCCGTCGGCCAGAAGCTCGATGCCGGAGACGTCATCGGCAAGACCGGCAACAGCGGCCGCTCGACCGGCCCGCACCTGCATTACGAGGTCCGCCACAATGGCGAGGCAATCGATCCGCTGCGGTTCCTGACCGTCGGCAAGAAGGTCGAGCGGTATCTGTAGAGCCGGCGATTCATTCGGCGTGAAGCCTGTCGCGCGGCCAACCGCCCGCCAGGCAATATCAGAGATAGATCGCTTTCAGCCCTCAGCAGCAGCCATGAACGCGCCGAGCCGCCGGTTGAACGGCTCACCGGTCTGCTGAACGCTGTGCCCCGCGCCGGCGATCACGGCACGATCGGCACCAAGCACGTTTTCGAGCACGTCGCAGACGGCGTCGAATGCTGCGCTGTGCCCGCCGGATACCACCAGTTTCGGGAACGGCGCATCGGCAAGTTGCCGAAGCGGAATTTCGGCCTCCCATGGCCCGCGTTCGACGACGAGCATGGCCGCGCCCTGCGCGAGCGGGGGCGGCAGCGGGTCTGGCAATTGTATCGCCGAGCCGACCAGATGGAGGAACTGGCGCAAGAAAAGCGCGGGATCGTCGCGCGGTCCGCTTTGCCAGTGGGTCTTCAGGCGCGTCACGAGTTCATTGACGGCAACATCCCCGCGCGCAAGGTCAAAGGCCGGCGGCTCGATCACCGTGAGCGAACGGATTGCTCGCGGGCGCATCGCTGCTGCAAGAAGAGAGATGACGCCGCCATAGGAATGCCCGACCAGATGGACGCGGCTTTCGCCCCAGAGGTCATGCTTCCGATCGAGGAATCCGGCGACCAGTCCGGCGTCGACGACGAAATCCTCGCGTTCGGCAGGGGAACTTGATCCGTATCCGGGCCGGTCGACCACAACCAGCTTCCAGCGCTCCGCAAGCGGTAGCTGGGCGGACCATGTCATCATGCCGTTCGTGACGCTGCCGTGGACGAACAGCACCGGCGGCCCGTCGCCCCGCACCTCATAGCCGAGATCAATCCCGTCGAGGGTCAGCTTCGGCATCGCATCTCCTCCCGCCGACCGGCGAGAGGAAGTATGCTCCCTGCAACGGAAAGGCGCAACGAACTCCGATCCTTGGCCGGCTCACAACCGGTTCCGAAATGGGCTTCAGGGCGCTGATCGGAATGCCGGCCAAGGTCATGCCTGGCGTCCCGTCCAGCCGGTGGCGCTTCATACTGGAAAATTGCCAGAGTTGGCCCATCCGCCGGCGGGCGCGAATCCGCCGGCGTTAGAAGGCCTTGGCCACAGGCGAATTATTTTTGAATTCCATTTGACTGAATAAATATTCGATGCGAACCTCTGCTCTCTCGAGAGGGCGCCAGACATGGCATTGCGCGGGACCAATCAGGAGTTCGGGCGGCCGTATAACCGGCGCATCGTGCTCGAATCCATCCGCCTTCACGGACCGATCGCCCGCGGCGATATCGCCAGGCGGGTCGGACTCACCGTGCAGACGGTGTCAACCATCGTTCGCGAGCTGGAAGAGCACGGTTACGTGCTGTCGTTGCGCGAAGAGCCCAAGGGGCGCGGCCTGCCACCGGCAACGCTGCGCATCAATCCGGAAGGCGGCTATGCCGTCGGCATCCACGTCACCCCGCTGGGCATCAATGCCGCCCTGATCAACCTAAGCGGCGATGTTATCGAGAGCACCTACCGCGAAGCCCCAAATGCAACGCCCGATCACGCTTTCGAGCTGATCGGCGCCATGGTGCTCGAATTGACGGCATTGCGGCCCGGTGGCCGCGTTCTCGGCATTGGCATGGCGCTGCCCGGACCGTTCGGCGTGGAGTCCATGAGCTTTGTCGGGCCGACCACCATGACCGGCTGGAAGGATGTGGCGCTGCGCGAGCGGCTGGCCGCCTCGACCGGACTGCCGGCCTTTTTCGAAACCGATATGGCGGCGGCTGCCATCGGCGAGCGCCTCTACGGCCTCGGAACGGCATATTCCGAGTATTACTATCTTTATTTCGGCGTCGGTCTCGGCGGCGTCATGGTGCATGACGGGGCGGCATTGCGCGGCGCCTGGGGAAACGCCGGTGAAATCGGCCACATTCCCGCGGTGCCGGGCGGCGAGCCCTGCCCGTGCGGCAATCGCGGCTGCCTCGAACGGTATCTCTCGCTCGAGGCGCTGCGGCGCCGCAACATCGCCGACGCCGAGTGGGTGAGCGAGATTGCGCCGATCTTCCGCAACGCCGTCACCATCATCGAAAACCTGTTCGATCCCGAAACCATCATCCTCGGCGGGCTGGCGTCCACCGAGCTGCTCGAAAGGCTTGCCGGCGCGGCCGCGCACCTGCCCAATTCGGTCTCAGCGCGAAGCGATCGCACGACGCCCCGCGTCAGCGTCGCGCGCGGCGGCCAGCATGCGGTGTTGCGCGGCGCCGCCGCGCTTGCCGTCTCCGGGGTGCTTTCGCCGCGCTTCGGCCAGATCTTCACCGCCGAGCGCGAACGCGGGCGAGATCTCTTGCATAACAAGGGGATCGCGGCATGAGCGAACCGCTGCTGGTGCTCGACAACGTAGCCAAGAATTACGGCGCCATCGAAGCGCTGAAAGGCATCAGCTTTTCGATCGACAAGGGCGAAGTGGTGGCGCTTCTGGGCGACAACGGCGCCGGCAAATCGACGCTGGTCAAGATCATTGCCGGCGGCCTCGAGCCGACCTCCGGCCGCATGCTGTTCGAAGGCAAGGAATTCCTAGCCAAATCTCCCGCCGAGGCCAAGGCCGCGGGGATCGAGACGGTCTACCAGGACCTGTCGCTTTGCACCAATGTCGACGTGGTCGCCAATTTCTTCATGGGCCGCGAGATCACCAGGAAGGTTCTCGGCATTCCGGTGCTCGACGAGCGCGCTATGGAGCAGGTGGTGCAAAAGGCGCTGGCCAGCGCCGGCACCCGCATTCCCTCGCTTCGCACCAATGTCGAGCATCTTTCCGGCGGCCAGCGGCAGGCCATCGAGCTCAACCGGTTCGTGCATTTTGGCGGCAAGCTGGTGCTTCTCGACGAGCCGTTCGCAGCGCTCGGCGTCGAGCAGACGCGGCGCGGCCTCGACATGATCCGCCAGGTGGCGAGCCAGGGCATCGGCGTCGTCATCATCACCCATATCATGCAACAGGCCTTCCAGGTCGCCGACCGGATCGTGGTGATCCGGCAAGGCGTCGTGGCGGGCGACGTCGCACGCAACAAAACAAGTCCCGACGCGGTGATCAACATGATCACCGGAGAGACGCTCGCCGGTGCCGGACCGGCGAGCTGAGGGACAAATGAGGGGTCCGGCGCAAGAGGAGCGAACGACATGAAGAAAATACTTCTTTCCGTCTTCGGTATCCTGGCACTGGCCTTTGCCACGCTCACGCCGGCATTCGCCCAGTCCAAGGGCACCGTCTACTACATGGTGCCGACATTGCTCGATGAATTCCAGACCGGCTCGGTGAGCGCGCTGGAACTGTTCCTGAAGCAGGTCGGCTACGAGATGAAGACGTTGAACGCCGACAACAAGACCGACGCTCAGCAATCGCAGATGAACGACGTCATCGCGCTGAAGCCGGCGGCGATCATCCTTGCCGCCGTCGATTTCAATGCGCTGAAACCGTCGATCGAGGCGGCCCGTGCCGCCGGCATCCCGGTCGTCGAGTTCGACCGCCAGATAACCTCGACCCCGTCAGACTTCACCTCGGTGGCCGGAACCGTCGAGATCGGCTACGTCGCCGCCGACCAGGCACAAAAGCTCCTGACCGCGAAGAACGGCTCGGTGAAGGGCAAGATCCTGCAGGTGCTCGGCGATCCGGGCGATCCCTACACGCTCGACATCCAGAAGGGTTTCGAGGAGAAAATGAAGGCGTTCCCGGACGTCAAGATCATCTCGCTGCCGGCCATGCAATGGGAGGCCAGCAACGCCGGCACCATCGTCGCCGACCAGATGCTCGCCAACCCCGACATCGACCTGATCTTCAGCCATGCCGCGCATCTTTCGGTCGCTGCCGTCGCCTCGCTCGAGGCCGCCGGCAAGAAGCCGGGCGACGTCATGCTGATGAGCTCGAACGGCGCTCCGGTCGGCCTCGACCTGATCCGCAAGGGCTGGCTCAACGTCGAAGTCGAGCAGCCGCTCTACGCCCAGGCCGCGGCGGTCGCGATGTTCATGGACAAGGTGGTCAACAAGCAGGAGATCAAGCCCGGCGAATATGATGTGCTTGGCCTGAAATCAACCCTGACCAAGGAAGCGTGGGGACCGAACATCAAGATCCCCGGCGCTGCGATCACCAAGGAAAATGTCGATAACCCGGCCTTCTGGGGCAACATGAAGCCGCCGACCGAAACCATAAAGCCGGTCGAATAGCGAACTCGCCAGAAGCTCCGGGCCATGCCGGCCCGGAGCCCAGCCCTGCAGCCCCGGTGCGTTCGAACGGACGCGCACGGGAATGCTGCAGCAATTTTCAACCCCGCCTGATCTTTCCGAAGAACCGAGTGGTTTTTTGGGCTGACGCGCCAACCGGATCCGCAGATGAACCCCCGCACGCGCCAAACCCTCGAGTTCATCCTCGACAATCTTGTCTGGTTCATGCTGGTCTTCGTGCTGGTGGTCTTTTCCATCCTTATCCCGAACTATTTTCAGCTCGGCATCTTCGCCAACATCATCGAGGCGTCGAGCGTGCTCGGCGTAATGTCGATCGGCCTGGCGCTGGTCATCATCGCCGGCCATATGGACCTGTCGGTCGAATCGGTCGCGGCGCTCAGCGCCATGGCGGTCGGCATCCTGTTCTGCTCGTCGGGCATCGGCCTTGGCATCCAGTTGCAGCCGCAATGGCTGATGGTTCCGGTTTCGCTGCTCATCGCGCTTGCCGTCGGCGGCCTCATCGGAGCCTTCAACGGCGTCCTCGTGGTCAAGGTGAAGATGAGCGCCTTCATCATCACGCTGGCGTCCTACATCTGGGTGCGCGGCCTGGTGCTGGTTATTTCCGGTGGCCGCTCGGCACAGGACCTGGCGCCGGCAATCCGCTGGTTCGCCATCCAGCGCCTGGGTGGCCTGCCGCTGACTGCCTGGATCGCCATTGCGTGCTTCGTGGTGTTCTCGCTGATCATGGCCAAGACGCCCTTCGGCCGGCACCTGGTCATGATCGGCGGCAACGAGACGGCGACCTTTCGCGCCGGCATCCGCGTCAACCGCAACCTGGTCATAGCCTTCGTTCTCGCCGGCGCCATCGCCGGCCTTGCCGGTTGGCTGCTGGCGATCCGTACCTCCGGCGCGACAGCTAATCTCGGCGTCGGCCTGTTGTTCAATGCCTTCGCCGCGGTCGTCATCGGCGGCGTCAGTCTGAAGGGCGGCGTCGGCACCTTGCCCGGCGTCTATGCCGGCGTGCTGCTGCTCTCGGCCATCAACACGGCGATCAATTTGATGGGCCTGCCGGCCAACTTCACCCAGGTGATCCATGGCCTGCTGGTGCTTGCCGCCGTGCTGCTCGATGCGTTCAAGCAGACGATACGCCAGAGGCTGGCATGACCGGCCGTCTGGAAGACAAAGTCGCGCTGATCGTCGGCAGCGCACGTGGCATCGGCAAGGGCATCGCACAGCGTTTTGCCGAAGAGGGCGCGAAGCTGGTCCTGGCCGACACCGAGGCCGAGGCGGGGCAAGCGACCGCGAACGAACTCGGCGCCGCCTTCATCCGCACCGACATCTCGCAGATGGCCGATGCGCAAGCCGCCGTGGCGCTGGCCCTCGACCGTCACGGCCGGCTCGACATCATGGTGCAGAATGCCGGCATCTATCCCTGGCAATTGCTGGAAAACACCAGTCCCGACGACTGGGACCGGGTCATGGCGGTGAACTTGCGCGGCAGCTTCATCGCTGCTCGCGCCGCACTGGTGCCAATGAAGGCACAGCATTTTGGCCGCATGCTGTTCACCTCCTCGATCACCGGCCCGCATGTCACCAGCCCCGGCCACGGCCATTATTCAGCGACCAAGGCCGGCATCAATGGGCTGATCCGTTCGGCTGCGCTCGAATTCTCGGGCTACGGCGTTACGGTCAACGGCGTCGAGCCCGGCAACATCCTCACCGAAGGCATAGAGCAGCATCGCGGTGCGGCCTTCATCAAGAACATGGAAGACGCCATTCCGCTCGGCCGGCTCGGCAGCCCGCGCGACGTGGCCAACGCCTTCCTGTTCCTGGCCTCGGACGACGCCAGCTACATCACGGGCACGACCATCATCGTCGACGGCGGGCAGCTTTTGCCCGAGGGCAAGGATTTCCGGCTGCTGCCGCCATGATCCTCGATTTCGGCGGCGGTTTCTTCCTGCGCCGGGCGACCACCGCCGATCATGCAGCGCTTGCGATGATCTGTCTCAAGACCGGCGATGCCGGCAAGGATGCCAGCGGCCGCGAGGACGACCCGGACCTGCTCGGCCTCCTCTACACTATTCCCTACCAGGTGCTCGAACCCGAGCTGGCCTTCATTATCGATAGTCCCGCAGGTGCGGCCGGCTACCTGCTTGGCGCGGCCGATACGGGCGCTTTCAATGCCAGCCTGGCATCAGACTGGTATCCCGACCTTCAGCGGCGCGTGGCAGACCCCGGACCCGACAGCTCGCGCTGGCGCGGCAGCGACTGGGCGCGGCATCGGGTCCATCGTCCCGATTTCGCTGTTCCGCCTGCGCTGACCGCCTATCCGTCGCATGGCCATATCGACCTGTTGCCGCAAGCGCGCGGGAAAGGCATCGGCCGGCGCGCGATGGCCTTCCTCGAGCAGGGGCTTGCCGCGAGCGGCTCGACCGGCATCCACCTCGAAGTCATGCCGGAGAACGATGGTGCGCTAAGGTTCTACAAGGCGATTGGATTTGAGGTGGTGCAGGACCCTGATTCATCGAAGTGTTGTGTTTATGTGGCGAAACGGATTGCTCACGCTCCGGCGATTGCAGACTGATCTGCGACAAGCCAATCGCCCAAGTTGCAAAGAACCGGGAGGCCTATGGAAGTACAATGCTGCCGTTCTGCAGCAGCCAGTTGCCCCGCGTGAACATCTTTGCCGCGGGAACGAAACCTTCGTCGCGTGCTCCACCGCAAACACGAAAGTCACCAGCATCAACACGGTGCGGGGCTAATTCGAGTGTTGGCGGAGCGTCTACTAGTGCAGTATGGGCGGCAGGGGAACATCCGCGACCGTTCCCCCGGCCACAATCGAGAGCACATAAAGCAGATAAATGGCTAATACCAACAGGGCGAGGAATGAACCGCTGGCAAAGACTCCTGCAACCGCGGCGTCGGGATAAGCTTCGACTTGTTCTTTCTTGAAGGTGTCTTCTTCGTTACGGGTTGTCTTCACAACCCGATCGCCTGGAAGCCGGTTTTTTTCAGCTTCCTTCGATATCTTATCCGCGAGATCTCCTGCGATCACGGGATCGTCCGGAAGATGACTCGCAAGCCATCCAGGAATATTTTCGCTCCCGCCCATGCCCATACGCAATTGAGATACTGCAAGTTGTAGCTTTCGGCAATCGTTTCCCTCATGAGAGGCAAGCAGATCAGACTTAAGTCCCTGCGGAAAGACAGTTTGAATCAGACCAAAGTCCGAGTAGCACAGTGGTCGGATGCGTCTCACCTGGCGATCAGCTTGAGCGGTGTAGCCCAAACTGAACACATCGAGGAAAATGGTGGGCGATGACGGGCTCGAACCGCCGACATCTTCGGTGTAAACGAAGCGCTCTACCAACTGAGCTAATCGCCCGCTCCGGGCCGGACCTTTAAGCAGTTAGGACCGGCTTCGCAAGGCCAAATGAGCGGCCAGTGGCTTGGCCGGGAGCCGGTTTCGGCAACAAAGTTCGGCTTGTCAAAAAACCTTCTGCTGTTTGCTGTTATGCTGTCCGGGTCCGCTTGACACCCGGTGGCTTACCCCTTATCCACCGCCCCAACGACGAACACGGCTGACACGTGCTCGTCCATGCGCGGGTGTAGCTCAGTTGGTTAGAGTGCCGGCCTGTCACGCCGGAGGTCGCGGGTTCGAGCCCCGTCACTCGCGCCATTTCTCCTTTGGGGTCACGTCCCCTGGTGTCGGAGAAATGTCGACGTTGATTTGTCAAAAACCGTCGTCGTTCATGATGTAATCCATACGGTCTCACCTCTTGGCGAGCAGCGCCTCGACTTCCTGCAGCGTCGGCATGGACGGCGCGGTGCCTGGGCGCGTCACCGAGATGCCGGCGACGGCGCAGGCGAAGCGCACCGCTTCCAGAGGTTCGATCCCCCTCGACAGCGCGGCAGCCAGGCCGCCGTTGAAGGCGTCGCCCGCGCCTGTGGTCTCGACAACCGGGCCGGCGGCGACCGCTGCGACATGCTCGGAACGATCGGCCGTGTGCAGCAGCGCACCGTTTTCGCCAAGCGTCACGATGACTGCCCCAACGCCCTTCTCAAGCAGGCTGTCGGCGGCACGGCGGGCGTCGTCGATCGAGGACACCTTGATGCCGGTCAGTTCCTCGGCCTCGGTTTCGTTCGGCGTGACATAGTCGCAAAGCGTGTAGATGCGGTCCGGAAGCCTGGCCGCGGGCGCCGGGTTGAGGATGGTGGTCACCCCTGCCCCGCGCGCGATCTCCAGCGCCCGCAGCGCCGCCTCGATCGGCTGTTCGAGCTGGGTGACGAAAACGCCGGCCGCGCGGATCAGGCCGGCATTTGCCTCGATATCGGCGGGCGAGATCAGCATCGCCGCACCCGGACTGACGATGATCGCGTTGTTGCCGCTCGTCTCCTCGATGAAGATATAGGCGGCACCGGTGTAGCTTTCCGGTGTGTCGATGACGGCGCTCTTCACGCCGGCGTGCGACCAGGTCTGTCTCGCCATATCGGCAAAGGGGTCGACGCCGAGGCGGGTAAGGAAGGTGACGTCGGCGCCGAGCCGGCCGGCCGCCACCGCCTGGTTCGAGCCCTTGCCGCCGGGGCCGAGCGTGAAGGACGTGCCCAGGATCGTCTCGCCCATGCGCGGCTGGCGGGCGGCGCGGTAGGCCGTATCGGCGACGAAGACGCCCAATATGACAACCGGCTTCATGACGATCGGATTCGCCGGCATCCCGCTACTCCGCATCCGGTGGCACGACGCCCTTGCGGAACGCAAAACAGCCATAGAAGCGGCGCTCGCCGGTCTGGATGACGCAATAGGCCTTCTTGGCGCGTTCGTAGAAGGCGTAGCGCTCGACCGAGATCATCGGCCAGGCCTTGCCCTCGGCGGCATCGATCTCTTTTTGCACTTCCTTCTGCACGGCGGGAATGTCGTCCGGCTTGCCGACGATCTCCATGCGCGCGGCGGCATCGTCGACGAAGGTGTCCAGCGGATAGAGCGACAGTACCGCCTTGACCACGTCGGCCGCCGACGCATCGATGCGCAGCAGCCGGCCAAGCACGGTCTGGCGCGCCACCGAATCGGACGGGAAATTGGTGTCGGCGATAATCAGATCGTCACCGTGGCCCATCGCCCGCAGCGCCTGCAGCACATCGGCATTGAGCAGCGGATTGATTCCTTTGAGCATGGCATTCCTCGCGAAGTTTGCTGGGGCGAAATCAGAGACGCTTGCCGGTCTCTGCGTCGAAGAGATGCACCTGGTCGAGCCGCGGTTTCAGGTGCAGTGTGTCGCCCGGCTTGAAGTCGTGGCGCTCACGGAACAGCGCCACCATCTCGCCCTCGCCGAAGCGCAGGAACACCAAAGTCTCGGAACCGGTCGGCTCGACCACCGAAATCTTCGCCGGAACACCATCTGGATGGATTTCGAGATGCTCGGGCCGCACGCCGTAGACGACATTACGGCCATCCTCGACGGCACTGGTCGCCGCAATCGGGAACGGCGTCCCGGCGATCTCGACGACAGGCTTGTCGCCCTTGCGCACGACGCCCTTGAGCAGGTTCATCGAGGGTGAGCCGATGAAGCCGGCGACAAACAGGTTGGCCGGCCGGTCGAATAATTCCAGCGGCGCGCCGACCTGTTCGATGCGACCGTCGCGCATCACCACGATCTTGTCGGCCATGGTCATCGCCTCGATCTGGTCGTGGGTGACGTAGATGGTGGTGGTCTTCAGCCGCTGGTGCAGTTCCTTGATCTCGGTGCGCATCTGGACACGCAGCTTGGCGTCGAGATTGGAGAGCGGCTCGTCGAAGAGGAACACCTGCGGGTTGCGCACGATGGCGCGGCCCATGGCGACGCGCTGGCGCTGCCCGCCAGAGAGCTGGCGCGGATAGCGCTTGAGGTAGGGATTGAGGTCGAGGATGTCGGCGGCGCGCTTGACCCGCTCAGTGACCACCGCCGGGTCGGTTTTGCGCAGCTTGAGAGCAAAGGCCATGTTCTGCTCGACCGTCTTGTGCGGATAGAGCGCGTAGTTCTGGAACACCATGGCGATGTCGCGCTTGGCCGGCGGCAGATGGTTGACGATGCGCTCGCCGATGGCGATGGTGCCGCCGGAGACCGTTTCCAGCCCGGCCACCATCCTCAGCAGCGTGGACTTGCCGCAGCCGGAAGGCCCGACCAGCACCACGAACTGCCCGTCGGCGATGTCGACGCTGACATCGTGCAGAACCTTGACGGTTCCGAACGCCTTGGCCACATTGCGGATCGCGACTTGAGCCATCATTCCCCCTTCAGTTGCCGTGAAGCTAAACAACGCAAACGGCTAGGGCAAGTCAGTCTCTTATAGATAAAAAACCCATTCACGTTGACACCGCACTTCGTTGTGCGAATAGTGACAGTGTCCGGCTTATGACCCTGTTCCGGGCGCACCGGTACGCTTGTCCGGCACTGAATGCCAAGCGTCGCGGGAGGGAGAATTCGGGCCGCTATTTACGGGAGTCGCTGTCGTTGGGGAACATAATCGGCGCTCCACCATCTGAACCAATTCACAATTGACCTTCTGGGAGGAACGAAATGAAAGTCAGCCTTTATAACCAACTTGTCCGCGCCGGGGCCACCCGCCGCGACGTGCTGAAGGGAGCGGCCAGCATGGCCGCCCTCGCGGCGGCCTCAAGCGCCGGACTTGGTGCGCTGACGCGCACGGCTGCGGCCGCCGACGACCTGCGCGCGCAGATCCTGCAGATTCCGGGTGTCGGCAAGGGTCAGCCGACCGATGCCGATTTCCAGCAGGTCGGCGAGCTTTGCCTTGGCGCCACCAAGGCCAATGTCAAGGAAGGCGAATTCGCCGGTGTCGAACTCACCTTCATGGGCCTCAACAACCAGAACCTGCACAATGTGCTGTTTCGCGGCTTCCTGAAGCCGTGGGAGACCTATACCGGCGCCAAGATCAACTGGATCGACCTGGCGCAGGCTGACTACAACGCCCGCCTGCAGCAGTCGATCGCGACCGGCACCGTCGATTTCGACATCATCGAAATGGGGGCACCGTTCGAAGGCGACGTCTGCGGCAAGGGTCTCACCTCCGAGATGCCGGACTGGGTCAAGGACCAGATCGACATGAAGGATGTCGTGGCCTATCTGCAGCCGCCGGTGGGCACATGGGACGGCAAGCAATATCGCGTGACCGTTGACGGCGACGCACATAATTTCAACTACCGCACCGACGTGTTTGCCGATGCCGACCTCGCCAAGGCCTGGAAGGACGGCGGCGGAGAAGGCGAATGGGGCGTGCCGAAGACCTGGCAGCAGGTGCAGGCGGTGACGAAGTTCCTCAAGGGCAAGCAGGTGAAAGGCCAGGACGTCTTTGGCTATCTCGATGCGCCCAAGCCCTGGGGCGGTTTCGGCTTTTATTTCCTCGGCAGCCGCGCCAGCGCCTACGCCAAGCATCCCGATGACAAGGCCTGGCTGTTTGATGCCGACACGATGAAGCCGCGCGTTAACAATCCGGCATGGGTGCGGGCGATCCAGGACGTCATCGATGCCCTGCCCTCCGAACCTGCCGACCAGATCAACGCCGACCCGAACACCACCGCCTTCCAGCAATTCCTGGCAGGCACCGGTTCGATGGTTACCTGGTGGGGCGACGTCGGTTCGAACGTCAAGACCAACGATTCCTCGGTCGTCGGCGACATCACCGGCTTCTCGATCCTGCCGGGCTCGGACGATGTCTACAACTCCAAGACCGGCCAGTGGGACAAGCTCGCCAGCGGCCCGAACCATGCGCCGAACTGCGCCTATCTCGGCTGGGGCGTTTACGTCATGGCCCGCGTCGACAGCGACGAAAAGAAGAAGAAGGCGGCATGGTCTGCCGCTGCCCACCTCGGCGGCAAGGACCTGTCGCTCTGGTGCGCGGCCTATCCGTCGGGTTTCCAGCCCTATCGCAACTCGCATTTCAACATTCCGGAATGGGTGGCGGCGGGCTACGACGAGGCGTTCATCACCTCGTATCTGAAGTCGGAAGCCGACAGCTACAACCATCCAAACGCGGCGATCGAGCCGCGCATCCCCGGCATCTTCCAGTACTACAGCGCCGCCGAGGACATTTTGGCCAACACCTTTGCCGGCAAGATGAAGGCGCAGGAAGGCGCCGACGCCATCGCAGCCGCCTGGGAGAAGCTGACCGACCAGATCGGCCGCGACAAACAGGTCAAGCTCTACAAGGCATCGCTCGGCATGTAGGCTGAGATCGTGAAACCTCGTCCGGCGGCGCACAGCCGCCGGACATCCGCTTTACCGGCCCGGCCTCGATCGGCTCGGCCGGTCATCGAGCCTCCTGTGAACAGGCAAGACGCGTGGCTGACCGGACCCTGGCTGACCAGACTTTGTCGACAAGTGAATGGCCGGCAGGCGCCGTGCCATCCGACCTGATTCCGCGGAGCCGCAAACGGCTTGGCTGGGCGCTGATGGCTGCTGCGACGCTCGGCCTTCTGGCGGTGATCGCGCTGCAAATCCTCTACAAGAGCGAGGTCGACACTATCGGCTTCGACACCTGGCGGCCGGTGGTCTACGCCTACGTGCTGTGGGGTGTCGCGCTCGGCATCGGCCAGGTGCTGACGCGCGGCGAGGACGGCCAGCGCGCTCTGTTCCTGCTGCCGGCGCTGCTGTTTACCATTGCCATGGTGATCTTCCCGACGCTGTTCGGCTTCTACATCGCGCTGACCGACTGGAACCTCAGTTCCTTCAGCGGACGGCAGTTCAATGGGCTCGACAATTTCTGGCAGATGCTGAACGACGCCTATTATCGCAATGCGCTGTTCAACATGGTGCTCTACGTGCTGGCGGTGTTCGTCGAATATGTCATCGCCTTCGGCCTGGCGCTGCTGCTCAACGCGCAGATTAGGGCACGAAAATTCTTCCGCGTCGTGTTTCTCATGCCGCTGATGCTGTCGCCGGTGGCGGTGTCGTGGATGATCGGCAAGTCGCTGATGGAATACCGCTTCGGGCCCGCCGCGACGCTGGCGCGCCACCTCGGCTGGGAAAACCCGGCCTTCTTCTCCAACCCGATCACCGCCCGCATCTCGATCATGGTGCTCGACGCGTGGACGTTCATCCCGTTCATGATGATCATGCTGCTCGCCGGCCTGCAGGCGATGTCGCGCGAGGTGCTCGAGGCAGCGCGTGTCGATGGCGCCACCGCCTGGCAGACCTTCTGGCAGGTCACCTTCCCGCTGATGCTGCCGGTGTCGGTGACAGCGGTCATCCTGCGCATCATCTTCAAGCTGAAGCTCGCCGATATCATCATCACCGTCACCTCCGGCGGGCCGGGCGGCGCGACCGATTCGGTGTCCAGTTTCATCTACCGCGAATATCGCGACCGTTCGAACGTCGGCTACGGCACGATGCTGGCGATGGCCTATTTGATCATCATCATCGTGTTCGTGACCTGGCTGCTGAAGTTCGCCAGCCGCTTCGTGCGCAACGTCAACTGATCGGGCCGGCAAGATGAGCGTTCAGACCACCGACTATGCCGCTTCCGAAATCCGCTCGCCGGCGAGCTTCGTCGCCAACCGCGTCTTCATCTACGGCGCGCTCATCTTCTGGGCTTTCATCTGCCTGTTCCCGATCTATTGGACGATAACCACTTCGTTCAAGACCGCGGTCGACGTCACCCAGGGCCATCTGATCCCGTTCGTCGACTTCCGGCCCGACTGGAAAGGCTGGCGTTCGCTCGGCCTGTCGCCGGACTCGATCTTTCGGACGTCGACGGTCCGCGACGAATTCATCAAGCGCTTCATGAATTCGGTCATCACTTCGGTCGGCGCGTCGAGCCTCGCCATCGTCATCGGCAGCCTCGCCGCCTACGGGCTGACCCGCTATCGTTACAAGTTCGCCTGGTTCAGGAACGAGGATATTTCCTTCTTCTTCCTGTCTCAGCTGATCCTGCCGCCGGTGGTTTTGGCCTTGCCCTTCCTCGTGCTTTACCGGGAGGTCGGCCTGCTCGACACACGCGTCGGGCTGATCCTGCTCTATACGCTGATGGTGCTGCCGATCGTCATCTGGATCATGCGCGACCAGTTCAACTCCATCCCGGTGGAGCTGGAGGAGGCAGCACTCGTCGACGGCCTGTCGATCTGGGGCGCCTTCTTGCGCATCGTCATGCCGATCGCGCTGCCGGGCATGGTCGCCGCCTTCATCCTGGCGATGGTGCTGTGCTGGAACGAGTATTTCTTCGCCGCGCTTTTGACCTCGACCGACGCAAAGACCATCCCTGTCATGGTGGCGAGCCAGACCGGCTCACAAGGCATCAACTGGTGGTCAATGGCGGCGCTTGCCACCGCCGCCATCACACCGCTCGCCGTCATCGGCATCGCGCTCGAGCGTTACCTGATCATGGGCATGACAGCGGGCGCGGTGAAATAACTGCGCCGGCTCTCCCTTCTCCCCTTGTTGCGGGAGAAGGGAAAAGCGCGCTAACCCGAAAGTGTTGCCCGCAAATGCTCGAGGATCATGGCAACCCCTTTTTGCCCCAATTCCGCCGAAGCTTCGGGCGCACTTGCCGTGTACCAGCCGGTGTTGTCGGCGAAGCGGCCGGCATCCACCGCCTCCGGGCACAGCGCCAGCATCAGCGACGTCTCGCCGATGCCGGCATGGTCGAACGGGTACTGGCTGTGCATTGAGGCCGGCATCAACGGATGCACCTGCACCCAGTTGAAGAAATTGCTGCCCTCGGCGTGTTCGGCATAATAGTCAGCCATCGCCGCAGAGCCCCACCAGCCTTCGCCACGTTCTTTCTCCAGGAAGCGGAAGATCGCCTGCCGGCCGGCGGCCTTGAAGGCGAGATCGGTTGGCATGCCGGCGGCAAAATTTTCGGTCTGGTGGTGAATGATGGCGTGGATGTTGCGGAAGCCGATGCGCAGCAGGCTATAGAACAGTTCTTCCGCAAATGGCGCCAGCACATTGCCGCCGACCTGCAGCGAACCACTGCCCTCCGGTGCTGCAACGGCATAGCTCGCCGCGCCGTAATAGAAGGGCGGCAGAATGACGATTTCGGCTTCTTTTTCGAACAGTTCCAGGCTCTTGACCACCGCCAGCGTGTCCATGCCGACGGCCATGTGCTCGCCGTGATATTCAAGCACACCCAGCGGCAACACGACCGGCCGGTTTTCGGCGATCACCTTGCGTATCTGATGCGGCAGCATCAATTCGTAGCGCATGACACCTACTCCATATTGGTGTGGCGGGCGCGCATCGCTTCCGCCGAGACGCCGGTCAGGTCCCTGAGCTTCAGCACCATCACTTCGAAGAGGACGAACAGCGCGCCTTCGAACACCGAGCCCATCGGCAGGACGGATGTCTTTTCGGGACCCTGGTCGTCGGCCATGGTCTGAGCCGGGATAAGCAATGTGAAGTCGGCCAGCTTTGCGGCAGTGCTGTCGGCTTGCGCGGTGAGCAGCAGGACGGTGGCACCGACCTCGCGCGCGACCTGCATCAAGGTCAGCACCGTCGACGTCTCACCCGGGCCGGAACTGGCGAGGAAGACATCGCCCGCGCCCAGCGGCGGCGTGGTCATGTCGCCGACGACCGACACCGGCAGACCGAGATGATAGAGCCGCATGGCAAAACCCTTGACCTGCAGCGCCTCGCGGCCGCAGCCATAGGTGACGATCTTTTTCGCACCGGCCAAGATGGCGCAAGCGGCGTCGATGCGGCTTGCGTCGATACGCTCCAGCACGGTGCCAAGCTCGTTCAGCGCAATCCCAAACAGGTTTTCGCCGGCGTCCGTCATGACATTTGCACCAGCTTGCCGGTGCCGGAGAACCATTTGAATATCTCAGTCACCTTTGCCCCGAACGGCTTGTTTTCATTCATGCTATCACCGCGAAAATCGGTGTCCAACGACACGCAGTGCTTTTGATGCGCTACAGCCGTGATAGTGTCACGGCAAATCCAAATGAGGAAACGGCAGCATATGAAGACACGGCATTTCGACCGCATCGGTAATGGCGGCATCAATTTCACCGAGCTCGGCTTCGGCACCGCGCCGCTCGGCAATCTTTACCGCGCCGTCTCCGATGAGGATGCCAATGCTACGCTGGAGGCGGCATGGCGGGTCGGCTGCCGCTACTACGACACCGCGCCGCTCTATGGGCTGGGCCTAGCCGAAACGCGGCTCAATCCGTTCCTGCGTTCGAAGAAGCGCGACGACTACGTGCTGTCCAGCAAAGTCGGGCGCATAATGCGCGCCTGCCCGCCGGAACAGCGCACCGGCATCGGCAAATTCTTCGACACGCCGTCGCGCCGAGAGGTCTACGATTACAGCTATGACGGCGTCATGCGCTCCTTCGAAGCCTCGCTGGAACGGCTCGGCGTCGACCGCATCGACATCCTCTTCGTGCACGATGTCGACATCTTCACCCATGGCAGCAAGGAAGCCTCGGACCAGCGCATCCAGGAATTCATGAGCTCCGGCTACTACGGATTGCTGGCATTGCGCGACCAGGGCGTGATCAAGGCTTTCGGCGGCGGCATCAACGAGTGGCAGGTTGCCCAGACGCTGGCCGAGCGCGGCGATTTCGATCTGTTCCTGCTTGCCGGGCGTTACACGCTGCTGGAGCAGGAAGCGCTGCAGTCTTTCCTGCCGCTATGCCAGCAACGCGGCATCGGCATCGTTCTCGGCGGGCCTTACAATTCCGGCATCCTGGCAACCGGGCCGAACCCCGGCGCCTACTACAATTATTCGGAGGCGCCGCAGGACATCATCGACCGCGTCACCCGCATCGAGGCCGTCTGCAAACGCCACGGCGTGCGCCTGATCGAGGCGGCGCTGCAGTTCCCGCTGCTGCATCCTTCCGTCGTCTCGGTAATCCCCGGCGGCCAGCGGCCGGGCGAAGTCGAAAGCAATCGCTCCCTGCTCGACGCAAAGCTGCCATCGGCGCTGTGGACCGATCTCAAGAAAGAAGGCTTGATGCGCACGGACGCGCCGACGGCATAGCGCCGCCTTTTCCAACAGAAAAGAAAAACCGGATATGCCGGCTTTTCTTTTCTCTGAAAGACTTAAGGAGGCGCCTAGTTGACCGCGTCCTTGAGGCCCTTGCCGGCCGAGAACTTCGGCACGGTGCGCGCCGGGATCTTCACTTCCGCACCGGTCTGCGGATTGCGGCCGGTCGACGCGGCGCGTTTTGACACGGTGAAATTTCCGAAGCCGACAAGCCGGACATCGCCGCCCTTTTTCAGTTCGCCGGTGATCACGGAAAACACCGCATCAACCGCCGACTGCGCGTCACCCTTCGAAATACTCGCGGCATCGGCGACAGCGGACACCAGTTCGTTCTTGTTCATAAAAATTCCCTTCCATGAGAAAACCGGAACACTCGACTCATCCGGCAGGAAACGGACTTTAGAAAGAAGCGCTCCGGCAACCAAGTCGAAAAGCGCCAGGAAAGTCGAAAAAAGCCCGGAAATCCGCGGTTCTTCACATGAAAAAGCCGGGCTCAAGGCCCGGCTCTCTCTTTGTGCATTGCAACTTTAGCAAGCACTAATGCGCCAGCGATTTACCAGCCTCGTCTCCGACATCGACCACGGCCGGCGCATTGACGGGTTCGACCCACTGGATCGGTTCCGGCATGCGCACCAGCGCATGGCGCAACACTTCGCCAACCCGTGAGACCGGAATGATCTCCATGCCGCTCTTCACGTTCTCCGGAATCTCCGCCAGATCCTTGGCGTTCTCTTCCGGGATCAGCACCTTCTTGATGCCGCCGCGGAGTGCGGCAAGCAGCTTTTCCTTAAGGCCGCCGATCGGCAGCACCCTGCCGCGCAGCGTGATCTCGCCGGTCATCGCCACATCGGCCCTGACCGGGATACCGGTCAGCACCGAGACGATCGCCGTCGCCATCGCCACGCCAGCCGACGGTCCGTCCTTCGGGGTTGCACCCTCTGGCACGTGGACGTGGATATCGCGCTTGTCGAACAGCGGCGGCTCGACGCCGAAATCGATGGCCCGCGAGCGGACGTAAGAGGCCGCCGCCGAGATCGATTCCTTCATCACATCGCGCAGATTGCCGGTCACGGTCATGCGGCCTTTGCCGGGCATCATGACGCCTTCCACCGTCAACAGCTCGCCGCCGACTTCCGTCCAGGCGAGCCCAGTGACCACGCCGACCTGATCGTCGCTCTCGACCTGGCCGAAGCGGAAGCGCGGAACACCAAGGTAATCGGCAAGATTGTCCGCCGTGATGTTGATCGTCTTCTTCTTCGTCTTCAGGATCTCGGTCACCGCCTTGCGCCCGAGCTTCATCAGCTCGCGCTCCAGGCTCCTGACGCCCGCTTCACGGGTGTAGGTCTGGATGATGCCGCGGATCGCGTCCTCGCCGACGGAGAACTCCTTCGGTTGCAACGCGTGGTCGCGGATCACCTTGGGCATCAGGTGACGCTTGGCGATCTCGATCTTCTCGTCCTCGGTGTAGCCGGCGATACGGATGATCTCCATGCGGTCCATCAAGGGCGCAGGGATGTTCAGCGTGTTCGCCGTCGTCACGAACATCACGCTCGACAGGTCGTATTCGACCTCGAGGTAATGGTCCATGAACGTCGAGTTCTGCTCGGGATCGAGCACCTCGAGCAAAGCCGATGACGGATCGCCGCGGAAATCCTGGCCCATCTTGTCGATCTCGTCGAGCAGGAAGAGCGGGTTGGATTTCTTCGCCTTCTTCATCGACTGGATGACCTTGCCGGGCATCGAGCCGATGTAGGTGCGGCGGTGACCACGGATCTCGGCCTCGTCGCGCACGCCGCCCAGCGCCATGCGGATGAACTCACGGCCGGTCGCCTTGGCGATCGACTTGCCGAGCGAGGTCTTGCCCACGCCGGGAGGTCCGACGAGGCACAGGATCGGCCCCTTCAGCTTCTTCTGGCGGCTCTGCACAGCGAGATATTCGACGATGCGGTCCTTGACCTTGTCGAGGCCGAAATGATCGGTATCGAGCACATTCTGGGCAAAGGCCAGGTCCTGCTTGACCTTGGAGTTCCTGCCCCACGGGATCGACAGCAGCCAGTCGAGATAGTTGCGCACGACGGTCGATTCAGCCGACATCGGCGACATCGTCCGCAGCTTCTTCAGCTCGGCTTCCGCCTTTTCGCGGGCCTCCTTGGAGAGCTTGGTCTTCTTGATGCGCGCCTCGATCTCGGCGGCCTCGTCGCGGCCGTCCTCGCCCTCGCCGAGCTCCTTCTGGATCGCCTTCATCTGCTCGTTGAGGTAGTATTCGCGCTGCGTCTTCTCCATCTGGCGCTTGACGCGCGAGCGGATGCGCTTCTCCACCTGGAGCACCGAGATTTCGGCTTCCATGAAGCCCATCGCCTTTTCCAGCCGTTCCTTGACGGACAGCGTGGCGAGCATCTCCTGCTTCTCGGGGATCTTGATGGCAAGGTGCGAAGCGACCGTGTCGGCGAGCTTGGAATAGTCGTCGATCTGGCTGGCAGCACCCACCACTTCGGGCGAGATCTTCTTGTTCAGCTTGACGTAGTTCTCGAAGTCGGTGACCACGGAACGTGCCAGCGCCTCGACTTCGACCTCTTCCTCCTCCGGTTCGACCAGCGCCGCAGCACGGGCCTCGTGGAAGTCGGGACGGTCGGTGAACGCGACGATTTTCGCGCGCGAGGCACCTTCGACCAGCACCTTCACGGTGCCGTCCGGCAGTTTCAGCAATTGCAGCACATTGGCGAGCGTGCCGATGTCAAAGATGGCATCGGGCTCCGGATCGTCGTCGGCGGCATTCATCTGGGTCGCGAGCAGGATCTGCTTTTCCTGACCCATCACTTCTTCCAGCGCCTTGATCGACTTTTCGCGCCCGACGAAGAGCGGAACGATCATGTGCGGGAACACCACGATGTCGCGCAGTGGGAGGACTGCGAAGACGCCGTCGCTGGGAGCCTTGGATAATTTGGCCATTGTCCAACCTTTCATGTCGCGGCCGCCAATCGGCCAACCGCGAATCTCATATTAACGACCGGGGATCGTTCCGCCTACCACCGTTTGTGACGGGAGTTTTACAGCACAGAATTCGGCACCACGGCCTTCCGCCTTTAGTTGGAGGCCCGGGGGGTAAAGATCAAGGGTCAACACGGTCCGTCCCTCCAATCCGCAGCCACTACGCGGCGCCGTACGCGGTGTGCGACAGCAAAACGGCGCCCTGCGGCGCCGTTTCAGAAAAATCCATTGCCGGCTCACGTCAGGCGCTGACGTTGCCCTTCTTTTCCTTCTGCTCGGAATAGATGTAGAGCGGCCTGGCGTTGCCTGACACCACCTCTTCCGAAATAACCACTTCGCGCACGCCTTCCAGTGCCGGCAGCTCGAACATGGTGTCGAGCAGGATCGCTTCCATGATCGAACGCAGGCCGCGTGCGCCGGTCTTGCGCTCGATGGCGCGCTTGGCGATCGCCGACAGCGCGTTCTCATGGAAGGTCAGGTCGACATTCTCCATCTCGAACAGCCGCTGATACTGCTTGACCAGCGCGTTCTTCGGTTCGGTCAGGATCTGGATCAGCGCCGGCTCGTCGAGATCCTCCAGCGTCGCCAGGACAGGCAGACGGCCGACGAACTCGGGAATGAGGCCGAACTTCAACAGATCCTCAGGCTCGACCAGGCGGAAAACATCGCCGGTGCGGCGATCCTCGGGCGAAGCGACGATGGCGCCGAATCCGATCGAGGTCTTCCTGCCGCGATCCGAGATGATCTTGTCCAGGCCGGCGAAAGCGCCGCCGCAGATGAACAGGATGTTGGCGGTGTCGACCTGCAGGAATTCCTGCTGCGGATGCTTCCTGCCGCCCTGCGGCGGCACGGAGGCGACAGTGCCTTCCATAATCTTCAAAAGTGCCTGCTGCACGCCCTCGCCCGACACGTCGCGGGTGATCGAGGGATTGTCCGACTTGCGCGAGATCTTGTCGATCTCGTCGATATAGACGATGCCGCGCTGGGCGCGCTCGACATTGTAGTCGGCCGACTGCAACAGCTTCAGGATGATGTTTTCGACGTCCTCGCCGACATAGCCGGCCTCGGTCAACGTCGTCGCGTCGGCCATGGTGAAGGGGACGTCGATGATGCGGGCCAGCGTCTGCGCCAGCAACGTCTTGCCGCAGCCGGTCGGGCCGATCAGCAGGATGTTCGACTTCGCCAGCTCGACGTCGTTGTTCTTGCCGGCATGGGCGAGGCGCTTGTAGTGGTTGTGGACGGCCACCGACAGCACGCGCTTGGCGTAAGGCTGGCCGATGACGTAGTCGTCGAGAACCTTGAGGATTTCCTGCGGGGTCGGCACGCCCTCGCGCGACTTCACCATCGAGGTCTTGTTCTCCTCGCGGATGATGTCCATGCACAGTTCGACGCATTCGTCGCAGATGAACACCGTCGGCCCGGCGATCAGCTTGCGCACTTCGTGCTGGCTTTTGCCGCAAAACGAGCAATAAAGCGTGTTCTTGGAATCACCGCTGTTGTTGCCGACCTTGCTCATTTTCATGTCCTTTCATGGCCGCCCGCCGATGGTCTGGTTGAAAGGGCGCATATTCAATCTATCGCGGGAATCCGCCGCCGCCAGTGCCCCGGCTCCCGCAACGCATTCCGTACGAAACACAAATCGGAAAACGGGGCAATGATTCGAACAACCCCACGCAAAGCTAAGCCGTCGAAAATCAACATAGCCTTAACGTAGGCAATTGCACCCGTCGAGGGAACAGCCAATTGTGGCCGAAATGCCGCAAGCTGCGCCAAAAGCGCGTGATCCCGCCACTCATTGCCACCGCGGAGCCACCGCGGGCCTATAAGGCAATACCTTCGACCGGCTCACGTGACGAAATGACCTTGTCGATGAGGCCGAAATCCCTGGCCTCGTCGGCAGTCATGAAATGGTCACGGTCGAGCGTTTTTTCAATCTCATCATAACTCTTGCCGGTGTGCTTGACGTAAACCTCGTTGAGGCGGCGCTTCAGCTTGATGATGTCCTGGGCATGGCGCTCGATGTCGGAAGCCTGGCCCTGGAAACCGCCGGAAGGCTGGTGGACCATGATGCGGGCGTTCGGCGTGGCAAAGCGCATATCCTTGTGGCCCGCCGTCAAGAGCAGCGAGCCCATCGAGGCGGCCTGACCGATGCAGAGCGTCGACACCGCAGGCTTGATGAACTGCATGGTGTCGTAGATCGCCATGCCGGAGGTGACGACGCCGCCGGGCGAGTTGATATAGAGGTTGATTTCCTTCTTCGGATTCTCCGCCTCGAGGAACAGCAGCTGCGCGCAGACCAGCGTCGCCATGCCATCCTCGACCGGGCCGGTGATGAAAATGATGCGCTCCTTGAGGAGCCGCGAGAAAATGTCGTAGGCCCGCTCGCCGCGATTGGTCTGTTCGACCACCATCGGAACGAGGTTCATGTAGGTTTCGACGGGGTTCTTCATGGACTATCCCTTTTTGAGGATGGGATTCCGGCGCCGGAGATTTGCAATCGGGCAGAATCGGTTCTGGATCGTTATTGTGTAAATAGGATGCCGGCTCACCCTAGCGCAAGGCCGCCTCTCCTAGCCACTTGGTTAAAACGAATCAAGCTTGCCGGACGGTGCCCGGAGGACGCGGCACGGATCCTGGTGGATTGACTTCACCTCTTTGATCCCACGGTTTCGCGCGGCCATGGTGGCACTGGCGTTGCTCGCAACGCGAAGGGCCTGGAACGTCGTATCGGGCGAGGAAGATTGACTGCGTTCCCGGGACGGCTAAGTAGCTGCCTCCGCAGGATTAAGCAGGCATTACCTGGCCCAACAGAAGCCGAACGCGCAACCACTCACTGATACTTTTTGCGAGACCGCGAAGGAATTCGCCTCATCGAGTGCGATACGGATCAGCCTTGACCTGTCGCGGGGCCGGAACATGTTCTGAAACTCGTCCGGCAACGCGTCGGCGACCGACAGAATCTTTTCGACTGTTCCTCTTGCACGCTCGGTTCCGTTACCCACGTCGACCGCCATTCCTTCGCGCAGCGAAAACAGATAGTTGTCCGGCAGATAGGCGAGGACGTAGGACTTGCCGCCGTCGATCTGTAGAAGCGGATCGCCGAACCGCAGCACCTGGCCCGGGACCGGCACCTTGGCGCCAACGACCCCCTCCGTGACCGAGCGGATGTTTCCGCCGTCATATATGGCCTTTACCTCATCCATAGCCTCGCCCGATCTCGCACGGAATTGCGCCACCAGGGCGAGTTCGGATTTGGTCGCTTGCAGTTGACCGGTCAGATCAGCCAGATGTTCGGCGGCCTGGAAGCTGCCACGAACGGCTTCGTCCTTCGTCGAAGTCGAGACGATGCCTGCCGTGACGATGGTGTCGATTCTCGCAAGTGTCGTCCTGGTTTCACGCGCTGTCCGCTCGGCCAGCGGCATCACGGACTGGATCGCTTCGTGTCGGCTGTGGAGCTGGCCCTCGCGAACGGCGAGTTCACCCTGTCGCAACAGCAGCTCCGCGATCTCCTTGACCATGTCGAACGATTGAAGCTCGACGAGCAATGTACCGGGCTCGACCTTGTCTCCCGCCTTGACAAAGACATGCGTTACCTTGGCCGGATAGGCGGCATCGACGGCATACCGATCCTTCAGGACAATACCGTCCGCTGACAAGACGACCGCATCACCAATGAGGTAGTAGACGATCGAAGAGGAAAACAAACCGAGGAGAGCGAGGTAAACGATGCGATCCCAACTTCCCACACTCGCGCGCTGCTGTTTTCCCAGATTGTCCACTCGGACGTGTTTTCGAATGTATTTCATCTGAAGCTCGTTCTCTACCAGGGCCGCTCTAGCCGAACTTTGATCGGCGTGTAGTTGTCGCGATGTGAACCTGAGAACACCCATTCATCGATATAGGCGATCAATCGAACGGGTCTCATCACATAGGTCATGAACAGGGAGTAGCCGGGCAGGAACCATATGCTTCGCCAGAACCCCCGCCGCTCGGTGGTCCAACTGGCCAGCGCCAGCACAAACACGTCGAGAACCAGGAGACCGCACTGCATGCCGATGAGGATCGCGGGCGTGAAAGAGCCGTACTGGAGGGCAAGCCAGACGAGATAGAGCGGGAATATCGCTGCACCAACGACGTTGAAAAGGAGGAAATCCCATTGGTGTAGGGCCTCCGGAAGCCGGAAACCCGAGTCCGAGACACGAAACAGGCGGTAGTGTTTGCGAAAGCGTAGCCAAATGGCATCGCGCTCCCAGCGCAATCGCTGGCGGATATATTGGTATGCGGTTATCGGGACGTCCGTATAGCAGATCGCATCCGGGACATAGGCCATGCGCCAGCCCGCCCGCCGCAATCTCAGCGTGACATCCAGATCCTCGCCACCGCCTACGTCGAATCCCCCAACCCCCAAAAGGGCTTTGCGCCTGAAGGCGCTGAACGCTCCCGAAATGCAAACGACCTGATCGAGAGCTCCAGCAATACGCTTTCCGACCGAAATCGACTGTAAATATTCGATCTCCTGAAACTGGGCGACGATACTCGCGTGGCCGTTGCGCGGTGCAATATCGCCGCATGCCGCTCCAACCGCTGGATCCGAAAAGGGGCCGAGAATATTTTCGATCGCGTACCGATCAAACGAACAGTCGCAATCGACATTGATCAGTATGTCGCCTTTGGCTACGCGGCACGCCAGATTGATCCCGCTCGCCTTGCCGCCCCTCAGATCCGTCGAAATGATGCGCGAGGCATAACCTTTCTTGACCAGAGCTTGCGAGACCCTGCTCATCCGATCGGTCGAACCATCACTGACAATGACAACTTCGAAGTCATTGAAAGACTGTTCCCGCAACGAGCGGACGCAGGTTTCGATGGACTCAGCCTCATTATGGCCAACCAGAATGATGCTTACATTGGGCCGTAATGGTCGCTCATGCTCAATCGAACCCGCGGCATCACGCGAACGCATGGTCACAGCGGCCGCGACGAACGGAATGATGTAACGGGGGAACTCAAAGACCAGCGTGTACCAGAAAACGGAGGCCAGGCTCGCCGTCGATTGAGCTAGCAGGAATGCAAATCCGAGTTCGAGATCATTCAACGCGAGGCTTGCCCCGTTTTGGTCGCCACCCGAGGGCGAGGGTCAAGCTTTTCGCCCAAAGACGCCTCGCAGATTGAAAGCATTGCCGATATCTGCTCCGACAATGTCTCGTCGCCCTTCGCCGTCATGATGAAATAGTCGGCGGCGGCGCCTTTGTGCACCGATCCTGTCTCCGCAAGGTAATTGCTCAGGTTTTCGATGAAGAGACGGCGCAGTTTCTCAAACACGTCCTGGCCCTTTGATTTTATGAGCGAATCTCGTGCTCCGTAACGCAATTCCGTGACCGCCAACGGCGGGCCCTTCGCTCCGGTCATGCGTGCGCGGTCGAGTTCCTGAACCAGGGATGGCGGCAACCCCAACAAGGACGTTGGCAGCTTTTTCTCCGGACTGGTGAGCAGAGACAGCGCCTGATCCGTGAGTGCGTAGGAAAAAAAGTCGATACGTTTAACGCTGTCGCCATCAGCCCGCGCATCACAATCCTGGCAGACGAATCCAACAGCCGGCTCCGATGTCGAATCCTTGCACCTCCTGCAGATTTGCGAGTGGCCGGGCTTGTCATAGTCCTTTCCATAGTGACGCAATTGCTGGCTGCATTTGGGGCAGACCAGTGCGCTTCCCTGCCGAAAATCGCCTTCAGGACGAAGAGCCGCGCAACGATAATGATGAATAAGCTCGGCCTCGAACATATCGGCCGAACGGCAGGAGGGACATTCCTCGCGAACGGTAAGCCGCCGCGACCCGCAGGCGCCGCACTCATGCACGCGGTCGAAGAAGGTCTTAAGCAGAAGTCCGCGATGGGAGAGATCTTCGGCGATCGGGATCGTCTTGGCCGCCGACGGAAAGCCCGGATAGCTTATGGAGGCCGACGTCATCGGATAGCGCTTGGCTTCGATGCTTCTGCCGGCGACGAAGGCATGCGCAAGAAAGCGCGTTTCGGGCGTATTTGTCGAACGGATGTGCGCGGCAAGCTGTTCGCGGCGGCGGCGAAAATCGAGAATGCATTTTGCCGTCTCCGCCCAAGTCGTTTGCTGCATCAGATCGAAATGTACATCCGCGAACCGGCCGGCACGGCCGCCCAGATCGATGACAGGCACCATCGCCAGCGGAATGTGGTCACGCAGGTTGTCCAGCGGCGAGTTACGCCGCTCATCGGCCAGAAGAACGGCATCGATGTCCCCTTCCGACGAGGAGTCGAACATCGTGCGGTAGATCGCCGAATGCAGAACGACCACGCGTGGGAACCATTCGACGGCAGGCTTCCAGGACAATCCCATTCTGGCCCAGAGTGCCAGGCAAAGGTCGGTGAGTTCATGGCTTGCGGTGGAAGCCGTCGGTGCCGGCAGTTGCACAACGGATTTCGCAACAGGTTCTGCGGGCATGTCGGCCTCCATTTGCCCGGCGCTCGCAAAGGAACGCCGCCACAGGTACGACTTGCAGCCTGGGTGGAGGATCCAAGGGCAACGTCACATTTACTGAAAGGATTGTTGCAGGACGAGATATGCGGAAAACGCGGGATCGCATGCGACACCGGATGGCCAGCTACGTCCCCCCACGACGTTCCTGACCAGCGACCAAGTCAATCAACTCGAATACGTCAAATGTTATTCGTTGATTGTTAGCGGATGCTTAATTGGCAGCAAGAATTTGTGTGTCGGACTCAGGTAGTCGAATTAACGAAGTTTGATGAATCGCCTTTTCCACGACATGGCTTTCCCTACAGTTCAACGTTGAACCCGCTTCATGCGGTTCGAACAGGGGGAGTTCCATGACCAGGAAAGCTTCTTCCTTCGCCATTGCCGGCCTGACCATGCTCGGCACAATGTCGGAAACGGCGGCCGGCGGACGCGCGGTCGAATGCTACGAGCAGGTCAATCGGCCGGCCGTCTACGACACCGTCTACGAGGATGTGCTCGTCAGCCCAGCCGGCCAGCAGGTGGAATACGAGGCGCCAATCTACGGGACGCGCGAGCGCGTGGTGCAGATCGCGCCGGCGCGCGTCAGCTACGAGATCGTGCCCGCCATCACCCGCACCATCTACCGGTCCGTGAGGGTCGATGACGGCGGCTATTCCTGGGAATGGCGCATCATCAATGGCCGCAAGGTGCTGTGCAAGGTCAGGCACAAGGCGCGCTATGAACGCGTGGCCGAGATCGTCGTGATTGAGCCGGAACGCCGGCGGCGCGTTGTCCTGCCCGCCGAATACGAGAGCGTCGCCGAAGAGGTTCTCGTGCGGCCGGAGCAACAGCGCATCGTCGACATTCCGGCGTCTTATCAGACAGTGGCTCGCCGCGTGGTGGTCAGGGAGGGCTCATCCAGCTGGCGGCGCGTGCACATCCCACGCCACTGCCGGTACTAGCAGCCGCTCAGGCCACCTCTGCCCTGAGCCATTTCTTCAGGCCGTCGACATCGCCATTGCCGACGCAGGCCGCAACCCTTCTGCCGACTGCCGCGCCGAACTTGTAGCCGTGGCCGGAGCAGGCCGAGACGACCAGGCATCTGCCTTTCTGGTGTGCCAGAAATTTCTCGTCGGCGGTGAATGTGTAGGCGCAGGTGACCACCTCGGTGACCTTATACTCCTCGATACGGGCAAGCGGCGGCGAAAACAGGTTGCGGATCGCCTCACCCTCGCCCGGCACCGGCTGACGGTTCCAGTCGGCATCGCTGGTCGGCACCCTGTGCAGGCCCGAGCCGAATTTCATGCCGGCGCCGCCTGTCGGCGGGATTGCGTAGCCGTCGACAGTGCCGCCAATGTCGAGGACAACCGGCGCTGCCTGCCAGGCTGCCTGCAGATCCGCCGGCGGTTCGACATAGGCGAGCGCGGTGCGCCAGGTTTTCAGCTCGCCGTCCAGCTCCGGGAACAGTTTCAGCACCCAGGCGCCGGCAGCGACGACGATCCGGTCGGCCTGCATCGTTTCGCCGCCTGCCAGCACGATATGCCCGGCCTCGGCGTCGATCTCGACCACCTTGCTGTTTTCGTAGACATTGGCGCCGTTCGCGCGCAGCCATCTGGCGAGGCCGGCGGCGATCTTGCGGCAGTGCAGCGCGCCGCCGTCCGGCGAAAAATACGCATAGCGGAATGAACCGGGCTGCAGGAACGGCCAGCGTTCGACCGCGGCGTCCGGCTCGAACAATTCGAACGGGTAGTTCCCGGCTTCCATGCCTTCGCGGTATTCCTCGGCCTCATCGCCCGGCTGGCGCGAAATGCAGATGAAGCCGCGCGGATCGAGATGGCTTTCACCGAGATCGGCCCACATCTCATCCCAGGCTTCATAGGCTTCGGTGATCAGCCGGCCGTAGCCCGTTCCGGCCCGGTAGGCGCGGCGGATGATGCGATGATGGTCGCCCGACGCGGCAAGCGGATTGGGGATCGGTCCCTGCTCGACGATCGAGACGAGGTGCCCGGCCCTGACCAGTGACCACGCCGTGGATAGCCCGGCAATGCCTGCACCGACCACGATCACATTCATGAAAACCGTCCTTCCGCAACCGCTTCGGCGGCTCACCTCACTGGAGGGCCAACATACGGTCTGGCACCAGACTGGCAAGCCGCGCTAATGATCTGGCATGACCGAATTGAAGCCGCCCTACCTTGCTTTTGATCCAGCCACGCGTCGCCTGCGGCTCGATCCGCACGAGCCGGCGTTCTTCCAGAATCCGTACGAAGCCTACGCCTTCCTGCATGGCGCATCGAACGCCTTCTTCTGGGAGGAGTTTGGTTTCTGGTGCTTTGGCGGCTTCGACGACGTCAACCGGCTGCTGCGCGATCGCCGCTTCGGCCGGCAGAACCCGGCCGGCATTCCGGACAGCCGAGGCATCGGTCAGGACCGCACGCACCTCAGCGCGTTCGACGGCATCGAGGCCAATTCGATGCTGGAGCTGGAGCCGCCTGTCCACACACGGCTCAGAACGCTGGTCAACCGCGCCTTCGTCTCGCGCCAGGTCGAGCGGCTCAGGCCACGTGTCGAGGCGCTGGCCAACGAACTGATCGACCGTTTCGAACCAGGAGGAGTCGACCTGCTGCCGGCATTCGCAGCTCCCTTGCCGATTACCATCATTGCGGAAATGCTCGGCGTGCCGGTCGACATGGGGCCGCAGCTGCTCGACTGGTCGCATCGGATGGTCGCCATGTACATGCATGGCCGCACCCGCGAGACGGAGGACACGGCCAATCGCGCCGCGCGCGACTTTTCCGATTTTCTGCGCGGCTACGTCGCCGAGCGGCGAAAGAGGCCGGGCGAGGATCTTCTGTCGCTGCTGATTGCGGCACAGGAGGACGGCCAGAAACTGTCGGAGAACGAACTGGTATCCTCGGCCATCCTTTTGCTCAATGCCGGCCATGAAGCAACTGTCCACCAGACCGGCAATGCGGTGCGCTCGATCCTTGCGCAAGGCGGCGACCCGCGCCGCTTCTTCGCCTCACCGGAAGCAACAGCCGCGACGGTCGAAGAGTGCCTGCGCTTCGACGCGCCGCTACACATGTTCACGCGCTACGCCTATCAGGAGGCCGAGGCCGGGCCGGGGATCATCGTCCAGCCGGGCGAGACGATCGGTCTGCTGCTCGGCATGGCCAATCGCGACCCTACTGCGTTTGCCGAGCCCCTCGCCTTCAGGCCGGACCGTGCCGACCAGAAGAACGTGTCGTTCGGCGCCGGCATCCATTTCTGCATCGGCGCGCCGCTCGCCCGGCTCGAACTGCAGGTGTCGCTGAAAACCTTGTTCGAACGCCTGCCGCGGCTCCAAATGGCCGAACAGCCGCGCTTCCGTGACACGTATCATTTCCACGGGCTGGAAACGCTTGCCGTCAGAATCTGAGGACGGCTTCCGACGACAGGCTTCGAAGCCGGCTCCGGCGAATTCCGGTCAAATAGGTAACATCTCAAGGCCGCGAGTGCCAAATAATCGCTGATCGAACGATGAAGCTACCGGAAGCAGGACCTCACACTAACAATCCCGGATGCCTATAGAAATTCGGTCATGAAGCTTGAAGAGAGACGGGATTTGAATCTTTTTGCGTCGTCTCGCGGACGATGTCGAGGAAGGCCTTCAGCACCGGCGAGGGTTGTTCATGCCGGTAGATGATTGAAGTGTCGATAGACAAGGTTCGTCCCTGGATAGGGCGATAAACGACGCCGCTCCGGCGCAAATTTTGCAGACAGGCGGGCAGCAGCGAGACGCCCAGCCCGACGGATACAAGTCCGATGATTGTCTGCTTTGGCGTCGCTTCTCGAACGATCCTCGGGCTGAACCCGGATGAACGGCACAACCCGACGATCTCGTCATAGAGGGATGGATTGATGCTGCGCGGGAACTGAATCAACGCTTCGGAGGCCAAGTCGGCTAGCGCGACCTCTGCTTCCGAGGCTAGCCGATGCGTTTCCGGCAAGGCCACGATCAGGGGTTCGACCAGTATGCTTTCGACCTTCAATGCCTTGTGAACGACGGGAGGATGAACAAAACCGATATCGAGCTGGCGTTCGGCCACAGCCCTGACTTGATTGGGAATGCGCAGGTCGGTCAGGCTCAACTCGACCTCGGGATAGCGCTTGGTGAAGCGTTGGACGACAGAAGGCACCACGCTGTAGATAGCCGCGTCGATGAATCCGACAGCAAGATGGCCGGTTTCGCCACGATCGGCTTTGCGAGCAAGCTCCACCGCCTGCTCTGTCTGCTGAAGCACGGCCCTAACCTCATCAAGGAACACACGCCCCGCCGCAGTCAGCTCGACCTTGCGCTTGGTGCGCTCCAGCAAGCGCACACCCATCGCCTGTTCCAGTTGCTGGATCTGCTTTGTCAGGGGCGGCTGTGAGATATGCAAGCGCGCTGCCGCGCGCCCGAAATGCAGCTCTTCGGCGACGGCCATGAAGGACTGCATCAGCTTGTGGTTCATCTTCAGCCTTTAATTTCCCAAATAGAATTACCCATGGCTCAAACGATATTGGACGGAAAGTATCGGAATCTGCAAAATCCGGAAAGCTGCAAAATCCGGGAGACACGCTTTGAAAAATTCCGAGATTTCACGCCGCCAGATGCTGAAAGTGCCGCTCATCGGCGCGACGATCGCCGCGACATCTCAATCCGGTCTTGTCTGCGAGGCCCTTGCCCAACCCGTTCCAGCTTCGTCGCCAGCGCCCCCTGGCGCTTTCGCCCACAATGTCGAAGCTGTGGGCTATACCGATCTCGATCATCGCCCAGCCTTCAAAATGGCGATCAGGCAGGTTGGCGAACGTTGGTATCTCTACACTGGGCACTTCTGGCACTCCGGCTGGAGCATCGTGGACGTGACCGACCCGGCCAAGCCCGAGACGGTCAAGTTCGTGCCCTATCTCGGCACGAATACTTGGACTCTACAAATAGATTTGTCCGGCGACACGATGGTGACCGCCCTCGAAAAGCCCTTTGCTAATTTCGGCGGTGACCCCGACGCACCGTTCGGCGAAGGCGTTCTGATCTGGGATATCGCGGACCCCATCAATCCGAAACAACTCAGTCACTACCGCACCGGCGGAAACGGCACGCATCGCAACCTCTATCCCGGTGGACGTTATGTCCACCTTGCCGCCGGCATGCCGGGTTACAGGGGCAACATCTACGTCATCCTCGATATTTCGGATCGCTCGAATCCGCGCGAAGCCGGACGCTGGTGGGTGCCGGGCCAGCACGAGGCCGGCGGCGAGAGCTTTGCGGCTGCGAAGCCCGCCGCCGACCAGGAGACCGCCGATCGCTACCGGTTGCGACTGAAGCCGCAATGCATGTGCGGCGCCTTCTGCGCCAGCACGGGCGAGGATGTCTCGCTGCACGGCCCGCCTTATGTCACTGGCGATCTTGTCTATTTGCCTTATGGTGCGGCGGGAATCGTTGTGCTCGATATTAGCGATGTCTCCCAGCCGAGGCAGGTCGGCGGCCTGAGCTTCAGCCCTCCGTTTCACTCGCGCTTCGGTGTGCATAGCGTGCTGCCGATTCCAGAGCGCGGCATTGCCTTCGCCAATTCGGAGAACGTCACCTATGGACTTGGTCCGATGCATCACGCTTCGATCGTCGATATTTCCGATTCCAGTGAACCCTTTCTGCTGTCGCTGTTGCCCGAACCAGTGCCACCCGAAGGCGCTCCCTATTCGGATTTCACAACTCGTGGCGGCTGGCGCGGACCGCACAACATCAACCACCACCAGCATCATCCCGATGTCCAGAAACAAGGCGATCTGTTCTATATCGCGCACTTCAACGCCGGGCTCAGGGTCTATGACGTCTCGAATACTCGGCTTCCGCGCGAGGTCGGCTACTTCATCCCGCCGGAGCCAGTCCGACGCTACGGCCCTATGCCGGAAGACAAGCTGGTTGTTCAGACCGAGGACGTGGTCGTGGACCGGCGCGGCTTCATTTACATAACTGACAAGAACCAGGGGCTCTGGATTCTCCGCTACACCGGCCCGCGGCCGGAAACGGATCGAACGTGACGGTCACATTCACCCTGAATGAAGCCTTAGTCGGAGCGCGGAAGCGGAGGCAGTCATGATTTGCTGGGAAAGTTTCATGGCACCGCGGCATTATGAGCCGATACGGATTTTCCGACACGGACATCGATCGCCTTTTGTAAAGTCCGGCGCGATGCGAGATCAAAGCTTGATCACATACTCCTTGCGCGTCGTTTCAAGCACTTCCCAGCTTCCTCTAAAGCCCGGCCTGAGCACGAAACTGTCGCCTGCCCTGACGGTGCGCGCGTCGCCACCATCTTCGGCGATCACCGAAACCCCTGACAGGATGTGGCAGAACTCCCACTCATCATATTCGATGCGCCATTTGCCTGGCGTTGCTTCCCAGACGCCGGCATAGAGGCCGCCGTGCTGTTCCTCGACATTCCAGGTGCGGAATTTCGGATCGCCCGAAATCAGGCGATCCGGCGCTGGTGCGCCAAGTTCCGGTTCGACGGCGTCGACGCCGACGGAAAGAAATTTCGGCGTGGCCATGGCGATCAAACCTTGGCGAGAGCCTGTTCCAGATCGGCGACGATGTCGTTGACGTCCTCGATGCCGACCGAAAGCCTGACCGTGTCAGGCCCTGCCCCGGCGTTGATCTTCTGCTCGTCGGAAAGCTGGCGATGCGTGGTCGATGCCGGGTGGATGACCAGCGACTTGGTGTCGCCGACATTGGCCAGATGCGAGAACAGTTCGAGCGCCTCGACGAACTTGATGCCCGCCGCATAGCCGCCCTTCAGCCCGAATGTGAACACCGCGCCGGCGCCAAGCGGCGAGTACTTCTTCTGCAACGCGTTGTTCTTGTCGCTGGGCAGGCCGGGATAGGAAACCCAGGCGACCTTGGGATGGTTGGAAAGCCATCCGGCGACCGCCGCCGCATTGTCGCAGTGGCGCTGCATCCTGAGCGGCAAGGTTTCCAGACCGGTCAGGATAAGGAATGCGTTGAACGGCGAAATCGCCGCGCCGATGTCGCGCAGGCCGAGCACGCGAGCAGCGATGGCGAAGGCGAAATTGCCGAAGGTCTCGTGCAGGACGAGGCCGCCATATTCGGGGCGCGGCTCCGACAGCATCGGATACTTGCCCGACTTCGACCAATCGAACGTGCCGCCGTCGACAATGGCGCCGCCGATCGAATTGCCGTGACCGCCGATGAACTTGGTCAGCGAATGCACGACGATGTCGGCGCCATGCTCGATCGGCCGCAGCAGATAGGGCGAGGCCAGCGTGTTGTCGACGATCAGCGGCAGGCCGTGCTTGCGGGCGATGTCGCCGATCTTCTCGATATCGACGAAGACGCCGCCGGGATTGGCTAGGCTCTCGATGAAGATTGCCTTGGTCCTGTCGTCGATCTGGCTCTCGAAGGTCGAGATGTCATTGGTGTCGGCCCAGCGCACCTGCCAACCGAAATTCTTGAAGGCGTGGCCGAATTGGTTGATCGAGCCGCCGTAAAGCTTTGTCGCTGAAACGAAATTGTCGCCGGGCTGCATTAGATTGTGGAAGACCAGCACCTGCGCGGCATGGCCGGAGGCGACCGCAAGGCCTGCCGTGCCGCCTTCGAGTGCCGCGATGCGCTCTTCCAGCACCGCCTGCGTCGGGTTCATGATGCGGGTATAGATGTTGCCGAACGCCTTCAGCCCGAACAGCGAGGCGGCATGGTCGGCATCGTCGAAGACGAAGGAGGTGGTCTGGTAGATCGGCGTCGCGCGTGCGCCCGTCGCCGGATCCGGCTTGGCGCCGGCATGGACGGCGAGCGTATTGAAACCGGGCGTGCGGGCCATCGAAAAACCTCCCTCAATGGTGAATGGTGAATGGTGAATGGTGAATGGCAAAGTCGGCCAGCCCCACCCTGATTGCAAGCGGCTCATATGCCGCCTTGCCGGCCTTCCAGAAAAATCTTTCTATTCACCATTCTCTATTCACTACCTACTTCTGGCGAACGCCGAAACTCTGGAATCCCGGGCGCATCAGCGGCTTCTTCGAGGACAAGACGCCGGAATTGACGCCGGTCCAGCCGATCTCGCCGGACAGCTTGCCATATTCGATCTTGGGGCAACGGTTCATCACCACCTTGATGCCGACAGCCTCTGCGCGCGTCGCCGCCTCGTCATGGCGTATGCCAAGCTGCATCCAGATGACTTTCGGCAGCGGATCGAGCCGCAACACCTCGTCGACAATGCCCGGCACGGCAGCGGAAGCGCGAAACACGTCGACCATGTCGATTGGCTCTGGAACATCGGCCAGCCTGGCATAGGTCATCCGCCCGAGGATTTCCTTGCCGGCCTGGCCGGGATTGATCGGGAACACCGAAAACCCTTTGCCGAGCAGATATTTGAGCACGAAATAGCTCGGCCGCACGTCATTGGCCGACGCGCCAACCATGGCGATGGTCTTCACCGAATTGAGGATGCCGGCGATATAGGCGTTGTCGTAGGCGTCGTGGTTCATGCCTCGTCATACAGCGCTTCAGAGTGAGGTGCCAACAGCCGAGCAAGTGGCTTGCAATGGGCCAGGGAGAACGTCGTCAGGCCGGCAGCGAAATCGATCCGTCTTCCGCGATCGGAAAAGCCGGATTGTGCGCGACTTCCCAGACATGCCCGTCGGCATCGGCGAAATAGCCGTACCAGCCGCCCCAGAAGGCGCGCCCGGCCGGCTTGACGATCTTGCCGCCAGCCTTCTCAGCCGCCGCAAGCACTTCGTCGACCTCGGCGTCAGAGCGGGTGTTGTAGGCGAGGTAGACGGCCGACGGCGCCTTCGAGAAGCTGACGCCCGAATCCTCTTCGGCGCTTGGGCGCGGAAACAAGCCAAGAATGGCGCCGCCCATCTGGAAGAAGGCAACGCCGTCGGTGATCCCGGCATGGCGGGTCAGGCCCATCGCCTCATAGAAGCGCGTCGCACGGTCGAGATCGTCGGTGGCGATGGTGACGATGGAGATGCGCGGTTCCATATCCGCCTCCTACTCCTCCGGCCATTCCGGCTTGCGCTTGCCGATGAAGGCGCCAATGCCCTCTTCCGCATCGCGCGCCAGCATGTTCTCGACCATGACGCGCCCGGTGTAATCATAGGCCTCGGCCAGCCCCATTTTTGCCTGTTCGTAGAAGGCTTCCTTGCCGATCTTGACGACCAGAGAGGATTTGGACGCAATGGTTTGCGCGTATTTGGTGACAATCTGATTCAGATATTCGCGCGGCACGACGCGGTTGACCAAGCCGAATTCCTTGGCGGTTGCCGCATCGATCGTCTCGCCGGTCAAAAGCATCTCCATGGCGTGCTTGCGCGAAACGTTGCGCGACAGCGCCACCATCGGCGTCGAGCAGAACAGTCCGATATTGACGCCAGGCGTGCAGAAGGTCGCCTCGTGCGAGGCGATGGCGAGATCGCAGCTGGCGACCAACTGCAATCCGGCCGCCGTCGCCAGACCGTCGACTTCGGCGATCACCGGCTTAGGATGGCGAACGATCGCCTGCATCAGCGCGGCGCAGGCGGAAAACGTCTTTTCGAAGAAGCCCCTGCCGCGATCGGCATCGGCGCGGTGCGCGCTCAACTCCTTGAGGTCGTGCCCGGCGCAGAACACTTTGCCGGTCGCCCCAAGGACGATGACGCGGACGGATTTGTCGGCCTTGGCGCGGTCGAGTTCCGCCGTCAGCGCCGCCATCACTGCAAGCGAAAGAGCGTTGGCCGGCGGATTGGCGAGCGTCAGGCGCAGCACACCGTTGTCCAGCCTGGAGACGACCGGCCCTTCGGCAACGGCAGGCTTGATGGCGACGATTTCGGCCATAGGTCGTTCCTCCGCGAATCCGGACCGCTGATGGACAAATCTAGTATGCCGTCTCGCTTCGTCCAACTCCCTCGTCCGCTACTGCCCTAATGAATGGCTGTTGCCAGAAACGCCACGTCGCGTTCATACAAGCAGGGCGCAAACCGGGAGACTGAAATGCCCGCCCACAGCAATCTCAAGCCGGTGCTGACGGCTGCCGAAATCAACGCGCTGATGGCGACCATTTTCCCGCAGCTCAACGACCAGTTCACCTTCTACGAGGCGTTGGAGGTGTTTCCAGGCGGCTGTGTCGTGCGGCTCAACGCCGACGAGCGCCATTTGCGTCCCGGCGGCACCGTGTCGGGTTCGGCGCTGTTCACGCTGGCCGACATAGGCGGTTATGTCTGCGTGCTCTCGCATGCCGGACCGGATGCGCTTTCGGTCACCACCAGTCTCAACATCAATTTCGTCCGCAAGGCCGAGGCCGGGCCGATCGACGGCCATTGCCGCATCCTCAAGCTCGGCAAGAGCCTGATGGTGTTCGATATCGACATCGTCGCCGGCGCGGAGGGACACACGGTAGCGCACGCAACGGGCACCTATTCGATCCCGCCAAAGCGGATTGATGGTGTGGTAAAATAATACCTTTCATCCAAGGCATTGTTTTTGCTGGATTTTGATAGCTCGCCGACATTTCATGCGCCTTGACGCGGTCGAACCCCTCCCCTATAAGCCCCCACGGAACAGCGGCCCGCAAAGGCCGCCGTTTTGTTATTGGCGGCGGGCAAGCGCCTTTCGCCAATCCAAGCAACAAGAAACGCCTTCTTTTGAAGGTCCGAACCGAAAGCAACAATCCATGGCAACCTTTTCGCAGAAGCCTGCGGATGTGGTGAAGAAGTGGGTGCTGATCGACGCCGAGGGTCTCGTCGTCGGCCGTCTCGCCACTGTCATCGCCAATCATCTTCGCGGCAAACACAAGCCCACCTTCACCCCGCACGTCGACGACGGCGACAACGTCATCGTCATCAATGCCGACAAGGTGGTGTTCACCGGCAAGAAGTTCACCGACAAGGTCTATTACTGGCACACCGGCCACCCCGGCGGCGTCAAGGAGCGCACCGCGCGCCAGCTGCTCGAGGGTCGTTTCCCCGAACGTGTCGTCGAGAAGGCCGTCGAACGCATGATCCCGCGTGGCCCGCTCGGCCGTCGCCAGATGAAGAACCTCCGCGTCTATGCAGGCACGGAACATCCGCATGTCGCCCAGCAGCCCGTCGTCCTCGACGTGGCCAAGCTGAACGCCAAGAACAAGAAGGTTTCGTAAGATGGCTGAGCTTTCCTCGCTCGCAGAACTCGGAGCTGCCACCGGCAATACCAACACCCAGCCGGCCGCACCCGTCCACGTCCAGAAACTCGATAAGTCGGGCCGCGCCTACGCCACCGGCAAGCGCAAGAACGCCATCGCCCGCGTCTGGGTGAAGCCCGGCTCCGGCAAGATCGTCGTAAACGACAAGGTGTTCGCCGAATATTTCGCGCGTCCGGTGCTGCAGATGATCCTCAACCAGCCGATTATCGCCGCCAATCGCGCCGGCCAGTACGACATCGTTGCCACCGTCATCGGCGGCGGCCTTTCCGGCCAGGCGGGTGCCGTGCGCCACGGCATCTCCAAGGCGCTGACCTATTACGAGCCGGCGCTGCGCGCCGTGCTCAAGAAGGGCGGCTTCCTGACCCGCGACAGCCGCGTCGTCGAGCGCAAGAAGTACGGCAAGGCGAAGGCCCGCCGCTCCTTCCAGTTCTCGAAGCGTTAAACAGAGACCTGTTTTCTATCGATTTTTTCAGAGGGGCTGCGTATTCGCAGCCCCCTTTTCTTTGTCGACATAGCAATCCCGCATCTTCAGGTGACCCAACGTAATATTAGTTGTATCTTAATTACAGGCGCGTTCCAGATCCCAGGGCAGCAGCCAACTCCACAGAGCGGGAGCTGTGCACGTTGCGACGCGCCGGTAACCCGACGCTCGCGAAGGAGGAGGCAATGCGCATCCATTCCAGCAGTGCGTTTCTGGCAGCTGTCGCCGCCACTTGGGCATTCGCCGCGCCTGCGGCCGACAAAAGCGACGAGCAGCTGATCGAGAATGCGATTACAGCAGCACCGGCGGCTGTCGGCAAAAACGCCGCCGTCGTGAATTGGGAGATGAAAACGTTGAGGAAGGGCACCAACGGTTTCACTTGCATCCCGGACGACCCGAGCACTCCCGCCGACGACCCAATGTGCACGGATGAGAACGGGATGGCGTGGATGCACGCGATCATGTCCAAGAAGGAGCCGCCTGCAGGGAAAGTTGCTTTCGCCTACATGCTAAAAGGAGGCGATGCGGCCAGCAATACCGACCCCTTTGCAACCAAGCCGCCGGAGGGAGCCGAATGGCTGCATGATGGTCCGCACGTGATGGTCATGAACGCACCAGACATGATGGCCTTGTATCCCCACGAGCCGAACCCCACACAACCATACGTCATGTTTCCCGACACGCCCTACGCGCACCTGATGATTCCAGTCAAATAGATCAAGCAAGACCTGCCGCGAAACGTAGTGGCGGGTCACCTGAGGGAAGGGAGCCGCGCTTATTTTCGGGCGCGGCTCTCCTGGGTGTCAGGGCTGGCCGGCGGACGCCTTGATGAAGTCAATGAACGCCCGCAACGGTGCCGGCACGAGGCGCCGGCCGGGATAGTAAAGGAACGGCCCGGAGAAGCTCTGCCACCAGGGTTCAAGCAGCGGTTCGAGCGCCCCGCTCTCGAAGTGAGGGCGTAGCCAATCCTCGAACAGGCTGATGATGCCCGTGCCGGCGATGGCTGCATCGACTTTGAGGTCAGTCGCCCCGCCCAGGGTCACGAGAAGCGGCCCCGTCGGGTCGACCCGCACCACCTCGCCGTCGCGCTCGAATTCCCACGGCGGCATCGCACGGCTGGCAAAGCGGCCGCGCAGGCAGGCGTGGCCGAGCAGGTCGCGCGGGTGTTGCGGCCGGCCATGACGATCCAAGTAGGCCGGGCTGGCGGCGGTGGCGAAGCGCTGCACGCGCGGTCCGATCGGCACAGCGATCATGTCCTGCTCCAGCCGCTCCTCATAGCGAATGCCGGCGTCGCACCCCGCCGCCAGCACATCGACGAAGCTCTCCTCCGAGATCACCTCCAACCGGATGCCTGGATAGGCGGCGAGAAAAGGCGGAACGATGCTGGGCAGTACCAGCCGCGCCGCGCTGACCGGCACATTGAGGCGCAACGTACCTGCCGGCCTGTCGCGAAAGCCGTTCACTACGTCGAGAGCCGACTCCACCTCGGTCAAGGCAGGACCGAGCCGCGCCAGCAGGCCTTCGCCGGCTTCCGTCAGGACAACGCTGCGGGTCGTCCGGTTGAGCAGCCTGACACCGAGCTGCGTCTCCAGGCGCCGCACCGCCTCGCTCAAGCCGGACGCACTGCCGCCGCTGGCGCGTGCCGCATCCCGAAAGCCTTTGGCGCGCGCTACGGCCACGAAGGCGTTCAGGTCCCCGAGATCAATCTGCATTGTTCGTCATTCCGCACAGCCCGTGCGAATTGTAGCCAATTATCATGAGATCGGACAGCGTCTATCTGTGCACCGTTCCTGAAGGAGAAAGACCATGTCCAGCGTCGACCAGTCCGGCACATTCATCCTCGGCGACCGCAAGGTGAGACGGCTCGGCTACGGCGCCATGCAGCTCGCAGGGCCAGGCGTCTTCGGCCCACCAAAGGACCACGACGCGGCATTGGCCGTACTGCGCGAAGCCGTTGCACAAGGCGTCAACCACATCGACACCAGCGACTTCTATGGCCCGCAGGTGACCAACCTGTTGATCCGCGAAGCGCTCGCACCCTATCCCGACGACCTCGTTATTGTCACCAAGATCGGTGCCCGACGCGGCACGGATGGCTCGTGGCTGCCGGCTTTCTCGGCAGAAGAGCTGACACAGGCGGTGCACGACAATCTGCACAATCTCGGACTCGACGTGCTGGAGGTGGTCAACCTTCGGGTCATGTTCGACGCGCATGGCCCCGCCGAAGGGTCGATCGAGGCGCCGCTTGCGACGCTTGCCGAGCTCCAGCGACAGGGCCTCGTGCGCCACATCGGGCTGAGCAACGTCACCGCCGCACAGATCGCCGAAGGCCGCCGGATGTGCAGGATCGTCTGCGTGCAGAACCAGTACAATCTGGCGCATCGGGGCGATGATGCCTTGATCAACGATCTCGCCCGCGACGGCACCGCCTATGTGCCGTTCTTCCCGCTTGGCGGCTTCAACCCGTTGCAGTCGTCGACCTTGTCCAAGGTCGCCGCACGCCTCGGCGCCACGCCCATGCAGGTCGCGCTCGCCTGGCTGCTTCGCCGCGCGCCCAACATTCTTCTGATTCCCGGCACGTCTTCCGTCGCGCATCTCAGAGAGAACCTCGCCGCTGCCGACCTCGAACTGTCGGACGATGTCATCAAGGAGCTGGATGGTGTGGCAATGGCGGCCTGCGGGTAGATTGCCGAAGGCAGTGATGAGCCAATCTCCCCCAAGTGGGTTCCCTTGCGGGGGAGATTGCCGGCAGGACAGCGAAGGCGCGACCTTGCAGGCGGAACCGCCGAGGCGCTGAAGGATCGTCGCATTTTTCTGCTACTACGCCACATTTTGTTCTTGCTTTGTGCCGGCAGCTATGCTACTAATCTGGGTATGGTGCTAATTGGCTCCAGCGACCCGCCCACGGAGGCGGGTTTTCTGTTTCTGGGTTCCTTCGAAAGTTTGGCGCTGTCGGCCTGGGGTCGGCGGGACAGCGCCCTTCTGCCCTGCCGGGCATCGTCACCACAAGAGGGAGATCCAATTCTCGCCGCGCCGGTCTAGTTGATGCTGGCCGTGTTGGCCGGCTCGGCCGGGCGCTTCTCACCGGCATAGGGCACGCGAAAACCGTTCGCCGCCAGCCAACTGATGGCGGCCTTCGGTTCGTCGGTCTGGATGATGGTGGCGCCGCGCTCAACCCAGAAGCCATAAGTCTCGCGCGGCAGGCTGGCCGCAACCGCCAGCTCGTCGCCGCGACCGCCGGCGAGGAAGCCGCCCGGCTTGTTGACGATGGCATAGGTGTCGGCCCAGATGTGCCAGTCGCCCCTCACCGCCAGCGCGCGCATGCGCGGGCTGAACAGCGGGCCGCCGGTCTCGGTCAGTGTCTCTGATCCCGTGCGCCAGTTGATCATCTCGACCGCGCGCATCGGGAAGGCCCGGCCCACTTTCTCGGCAAACATGGCGTCGCGAACCGCGTCATCGGCGATAATCGGCATGAACTGGAAGCCGCTGCCGATCGCGTCCATGGCGGCCTTGACACTGGCAATCCGCTCCGCATTCCACAGGTTCTCCTTGACGATCACCTGTTCGGCCATGTCGAGGTCGCGCGCAACCGCGACCATGCCGACGAGGCTTTCGGTGTCGAGCTTGTTGTCGAGATTGATGAGGATCCTGTCCCTGGTCGTCATCAACATCTCGCGCAATGTCGAGACCGTCTCGCCCGTAACGGCGCCGGTGCCTTCGATCACCAAACGGCACGTCTTGAGTTCGGCCATCGTGCGGTTGACCACCTCACCCTTGCAATTCGTCGTGCGGTCGAGCCAACTGTCATGCATGACGACGAACTGTCCGTCCTTCGAGCGCCTTATATCGACCTCGACGATTTCGGCGCCCATTGCGATCGACGCCTCGGCGGCGGCGATCGAATTTTCGGGATAGAGCGTCTTGCCGGATTGCATGCCGCCGGCGCGGTGCGCGGCCACTATCACATGGTCGCGCCATTGGTTGGCGTGCTCGAAGCGGTCGAGAATCTGCCTGGCGCGCGTTTCGCCTGCCGATGCCTGGCCAAGGGAGAGCGCCAGCGCCGCGGAAAATAGAAGGCTCAACCAAATCGTTCGCATGAGACAGGTCATTCGCACGAGAATCGCTCCGTACCGGGATCGCACCCCGGTTAAGCGATGCCCGTGACAGGCAGGTGAACGAAGCCGGCTTGCAAAATGCCGGAAAATCAGGTCAGCGCCGGCCGAAGCAGTCTTCGGCGGCTACTTTCGGTTGCTTGCCAGGCAATCTCATGGCGAGCCATGCCGGGTTCGCCTGGCGAGCAAGGATTTGTGACCGGATCGAATGGCCATGATCCTCCGCAGGGGTCGCAATTCTGAGAATTATGTCCAATAAGGTTGCGCGTCGACGCACAGGAGATCGCTTCATGCCGCCAAGGACCATCGATCATGCCTTCACCACCCGCTCCAGGACGGGTGCGTCGTTCGAGCCGACCTATGCCGGCGCCCTGTCGTTCATGCGGCGCAAATATTCGAAGGACGTGAAGGACGCCGATGCGGTGGTGTGGGGCATTCCCTTCGACGCTGCGGTCACCAATCGGCCGGGCGCCCGTTTCGGGCCGCAGGCAATCCGCCGCGCCTCGGCCATCCTCGACAACGACCCGCAATATCCGTTTTCGCGCGATCTGTTCGAACAGCTTGCCGTGGTCGATTATGGCGACTGCCTGCTCGACAGCGGCAATCACCAGAAGACGCCTGCCACGATCGAACGCGAAGCGGCCAAGATCCTGAAATCCGGCGCCTTTCTGCTGTCACTCGGTGGCGATCACTTCGTCACCTGGCCGCTGCTCAAGGCGCATGCCGCCATCCATGGCCCGCTGGCTCTGGTGCAGTTCGACGCACACCAGGACACCTGGCCCGACGACGGCAAGCGCATCGATCACGGCTCCTTCGTCGGCCGTGCAGTCAAGGAGGGCATCATCGACCCCGACCGGTCGATCCAGATCGGCATCCGCACCCATGCGCCCGACACGTTCGGCATCAAGATCCTGTATGGCCATGAAGTGGAGGAAATGCGTGCGTCCGACATCGCGTATGCCATCGTCGACCGTACGGGCGGCAAGAAGACCTACGTCACTTTCGACATCGATTGCCTGGACCCGGCTTTTGCGCCCGGCACCGGAACGCCGGTCGCGGGAGGCCCGTCTTCGGCAAAGATCCTGTCGGTGCTGCGCCAGATCAACCAGCTCGATATCGTCGGCGCCGACGTCGTCGAGGTTGCGCCAGCCTATGATCACGCCGATATAACGGCGATTGCCGGCTCGATGGTGGCCATGCACTATCTCGGGCTGCTGGCGGAACGAAAGGCCCGGCTCGAGGAAATGAACCAAGGCAATCACAGCGTTGCCGGATTGAATCAGGCGAGCGGCATATAGCTTTGAGATAACAGGAATTTTGGCACGCAATGAAACCGAAAATCTTCATCGACGGCGAGCACGGCACCACCGGTCTGCAGATAAGGGCGCTGCTTGCCGAGCGCGGCGACCTGGAAATCATCTCCATCCCGACCGAGCGCCGCAAGGAAACGGCAGCGCGCGCCGAGTTCCTCAATGCCGCCGATGTCGCGATTCTCTGCCTACCGGACGCGGCCGCCAAGGAAAGCGTTTCGCTGATCGCCAATGACACCACCAAAGTGATCGACGCCTCGACGGCGCATCGTGTCGCCGATGGGTGGGAATATGGTTTCGCCGAAATGGACAAGGACCAGGCGAAGAAGATCGCTTCGGCGAAGCGCGTCGCCAATCCTGGCTGCTGGCCGCAAGGACCAATCGCGACGCTGCGGCCGCTGGTTGCGGCGGGGCTGCTGCCGGCCGATTTTCCGGTCACCGTCAACGGCATTTCCGGCTATTCCGGCGGCGGCCGGCCGATGATCGAGGATTATGTCGCCAAGGGCGAGGATGCGCCGGAATTCCTGCCCTACGGACTGTCGCTGCAGCACAAGCACGTGCCGGAACTCAGGACCTATGCCAGGCTTTCGCACGATCCGATCATGCAGCCGGCAGTCGGCAATTTCGCGCAAGGCATGATCACGGTGGTGCCGCTGCAACTCGGCGGCCTCGACCATGTGCCGAGCGGTGCCGAGCTTCACGCGGCGATCGCCGATCATTTCGCTTCCATCGATGGCGGCGTGGTCGAGGTAGCGCCGTATCTGCATCAGGAACGCATGCCCGACATCGATCCGGAGATCTACAACGGCACCAACCGGATGAAGCTCTATGTCTTTGCCAATGATAACAGGGCGCAGGCGCTGCTGCTTGCCGTCTACGACAATCTCGGCAAGGGCGCCTCGGGCGCTGCCGTGCAGAACATGGATCTGATGCTCGGCCTCTGAATGGATGCGCCAGCATTTCCGAAGCGCTGGAAGGTCGGCGCGCCCGAACTCATCGCCGAAACGTTCAGCAGCCGCATCTGGAAGGTTGATCGCGAAGACGGCTCACCGGCAATCGTCAAGGATCTAAAGCCTTTCGACGATGTCGAGGACGAGTTGCGCGGCGAGCATTTCCTCGCCTGGCGACGTGGCGAAGGCGCGGTGCGGCTGCTGGGTCGCGATGGCCACCGGATGCTGCTCGAGTATGCCGGCGAAACCTCGCTGTCACAGATGATTGCGGATCAGGGCGACAATGCCGCCACCGCGATCGCGGCGGAGGTAATGGCCAAGCTGTTCTCGCCGTCGAAGCACCCTGCCCCGCCGGACCTTCAGCCGTTGCGGACCCGGTTTTCCAGCCTGTTCAAAAAGGCGAAGGCCGATCGCGCCGCCGGCGAAAAGAGCCTGTATGTCGAAGCTGCCGAAATCGCGGAACGGCTGTTGTCCAATCCGCACGACGTACGGCCGCTGCACGGCGACCTGCATCACGACAACATCATGCACGGTCCGCGCGGCTGGCTGGCGATCGATCCGAAGGGCGTTCTCGGCGACCCCGGCTTCGATGCCGCCAATGTGTTCTACAACCCACTCGACCGAGACGATCTTTGCACCGATCCGCGGCGGATCGCGCATATGGCGCATGTCTTTGCCGCAACGCTCGGCCAGTCGCCGCCCGCGATACTGGACCACGCCATCGCCTATGGCTGTCTGTCGGCTGCATGGCACCATGAAGATCGCAATGCGGTCGACGAAAACCGCGAGCTGGCGATTGCCGCGGCAATCCGGCGGGTGCGGCTCAGCCTCTGAGAGCGATCTCGTGGGGCAGCGGGTAAGCGCCCTTGGTACCGCGCCAATGCGCGGCGGCGAAGCCCAGCAGAACGAGCGCGAATGCCTGATGCGTCAGGGCCATGTGCAGAGGCACCTGCATCAATAACGTGCCGATGCCGATCGACGCCTGCACCGCGACAATCAGGAACAGCAGCGTCGCGCGCCGGGCATGCGTCGTGCCCGGCAGGCGCCGGCATGTCGCAATCATGTGCCAGAGCGCGACCGCGAAGATCGTGTAGGCGCCGACCCGGTGGACGAATTGCACCGTCTTCGGGTTTTCGAAGAAATTGCGCCATGCCGGCTCGAGCAGCAGCAGGTCGCCGGGAACCAGCTTACCGTCCATCAGCGGCCAGGTGTTGTAGCTCAAGCCGGCGTCTAGCCCTGCGACCAGCCCGCCGAGATAGATCTGGACCAGCGCCAGCAGCACCAGAAAGCCGGCCAGACGTTGCGTCGAGCTGTCGGCGGCAGGTTCCGAGTGCGGCGCCAGCCCACGCGCGACCACCATGGTCGCCGTGAAGATCAGCGCCGCCAGCGTCAGATGCGTCGCCAGCCGATATTGGCTGACCGAAACCCGGTCAACCAACCCGGACGCCACCATCCACCAGCCTATCGCGCCCTGCAGAGCGCCGAGAAGGAGGATGCCCGACAACTTCGTGCCGAGGCCCCGCTCGATGCGGCGCGTCGCCCAGAAGAACAGCAGCGGCAGGGCGAAGACCACGCCGACACTACGCGCCAGGATGCGGTGCACCCATTCCCACCAGAAGATCGATTTGAACGCCTCGATGCTCATGCCGTTGTTGAGTTCGGCATATTGCGGGGTCTGCTGGTAGCGCAGGAACTCCTCCTGCCACTCGGCATCATTGAGCGGCGGGATGACGCCGTGTATCGGCTGCCATTCGGTGATCGACAGGCCGGAATTGGTGAGCCTTGTAGCGCCGCCGACCAGTACCAGCGCAAACAGCACCAGGAGCACGACATAGAGCCAACCGCGTACCAGCGCGCGGTTGCGAAGGTCGCGATCGCGGGCGGCGAAAGGCGCGGCATCGGATATGGCAGCAGCCATGGATTTGTCCCGGCAGTTGAAGTCGCGGATTGGTGAACCATCGCAACCCGGCTTGCAAGACCGGACAGCGCGGCACGCCGTCGCGCCGTTTCTGGCGGGTTGCGCGTATTGGCTGTTCGGCCTAAGCGATAGCGATCAACGAGATCGCGCCATGCCCATTCGCCTGAAAAAGCTGATCGGAAGCTTCCTGCTGGTAGTGCTGGTCATAGTCTATGCGCTGGTCGCCTCGATCGTGGCGGTCGCCCAATTGTCGCAGTCCGGGCCGCTGGCGCACTTCATCTTCTTCCTGCTCAGCGGGCTTTTGTGGGTGCTGCCGGCGATGGGCATCATCAAATGGCTGATCCTGGAGCCGCGGCCGAAGGGGCGAGGCAACAGTTAGATCGTCACCACCGTCTTGCCGGCATTGGCCAGCGGCGTCGTCACGCCCGACAACATTGTTCGGATGTGGGCGACGCTCTGATAGCGGCCATTGACCGAAATGCGCGGCAGGGCGTGCAGGAAGCCGGCATGCTCGGCGCGGAGTATGCCGTGGCGGGTCGTCACCGCCGAGGCGTAGCCGGCATCGCGGGCTAGGCCTACTTCGCGGCGGCCGACGGCACTGGCATAACCGTAGGGATAGGCGAAATGGCGCGGTTCCTCGCCGAGTTTGGCCTGCAATATGCGCTTGACGTCGCCGATCTCATGTCGCGCATCGCTCTCGGAAAGCCGCTTCAGATTGCAGTGATTGACGCTATGTGCGCCGATCGCCACCAGCGGGTGCCCGGCCATGGTGCGGATCTCGTCCCAGTTCATCAGCGTGCTCGGGCGCGGACCACCCAACTCGATGCCGTTCGAGCGCGCCAGATCCCGCAACACCGCACGCTGGTCCTGCTCGCGCACCTTCAGCGTCAGATGAGCGTGCAGGCGCGCATTGGCCTGGACCTTTTTTCCCGGACTCGAGCAGTCGATTGTCACCGGGCCATCCGGCGTCGTCAGCGTCAGGCGATCGCGCGCATTGACGATGTCCTCGACCACGTCCCACCACAAATCGGCAGCGCCGTCGATCAGCCCCGGCGCGACGTAGATGGTGATCGGCGCGCCGTGCTTCTCCAGCACCGGCAGCGCCTCGGTCATGTTGTCTCGATAGGCGTCGTCGGCGGTGATCGTCGCAAACTGGCCGTCCTTGTCGCCGGCCTTGATGCGCTCGATCGCCTCGTCAAGCGTGACGAAACTGTAGCCGTTCGCCTTCATGTCGGCGATCACGGTGTCGAGAAACCCAGGCGCGATGTTCAAATGGCGGTTGACACCGTTCGGCTTCTCCGGTGTCGCGGTTACCCGATGCAGCATCAGGATGGCGCCAAGGCCGCCGATAAACGGCTTGGCCAGCGGCGCGAGACCGGAATAGCGGGCGAGATTGAGCGCCAGTTTGCGGATTGCCTCGCCCCCGTCGATCATTCATTCACCTTTTGCGCCTAAGCTCATTAAGCATGGAATGCGCCTGCGCGGACCCCCAATCGCGACGAATACGCCCCAAGGATTGAGGTATGGTTGACGCCACCGCGTCATTTGACGGCAATCGGCTGGCAAGCAGCGAGGCGTCGCCGTATGCCTTGCCGGCCGGCAAAGCCGGCCTGTCAACCTCGGTCGCCGATAGTGCGGCGTTGGCGGCGTACGCAGAATTCTGCCATTCGGCGCTTTTTGCCCCTGCGCAAAGCGCCGGCTGGATCCTGAACTGGGCCGCACATACCGGCGCCGACGTTGTCGTTGCGACGCTGCGCGCCGAGGACAGGCCGGTTTTCTCACTGGCGCTGGAGGTCACTCGCAGTGGAGCGTTCCGCGTCGCCCGGTTCATGGGCGGCCGCCATGCAAACGGCAATTTTGCCGCCGCCGACCCGCAATGGCTGGCGAATGCCGATAGCGCGGCGATCCGCTCGATGCTGGCGGCGATTGCCAAGGCGCGGCGCGACATTGATCTTGTCGCGCTGGAGCGGCTGCTGCCCGATCTCGACGGCGTTGCCAACCCGCTCTCCGCCTTGCCGCATTTTTCGAGCCCCAATCTGTCGCTGGCTGCCGGTCTTGTGGGAGGATTTGACGCACTGCTCACCCGCGTGAGCGGCAAGCGCAGGCGCAAAAAGCATCGCTCGCAGGCGCGCAAGTTCGAGGCCGTTGGCAGCTATCGTCGCATCGAGGCGAGGACTGCGGACGAGGTGCACATGCTGCTCGATGCCTTTTTTGAGATGAAGGAATTCCGCTTCCGCAAGATGGGCATCGCCAATGTTTTCGGTGAGGCGGAGGTGCGCGCTTTTTTCCGCTCGCTGTTTGCCGACGCGCTTCAAGAGGAAGATCCGTCCTTCGTCCTGCATGGGCTGGAAGTCGCCGGCAAACTTCGTGCAGTCACCGGGTCGAGCCGTTCGGGCAAGCGGCTGATCTGCGAGTTCGGGGCGATTGCCGAGGACGACCTCGCACACACCAGCCCGGGCGACTTCCTGTTCTTCGAGAACATCCAGGAAGCCTGCGAGGCGGGTTTCGAAATCTATGATTTCTCGGTCGGCGACGAACCCTACAAGCGATTGTGGTGCGATGTCGAAACGCAGCATTTCGAGGTGCTGGTTCCGCTGACGCCGAAAGGTCGTGCGCTGGCGCTTGCGCTCAGGCACGGCGCAAGCCTGAAGGCATTCATCAAGCACAGCCCAATGGTCTGGAAGCTGACCAAGCTGCTGCGCCGCAAAGCCGTGGGGCGGACAGCACCGGCCGCAGGCGAAGACGACAGCTGATTTCGATTTGAGAGAAAACTGCCTCAGGCAGCCGAGCGCCGTCCCGGCATTGGGCCCGGCGCCACATGGCCGATGGGCGTGACCAGCGTCAGGTCGGGATAGCCACTCTCGATGAGCGCGACCGCGGCCTGCGTCACCTCGTCGTCCGGTTCAAGCATGGAGAGCAAAACCTCGGTCCCCTCGCCCACCAGGCGGCTGATGCCTTGCGCGTCGGCCGGTCCGCATTCGACCACGACCAAATCATAGGCGGTGGTCAGCGACTGCATGATGATCGGCAGCCGGTCGGCGGCGCGCATGGCGCGGACCGGATCGGCTGTGCCGACGGGAATCACGTGGCAGTCCGAATAGAGATCGGGGTGGATCACATCGCTGAACTGCGCTTGTGAGGCGAGCAGATCGGTGATGCCCGGAAACAGCCCGCTGTCCAGCATCGGCCGCGAGGCAGCACCCGAAGCGGTGAGATCAAGCAGCAGCACGCGAAGCCCGGCGTCGGAGACTGCGCGCGCCACCAGCACTGCCGAGGCGGCCGCCTCGTCGCCTTCCGGTGACACGAATATGGCGCGGGCGGCACCGGTGGCGATCAGTTTTTCCGCGGCCTTGTCGATGTCGACCTCGCCGAGGATAGAACGTGCCGGTTCAATGTCTCCAGCGGCCATTTCAGAGTACTCCGGTTCGATTTTCTCGGCAGCCGCTTCCGCCACCGCGACGGGTTCCGGCTCCACTTTGCTTTCAATGATATTGTCGTCGTCGGCCTCATCGATCTCAACGACTGCCGGTTCGGACCGGCCAACCGACGGGTCGGGCTCGGCCATCACGCGTTCGGCCTGGGCAGCCGGCATCGCAACCTGCTCGATGCGCTCGAAATGGGCACCGGCGGCCGGACGCATGGCGCGGCCGGAAAACAGTTCCTGCAGCAGCGTGACGATCGCCATGATGAGCAACGAGCCGACAAAGGCCGCACTGACAATCGGACCAATCTTGGGGAAATAAGGTTCGGCCGGCACCTGGGCGTCCGAAAATACGCGAGCGTCGACGGGCAGATAGTTGCGATCCTTGCGTGCGGCCGCCTGGAGATAGCTGGATGAATAGAGATCGAGCTGCTGACGCTTGGTCGCGGCATCACGCTGCAGCGCATCGAGTTCCACCTGCTCTTCGCCGGCGCGGGCGGACGCCGCCTTCAGCGTGTTGACGTCTGCCACGAGTTGAGCCTCTCGCGCCTTCGCCGTCTCGGCCTGCGCCATCAGACCTTTCATGATCTTTTCCGCTTCGTTGCGGATCTGGCGGTCGAGATCCGCGAGCTGCGACTTCAGCGCGCGGATGCGCGGATGGTTGTCGAGCAAGGTGGTGGAAAGGTCGGCGATGTTGTTCTTGAGTTCGACTTGCCGCTCGCGTAGGCGCTGGATCAGTTCGGAAGACAACACCTCCGGAACGGCATCCAGCGAGCCGCCATTGCGCAACGCCCTGCGCACGCTGTCAGCGGTCGCTTCCGCCGAAGCGCGATTGGCGCGCACGCGTGACAGTTCGCTCGACAATTCGGACAGCTGCTGGGTGGCAAGCACCGAATTGTTGCCGCCCATCAAAAGATCGGACTGCGCACGGAATGCGGCAACCTTGGCTTCCGCCTCCTTCACCCGGTTCTGCAGATCCGCGATTTCCGGCGCCAGAAAGTCGGTGGCGGCGGAATTCGATTCGAGCTTGGCATTGCCCTTGGAGGCGATATAGGCGTTTGCAATGGCGTTCGGGATCGCGGCGGCAAGCTTTGGATCCTCTGACGAGAACTCGATTGCGATCGCGCGGGTTTTTTCAACGCCATAGACGTTGAGCTTCTCATGCATTGCGTCCAGCACGCGCTCTTCCAGCGGAATCTCGAACGGATCGCTTTTCAAGCCAACAAGGACAAGGGCGCGGCTCAGCGCCGACATCTTCAGCGCCTCGTCGAATTCGGGCAATTTCGCCAGGTTGAGCTTCGCCGCCACCTGCTTGAGGATGTCGGGGGACGAGATGATCTGGACCTCGGTGGCCACAGCCTCTTCGTCGGGAATCGACCGCTCGTTGCCGTTGGCCCCGGCTGGCCGCGTGAACTCCGATTCTCGAGGCCCGATCTCCAGCTTGGCTGCCGCCTTGTATTCGGGCGTTGCAAGCCAGGCGAGCGCAAAGGCCAGACCGGTTACAACCAGTGCGACGACAAGGATGCGCAGCCAGTTTCGCGCCAGGCCGGCGAAAAGCTGCCTGAGATCGACGTCGACATCTGCGGCCGCGGATTGAACGGACATGCATCCCTGCTCCGGTACTGAGTCAGCATGCACCGTAAACAACTATGGTAACTCAGCCGTTAATATCGCGGTAAGAACCTGTCAGGCTCTATTAACAAGCCGCAAACAAGAGGCTGAAAACCATCTGCATTCGTCGATCCGGCCCGCATCGGCCGCGCGCCTTTACCGGCCATTAACCCTAACAGGATGATAACCGAGCTCGATCGTTAAGGTTTGCCGCAGAGTCGCCGGCTATTCAAAGGTACGTGTCCGCTCATGAAAAGCACTGCTCCCCTTTTCCGCGCGCTGCTTGCCGTATCGATGCTTTCGGGCTGCTCCAGCTACCGGCCGACGCCGGCCGCATTCCATGAAGTTCTCGACCAGCCCTATCGCCTCGGCGCCGGCGACCGCGTCCGCGTAACCGTGTTCGAGCAGGAAGGACTGACCAATACCTACAGCGTCGATCAGTCCGGCTATCTCTCGCTGCCGCTCGTTGGCAACGTGCCGGCGCGCGGCCACACCGCCCAACAGCTTGAAAGCGAGATCGCCGAGAAACTGCGCCAGGGTTATTTGCGGGATCCCGATGTTTCGGTAGAAATCGATCGCTACCGGCCGATCTTCGTCATGGGTGAAGTGGGTGCGGCGGGGCAGTATTCCTACGTTCCAGGCCTGACCGTGCAGAAAGCCGTCGCCATCGCCGGCGGGTTCACGCCACGCGCCAACCAGGCAAGCGTCGACATTACCCGCGACATCAACGGCAAGGTGATAACCGGACGCGTGGTGACCTCCGACCCGCTGCTGCCCGGCGATACAGTCTATGTTCGCGAACGCCTGTTTTGATGTGCTGACAAAGTGGCGGACACACTCAGGATCGTCCACTGCTTTCGCTCACCGGTCGGAGGCATCTTCCGGCATGTGCGCGACCTGACCGAGGCTCAGGTCGCCGCCGGCCATGCCGTCGGCATCGTTTGCGATTCGACGACGGGCGGCGATTTCGAGGAACGGCTGTTCGAACAGATGAAAGGCAGCCTGGCGCTCGGCATTCACCGCACCCCGATGCAGCGTCATGTCGGGCCAGGCGATCTCGCCTCGGCCCGGCGCACCTACAGGATCATAAAAGAATTGCGGCCGGACGTGCTGCACGGGCATGGCGCCAAAGGTGGCGCCTATGCCCGTCTGTTTGGCTCATTGTTGCGGGTATCCAGGTCTCGCGTAGCCCGCCTTTATTCGCCGCATGGCGGCTCGCTTCACTATGACGAGACCACCGCCATGGGGAAGCTGTTCTTCGCGCTCGAGCGCTTCATGGCTCGCTTCACCGATTGCCTGCTGTTTGTTTCCGATTATGAGCGGCGGACTTATCGCAGGAAGGTCGGCGAGCCGCCCATTCCGAACGCTCTCGTCCACAACGGCCTGCGCGCCGCCGAGTTCGAGCCGGTGCGGACCGAGCACAATGCGGTTGACCTCCTCTATATCGGCATGATGCGCGACCTCAAAGGCCCGGACATCTTCATCGATGCGCTGGGGCGAGCCGCGACACGGCTCGGCCGCCCATTGAAAGCGCTGATGGTCGGCGACGGCGACGACCTGCCGCGCTATCGCGCCCAGGTAGATCAACTCGGCCTCGAGGTCAGCTTCCTGGCGCCGATGCCGGCCAGGCTCGCCTTCAGGCTGGCCGAACTGGTCGTCGTTCCCTCGCGCGCGGAAGCCATGCCCTATATAGTTCTGGAAGCGCTCGCCGCCGGCAAGCCGATCATCGCGACGGCGGTCGGCGGCATACCGGAAATCTTCGACACCGGCTCGCCTGTCCTGATCCGGCCCGACCCGCGCGAACTTGGCGACAAGATAAGCGCCGCATTGGCCGATCTCGACACCTACAAAGGCCTGATGCCCGGCCTCGCCGACCTCAAGGCACGCTTCGGCGCCGATGTAATGGCCGCCGAAATCGAAAAGGCCTATTTCGCCGCGCTCAAAAAATAGAACAACGGGTTTCCACCGGGCTGCTCCTGGTGAAAGCGTCTCCAAAGCCATCCGTTGTTTCAAGGGTTTCTTAGCTCTCTTTTGCTATTCACCTGAGGGAAACCTGCGGACGCCCCATGAACGAAATCGACCCAGCGCGCCGTTTTTCGCTAGACGCGGTGCGCAAATTCGACGCCCCTGCCGAGAACAATACGGCCGGCGGCATGAACGATGTTGCCCGCCAGGTCGCCTCGCAATACCGGCGCGATACGATGTCGCCGATCATGGTGAGCGGCGTCCTGCGCATGGTGGAATTCGCGCTGCTGTTGGTGTCAGGTCTTGCCGTCTATTTCTATTATGTCGGCTTTTTCAACTATCTTGCCTGGCAATACTCACTGACGATCGCCGCCACTTCGTTCCTCGCGGTCGTTCTGTTCGACGTCACCGACCGCTACCAGATCGTCGCGCTGATGCGGCCGATCGCCAATTTCGGCCGTCTCCTGCTGGTCTGGGCCGGAACATTCGCCTTGATGGCGCTCACCGCCTTCACCATGAAAATGTCGGAAGACTATTCGCGCCTGCTCTTCGGCACATGGTTCGTCGTCGGTTTCGTGCTGATCCTGGGTCTCCGACTGGTGATGTCGAAGCTGATCCGGCGCTGGGCGCGCGACGGGCGGATGGAGCGCCGCGCCGTCATCGTCGGCGGCGGCAAGGCGGCGGAGGTATTGATCCGCTCGGTCGAAAGGCAGCCCTACAACGACATCCGCATCTGCGGCATCTTCGACGACCGCGGCGACAAGCGGTCGCCGCCGGTTGTCGCCGGTTATCCCAAGCTCGGTACAATTTCCGAACTCATCGAATTTGCCCGCATCGCGCGCATCGACATGCTGATCGTATCGCTGCCGCTGACCGCCGAATCGCGCGTGCTGCAGTTATTGAAGAAGCTGTGGGTGCTGCCGGTCGACATCCGGCTATCGGCGCATTCGAACGCGCTGCAGTTCAGGCCGCGCGCCTATTCCTACATCGGCTCGGTGCCGATGCTCGATATTTTCGACAAGCCGATCAACGACTGGGATTCGGTCGCCAAGCGCGCCTTCGACATTGTCTTTTCGATCATCGGCATCATCGTGTTCTCGCCGGTGATGCTGGCGACCGCAATCGCGATCAAACTCGACAGCAAGGGGCCGGTGCTGTTCCATCAGAAGCGGCACGGATTCAACAACGAGATCATCGACGTCTACAAGTTCCGTTCGATGTATACCGACAAGGCGGACCCGACGGCCAAACAGACCGTGACCAAGAACGATCCGCGCGTCACCCGCGTCGGCCGCTTCATCCGCAAGACCTCGGTCGACGAACTGCCGCAGTTCTTCAATTCGCTGTTCGGTTCGCTGTCGCTGGTCGGGCCGCGCCCGCACGCCATTGCCGCGCAGTCGCACAACCTCCTCTACAATGAAGTGGTCGACGGCTATTTCGCTCGCCACAAGGTCAAACCCGGTGTGACCGGCTGGGCGCAGATCAATGGCTGGCGCGGCGAGATGGACACCAACGAGAAGATTCGCATGCGGACGGAATACGACCTCTATTATATCGAGAACTGGTCGCTCTTGTTCGACCTCAAAATCCTGTTCCTGACGCCGATCCGACTGCTCAACACGGAAAACGCATATTGAGCGCGACGGCCTATGTATTGCCGGCGGCGGCGGTCAACGCCAAGCTGATTGCACTGATTGCGTCGGGGGCGGTTTTCCTCGGCGTTTTCCTGTCGGGCTTCGTCATCGATGAACCGGCGCCATACGACCTCTATATGGTCGGGCTGATCGTGGTGTGGCCCTTGTTCGGCCTGCGCATACAACGCGCGGCGGTGCCGCTGCTGGTGCTGCTGGTGATCATGAACATCGGCGGCATGATCTCGATGACGCAGATGTCGGACCTCGCCGGCACGCCGCTCTATCTCGCCGTCTCGCTGTTCCTGGCCTTAACCGCGGTTTTTTTCGCTTCGGTAACGGCGGTCCGGCCCAGTCTCTACCGGGTGATCTTCGTCGCCTATGTGGTGTCGGCGGTGCTGACTTCGCTGGTCGGCATAGCCGGCTATTTCCATGCCTTTCCAGGAGCCGAGATCTTCACCAAATACGACCGTGCCGCCGGCGCCTTCCAGGACCCGAACGTGTTCGGTCCGTTCCTGGTGCTGCCCGGCATCTACCTGCTCTACCTGCTGCTTACCGGCTCGGTCGCACGCATGCCGCTATTGGCGGTGCCGTTGCTGATCATCACCGCCGGCATCTTCTTTTCCTTTTCGCGCGGCGCCTGGGGCATGTTCGCCGTTTCGGCGATCCTTTTGACCGGTGCCTTGTTCCTGCAGAGCGCCAGCGGCAAGTTCAGGCTGCGCGTCGTCGTCATGACCATCGCCGCCGTCGGACTGCTGGTCATCGCAATGATCGTCATCCTGCAACTGCCAGGAGTCGCCGAAATGTTCTCGAACCGCGCACAGCTCGAACAAAGCTACGACACCGCCCGGCTCGGCCGCTTCGCCCGCTATACGATCGGCTTTCAGATGGCACTGGAGCATCCGTTCGGCATCGGCCCGCTCGTCTTCGGCAAGATCTTCGGCGAGGACACGCACGACATCTGGCTGAAGATGCTGATGGATTACGGCTGGCTCGGCTTCGTGTCGTTCCTGACGCTGACGTGCTGGACGATCGCCGCCGGCTTCCGCATTCTGCTGCGCGACCGGCCGTGGCAGCCTTATCTTCTATGCGCCTACGTCGCCTTCATCGGCAATATCGGGCTCGGCACCTTCATCGACATCGACCACTGGCGCCATGTCTACCTGCTGCTCGGCTTGATCTGGGGTGCCATCGCGCTCGAATACCGCCACCAGTGGCAGTTGCGGGCGACGCAGCGACCGGCAATCCCCGTCGCGGTTGCCTCAGGCAGGACAGCAACCGAATTCGGTTGACCGGACCCGGTCTATCACGATACATCGCGACCGGTCCGGAGTGTAGCGCAGCCCGGTAGCGCACTTGACTGGGGGTCAAGGGGTCGTCGGTTCGAATCCGGCCACTCCGACCATTAAAATCCAAAGGCTTAGCCAGTTTTCCCCCAAACTGGCTGTACAGACAATAGCCGCACTGCAGCCAGCGCAACATACGCAGGCGCGTGATCTCATCGAGGAATCGATCACGCATCACTCGTGCGCGAGGCACGGAGGCTGGCGTCTAGCCAGAAGCCCACCGAGAAACCGCGCGGTAATGGCTAGGTAAGCTTTGCTGCGTACGCCAACCTTTATCGTGAGAAAAGGTCCCGCCGCACATGCCAGAACGGCGGGACTCGATCAGGCGCCTTGCATCAGGCAGGGGTGACTCGGGGGTTGGGCATGCCCGGTGCGCGCGGATCGTACTGAATCCTAGGCGCATCAGCTGCAATGCGTCCACCAACCATCGGTTGGAAAGAACTAATTCAATCCCGACGGCTGGCCTGGCCTGAACAGGCGCGCGCTCAAGGCTCAGTTTCTTCCCGGGGAGGAGCTTTTTGGTCAGGACAATCAGGATAGGGCAATTCTTCACACGGAGAGGGCCTGTCGCCAACGCTGCGATAATGTTCCGCGAGTTTTGCGAAACCGTAGGCGAAGGCGAAAAGAAGCGCGAGGACAACCGCTATTCGGACGGCCATACCGTATTGTAGCAGGATCCTCGCATTGGAGCGCGCGGCGTTTTGGTACGTTTGAATGTTGAGTTCGAAAAAGGTTGGCTCTAGTTGAATTGCCGTCGTCCGCAGTTGTAAGGGCGAGCGGACGCTACGAAGATGCCACGCGCTTTCGCCCTTTTCGGGAGAGATGCAATGTCGCTTCAAGGAGTTGCCTGTCCTGCCGAGCTGACCATGTTGACCAAGGCACTTGATGCCCGATGCCGTGAACTAGGCCTCGCTGATGGAGATCCAGGCAGAGAAGTGCTCGGCCGCAGAGTGATGGATTTATTTGAAAGTGGTCAGCTCAGCGCCGAAGATTTGAGACTGGCTCTGAGCGGCGAGATCTCTAACGCCAAAAATCCTCCGGCCGGAGCCAGTGGGCCTTGATACGGCAAGCGGCTATCCGCGCAGCCATTTGAATCACTGGCCCAGCGTCGGCTTCCGTGTGCGCAGGAGCGCGTGTGAACAAATGTGATTTTGCGGTCGGTGCCAGACGGGCTAACTTTACCCATCGAACGAAAGAGGAGAATGATCATGAAGACATTCCTCGCAATAGCCGCGGCACTGACCATGTCCATATCAGCTGCCTCTGCGGATTGCCCCGCGCATTCCAAGGTTCAGGCATCGGTCGACACGCAGACGAAGACAGCAAGCGTCGAGAAGGCCGATATGTCGACTGTCACGGACGCTCAGACGATCAAGAAAGAAGAGCCACAGAAGACCGAGTAGCGGTAACGCTCAGCGGATTCCACGACCCGGATAAATCGCTACTGGCACACATCCACCCACTCGGCGTCGACGAGTTCGGCCAGGCGTTGCGGGCTGAGCCGCACGGCGGCATTCGTCGCGCCTGCCGCCGGGACGACCTCGTCAAAGGCGCGCAGCGAGATGTCGCAGTAGACCGGGAGCGGCGCCGGTAGGCCGAACGGGCACACCCCACCGACGGGATGGTTGGTCGCGGCGAGCACCTGGTCGGCGTCCAGCATTCGCGCCTTGCCACCAAACCGGTCCTTGAATTTGCGATTGTCCAGCCTGGAGATCCCGCTGGCCACGATCAGCATCGTCTGGTCGCCGGCGCGCAAGCAGATCGTCTTGGCAATCTGCGCCGGCACCACGCCATGCGCTTCGGCGGCCAGAGCCACCGTCGCCGAGCTTGCCTCCGTGACGATGACGTCAATGTCGGCCGCGTGTGCGGCGAAGAAGGCGCGAACGGATTCGAGGCTCATCTCCAGCAATTTCCGTCTGGCGTCGCCGTGGCGGCCGTCAAGTCCACTACGTAGCCGAAAAAACGAAGCCCGCCAGGGCGACCCATGGCGAGCTCGTGGAATAAAAGCATGACACGTCGCTACGACACGGATCGCCTTTTGGCAGGCAACACGGCTTCGTCAAACAGAGCGCTTTCCGGAAGTTGAAGCGCGGAGGCAATACGCCGACGTTTCGAGGGATCGGCATCCTTGCCGCTTTCAACGTCGGCAATCTCATAGGCTGCCAGCCCGCACGCCAGGGACAGCTCTTCGATGCTGTATCCACGGGCTTCCCGGGCGGTTCGGACGGCACTGCGTTCAGGCGTAACCGCGCTCGCCGCCAGTTCGGAGTAAGGTTCGCGTTTTGCTATTTGGGGCATTGGCAACTCCGTGGGATGAAAGAGTTAGATCAAATCATGTTGTTGCCTGAGACGATCGGGAGAATGCCCGCTCGCCGGTGATTTGCCAAGCATCAAAGATAGCGTCACGGCATCGTGAACCGACGCCGGAATGGATGGCGGATGCCGGCGAGCTGACATCTGGCCGGATCCTCAGCAGACACAGTTCGGAAACAAAATTCTACAGGCCGGAGAAACTGCCGAAAAACTCCAAGGCGATAGTCCCAACCGCAGCGCTCGAGTCACCGACCTGAATCAGTGACGCTCAAATTCCGCCTGCGCAAAAAGGAAACGATGTCATGAAGAAGCCTCTTCTCTCCGCTCTTGGACTTGCAATCGCACTTGCACTCTCGATGCCGATCATCGGCGCAAGCAGCGCGAATGCGACGACGATGCACACCACCGTCAAGAAGCATCACCGCCATCACTACCATCACCGCGTCCACCACTACCGCCACCATCACAAGAAGGTTGTCGCGAAGAAGTACTGAAAACACCCTCGGGCGAACAACCCGCAGTCAGCCGTTCTGGTCCTGGATCAAGGGCGGCGCGCTTGCCGGGTTTGCCGTGTCGGCGAAAAATGGCGGCGGTCCGCTGACCACCGCCATTTGCTTTTCTTAACGTGCCGACCTTGAACGCGCTCGCGGCGCGTTTTGCTGCCGGCCGCCGAGGAACAGACTGGCGACGAGCCCGACCAGAACCAGCCCGACAGCGGCCACCGTCGCCGGGTGATCTCGGGCGGTCTTCTCGATCGCCCGGCCTTGCCTTCTGATTGCCGGCAAGGCGTTGCCGAGCCGCTCAGTGATATCCGAATAGTAATCCGACGCGGTATCGCGCCCGTCTTCGTAAAAGGCGCCGCCCTGCTTCAACACGGCTTTCTTCAAGGTGGCCAGTTCCCTGGCCAAGGCCGCGACCTGCTTGTTGAGATCGGTGTCGGAGATGCTCGAAAGCGATGCCATGACGTGCTTCCTTCATCTGCAGAAGGAAGCCTAACGCATGACCCTGAAGACCGTTCCGGTCAACCCGGCGGGCTCTAGCGAACCTGATCGAGCAGGCGCTTGCATTCCAGGAGGTCGAACAGCGCCTCCTGCAGCAACGCGCGATTGTCACGGGAAAGTTTTGACGTGTCCGGCGGAACCGGACCTTCCTCGTCGGTCTTGCCCATACCGAAAAAACGACGGCTGGGTTTCACCCTCGGCTGGCCAACCAGCATTTCGTCGTCCGGGCCGCGCGGCTGCGCCGCTTGCGTCAGCGGTACCGTGTCGGCCTGTCGGCGCTGCGAGATCGCCTCGACCGCCGCCATGTCGCCACTGCCGACGGCGATCAGAAACTGGTTGCCGTTCTCGCGCAACAGCTTCTGCACGCCCTTGATCGTATAGCCCTGGTCGTAGAGCATATGACGAATACCCTTGATCAGTTCGACGTCCTGCGGACGGTAGTAGCGGCGGCCGCCGCCGCGCTTCATCGGCTTGATCTGGTTGAAACGCGTCTCCCAGAAACGCAGCACGTGCTGCGGCAAATCCAGATCCTCCGCGACCTCGCTGATGGTGCGGAAAGCATCAGGGCTCTTGTCCATGGACGAATCCTCACGCTAGAGCATGATCGCGAAAGGCGGGAACCGGGTTCGGGCGACATCACGCTTAACAAAGAGAGCAGCTTTCCGTCCCGGCGGAACGGATCACACCCAAATACCGATCCGGCCTACCGAATCGCATCTTATTTCAGCGGTTTATGAAACAATATTCAAGCCTGGCGCAAAAGCAGGGTTCATTTTTCAACCGAAGCCTGGAGCATGATTCTTGGCAAAGGGGGATTGGGCGGCTACTTGCTACCCTTGGCTTTGCTGTTTTGATGGGAGCGCAGGATACGGTTCTTCAGTACGTTCGACGACTTGAAGGTCATCACCCGGCGCGGCAGGATCGGCACTTCCTCACCGGTCTTGGGATTGCGCCCGATGCGCTCGTTCTTGGAGCGGACGTGGAAGGTCGCGAAGGACGACAGCTTCACCGTCTCGCCGCGAACGATCGCCTCGCAGATCTCATTCAGCACCGCCTCGACAAGCTCGGCCGATTCAGTACGTGACAGCCCAACCTTGCGGTAAACGGCTTCGGCGAGGTCGGCGCGCGTAAGTGTCTTTCCCCCCATACGAACCGTCCCATCAGCTCAAAAACATAAATCGATACAAGCAACGGCAGAACCTAAGTAATTGATCCGTCAAGGTCAAGGACCCGAACCCGATAGTTCGGCACTTACCAGCGGAGCAGGACGGCACCCCAGGTGAAGCCGCCGCCCATCGCCTCGAGCAGTACCAGGTCACCCTTTCTGATGCGACCGTCGGCGACGGCTGCGGACAGTGCCAGCGGCACGGAAGCCGCCGAGGTATTACCGTGCAAATCGACGGTCACCACCACCTTCCGCTCCTCTATCCCAAGCTTTTTGGCCGAAGCGTCAATAATTCGTTTATTGGCTTGATGCGGCACGAACCAGTCGAGATCGGCGGCGCCGATGCCGGCCTGTGCGAACGTCGCCTCGATGACGTCGGTGATCATGCCGACCGCATGCTTGAACACTTCGCGGCCTTCCATCCTGAGGTGCCCGACCGTTCCGGTGGTCGACGGCCCACCGTCGACAAAAAGCTTGTCCTTGTGGATGCCGTCGGAGCGCAGGCTGGCCGCCAGAACGCCTCGGTCGGCGATGCCGCCTGCCCCCGTGCCTGCTTCCAGCACCATCGCGCCGGCGCCGTCGCCGAACAAAACGCAGGTCGAGCGGTCGTTCCAGTCGAGAATACGCGAAAATGTTTCCGAGCCGATCACCAGTACCCGTCTGGCCAAGCCGCCGCGGATATAGAGGTCGGCGGTCGTCACTGCATAGACGAAGCCGGAGCAGACCGCCTGCAGGTCGAAGGCAAAACCGTGGTGCATGCCGAGCCGGTTCTGGATCTCGACCGCGGTCGCGGGAAAGGTGTTGTTGGGCGTCGAGGTCGCCAGCACGATCAGGTCGATATCGTCAGCCGTCAGGCCGGCGCTGTCGAGGGCCGCGCGCGCTGCCGCCTCGCCCAGCGAGGCCGTCGTCTCGTCGTCGGCCGCAATGTGGCGCTGGCGAATGCCGGTGCGCTGGACGATCCACTCGTCCGACGTCTCGACCATGCCTTCGAAATCGGCATTCTTCATAATGCGGCGGGGCAGCGCGGCGCCCGTGCCGCGCACGACGGATCTGATCAATGCTCTTTCCTATTCCTTTGCGTCGATGACGACGTCGGATTTCCGGATTGTCTGGGCATTCGGATTGCGGGCATGGAACAGGTCGAGATCGGCTTCGATGCGGTCAAGCAGATTGTTGCGCACCATGTCGTAGCCAAGCTCGATCGCCGCCGCGAAGCCATCCGAATCAGCCCCGCCATGGCTCTTCACCACGATGCCGTTCAATCCGAGGAAGACGCCGCCATTGGAGCGGCCGACATCCATCTTCTCGCGCAGGCGATCGAAGGCGGTCTTGGCGAAGATATAGCCGATCCTGGCCATCAGCGTCCGGTTCATCGCCGCGCGCAGATAGCCGGCGATCTGCCTGACGGTGCCTTCCGCCGTCTTCAGCGCGATGTTGCCGGCAAATCCCTCGGTAACGACGACGTCGACACTGCCCTTGCCGATGTCGTCACCCTCGACAAAGCCATGGTAGTTCATCGAGGCCATGTTGGCCTCGCGCAACATACGACCCGCCTCCTTGACCTCTTCCTGACCCTTGATCTCCTCGACGCCGACATTGAGCAGCCCGACGCTCGGCCGTTCGATGCCGAAAACCGAGCGCGCCATGCCGGTGCCCAGAATGGCAAAGTCAACCAGTTGATGCGCATCCGCGCCAATGGTGGCGCCGACGTCCAGCACCACGCTCTCGCCGCGCAATGTCGGCCAGAGCGCCGCGATTGCCGGGCGATCGATGGTCGCCATGGTGCGCAGGCAGAATCTGGACATTGCCATCAGCGCGCCGGTATTGCCGGCCGAGATGCAGGCGTCGGCAGTGCCTGCCTTGACCGCCTCGACGGCCTTCCACATCGATGACTTCCAGCGGCCATGGCGCAGCGCCTGGCTCGGCTTGTCGTCCATCCGCACTGCGATCTCGCAGTGCACGAACTCACTCACTTCCGCCAGCTTAGGGAATTTGGCGAGTTCGGGCCGTACCACTTCTTCGCGCCCATAAATGACGAAGCGTATATCCGGACGGCGGGTGGCGACAGTCATGAGCGCCGGGATGACCACGCTTGGCCCGTGATCGCCGCCCATGGCATCGATGGAAATCCTGATCACGCGGTGTTCATCTCACGGTTGATTGGCCAGCGGGCTTGCCAAGGTGCGGGGCTCGCGAAGGTTCGGCGAAAATAACGGTTTTGGGCTGCCGCACAACCAACTTTTCTCAAATTGGGTCAGCCATCAGGATTTTCCCAACAGTGATCTGAGCTTTTGCTGGAATTCATTCTCCACAGGCTCGGTATCGCCGGCGGCCTCCAGCGATACACCCGGCTTGCGCGGATATGGATCGATCGCCAAGCCAAAGAACTGCTCGGCAAGCGCCCCGACGTCGATCGCATCGCCGGAAAAGGTTTCCGGGCTGTCGGGGCCTTCGGCGTCGAGCAGGATCTCACCGCCGCCGTCGAAACCTTGCCGCCCGAGCTTGGATTGCTCCGGCAGGAACAGCGCTTCGACCGGCTCGTCGATATGCGCCTCGACCGGGTCGAGGGTGACGATGCAGGCCTGCGTTATATCGGCCTCGACATGGCCGCTGACTTTCACCCCGTTGCGTTTCCAGGGCTCGACCAGGAGTTCGGCGCGATAATTCTCGACCGAAAGCAGCTCGTGCTCGACGGCCAGCAGGGCGCGCTGGCCAGCGTCGGCATCGATCACCACCGGCAGCCCCTTTTGCGGCAGCCGGGCGACATTTGCCAGGAATGACACTGGGCTGTGGGTATCAGGGTATTTCATCTTCGCCTCCACTTCGCCACCTTCATCGGCCTGCCGTCGCTCAAGCGTTGGCCACGGGAAATGACACCGTTCCGGAAACGATCGATTCGGTCGGCTGTTCCGCGAGTTGCCTTGATGCATCGGCGGCATAGAGTGCCAGTTGCGACGCTTGCGGCCAGGCGCCGGCATCCGGCCTGACATTGCGGGCAAGGGCGACGGCGAGTGCATCATGGTCATTTCTTTGCAGCGCATCATCATAGGCGGCGGTACGGCCATAGAACATTTTCGCCAGTTTCCGCATTCGCTTCGGCACGCCGACGTCGCCAATGCCCAATTCACGCAACGAATGTTCGACATCCATGAAGAACTCGTCGATCAGCACCTGCGCAACCTCTGCCGCAGCACCGCCCTCGCCTCGCAACCGGTGCTGAAACAGGAACATGTGCAACGACAGCATCTCGAAGCGGCCGAGCGGCGTGTCCGGTACGTTCCAGGCGGAATAAAACACCGTTTGCCGCGCCGCCGCCACGATTTGTGCGTAAAGCGCCTCGGTGATGGCGCGGTTGGCATGTCGTTCGCGGCCAAAGAGGCGCTGGAACATTTGAGGGTGGTCTCCCGGGACCGTTTGTTGAAGTGGCCTTGTTGCATCGGCAAGCAAGCTGGTTTACCGGTTTTGCGGCCCAGCGCAAGTTGCGGCCAGCTTATGGAGTTGTAGTTGCGCGCGCTGAAATTCAAGTCGACTTTCCTGCCCAAGCCCGGCGGTGCGGTTTCGCTGCTGGTGATCGCTGCGGCACTTTCCGCCTGCAATTCGTCCAAGATGATCGGCGATCTCAATCCGAGCGAGACGCTGACGCAAGGCTACGTCATAGACCAGCAGGCGATCGACCTGGTGCCGGTCGGCTCAAGCCGCGAACAGGTGCTGCTGGCGCTCGGCACTCCCTCGACGAAGGCGACCTTCGATAACGAGGCCTTTTATTACATTTCGCAGACGCGCAAGCGCTATGTCGCCTTCGACAAGCCGCGGCTGGTCGACCAGCATGTGCTGGCGGTCTATTTTGGCGATGACGGGCGCGTCACCCAGATCGCCAATTACGGCTTGAAAGACGGCAAGGTGTTCGACTTCATCTCGCGCACCACGCCGACCGGCGGCAAGGACCAGAACTTCCTCAGCCAGATCATCAGTGGCGCCAGCAAGCTGGCGCCTGGTATTCCCGGCGCCAGCGGCGGCAGCACGCTCGGCGGCAGCTGATCCACCCGAGGGTGTCGGCTTCCTTCCGTTCCTTTCGCTTCCCTGTAAGCGGCATATCTCAGGCAATGAAGAACCCGCGGGAGCGATCCCGCGGGTTTTGTTTTAAGGCCATAGCGACCGAGCTTAGCCGTGCGCGAGAACGGCCAGCAACAGCAGCGCGACGATGTTGGTGATCTTGATCGCCGGGTTGACCGCTGGGCCGGCAGTATCCTTGTAGGGATCGCCGACCGTGTCGCCGGTCACCGAAGCCTTGTGCGCTTCGGAGCCCTTGATGTGCTTGAGGCCGTCCTTGTCGACGAAACCATCTTCGAACGACTTCTTGGCGTTGTCCCAGGCGCCGCCGCCGGAGGTCATCGAGATGGCGACGAACAGGCCGTTGACGATGACGCCGAGCAGCGAGGCGCCAAGCGCGGCAAAGGCGGATGCCTTCGAACCGGAGATCAGGAGGACGCCGAAATAGACCACCAGCGGCGCCAGCACCGGCAGCAATGACGGAACGATCATCTCCCGGATCGCTGCCTTGGTCAGAAGGTCGACGGCGCGCGCATAGTTCGGCTTCGAGGTGCCTGCCATGATGCCCGGATCCTCCCGGAACTGCTTGCGCACCTCCTGAACGATAGCACCCGCGGCGCGGCCGACGGCGGTCATGGCGATGCCGCCGAACAGATACGGGATCAGGCCACCGAAGATCAGGCCGGCGACGACGTAAGGATTGGAGAGGTCGAAGGAGACGTCGCCCATACCCTGGAAGTAGGGGTATTTGTCGCCATTGGCGGCAAAGAACTTCAGGTCGTTAGAGTAGGCCGCGAACAGCACCAGCGCGCCGAGGCCGGCCGAACCGATGGCGTAGCCCTTGGTTACCGCCTTGGTGGTGTTGCCGACAGCGTCGAGCGCGTCGGTTGACTGGCGCACTTCCTTGGGCAGGCCGGCCATTTCGGCAATGCCGCCGGCATTGTCGGTGACCGGGCCGAAGGCATCGAGCGCGACGATCATGCCGGCGAGGCCAAGCATCGTCGTCACCGCGATCGCCGTGCCGTAGAGGCCGGCGAGCTGGTATGTCGAGATGATGCCGCCGACGATGACGATCGCCGGTAACGCCGTCGCTTCCAGCGAGACCGCGAGGCCCTGGATGACATTGGTGCCGTGACCGGTGACCGAGGCCTGGGCGATGGAGTTCACCGGACGCTTGTTGGTGCCGGTATAATATTCGGTGATCACCACGATGAGTCCGGTCACCGCAAGGCCGACAAGGCCGCAGATGAACAGGTTCGTGCCGGTGATGGTCATGCCGGCGACGGTGCCGATCTCACCCCAGCCGATGCATGCCGAGGTGGCCACGGCAAGGCCGACAATTGACAGCAGGCCGGTGACGATCAGGCCCTTGTAGAGCGCGCCCATGATCGAGCCGCTGGAACCGAGCTTGACGAAGAAAGTGCCGACGATCGAGGTGAGAATGCAGGCGCCGCAGATGGCCAGCGGATAGAGCATGGCCGCGCCGAGAACGTCGGTGCCACCGAAGAAGATGGCGGCGAGGACCATGGTGGCGACCACGGTCACCGCATAGGTCTCGAACAGGTCGGCGGCCATGCCGGCGCAATCGCCGACATTGTCGCCGACGTTGTCGGCAATGGTGGCCGGATTGCGTGGATCGTCCTCGGGAATGCCGGCTTCAACCTTGCCGACAAGGTCGCCGCCGACGTCGGCGCCTTTTGTGAAGATGCCGCCGCCGAGACGGGCGAAGATCGAGATCAGCGAGGCGCCGAAGCCGAGCGAAACAAGCGAGTCGATGACGACGCGATCGTTTGGCTGCAGACCCATGAACTGGGTCAGGATCAGGTAGTAGATCGAGACGCCGAGCAGGGCCAGGCCAGCAACCAGCATGCCAGTGATGGCGCCCGACTTGAAGGCGATCTCGAGGCCGGCAGCGAGGCTGTTGGAAGCCGCCTGCGCGGTACGCACATTAGCGCGCACCGAGACGTGCATGCCGATGAAGCCAGCGGCACCCGATAGAACGGCGCCGATCAGGAAGCCGATGGCGGCGGTGATCGAAAGCAGCCACCAGGCAAGCAGCAGGACCACGACGCCGACGATGGCGATGGTGGTGTACTGGCGCGCCAGATAAGCCTGAGCGCCTTCGCGGATGGCCGCGGAAATTTCCTGCATGCGTGCATTGCCCTGATCGGCCGCGAGGACCGAACGTGTCGCCCAGATGGCGTAAAGGACTGAAAGCAGACCGCAGGCGATGACAGCTGAAATTATGGTCATTGCCGAATTTTCCTCGATTGGTGGCCCAAAAGAACCCCTCCCCGGGCCGTTGAGACAGGGGACGAATTTTCCGCAACCGGAATCCGTCCCTTCGCAGCGGCTTATGCGAAACAGGGCTCGGAACGTCAAGATATTGTTCCGTTCCTGTCCGGCTTTCGCCCAAAAGATCCCGGGTTTCGCCCAAAAGGCTGGACGGCAGCGCCTGTCGACACTGCCATCCGGTTAGATCGGTTGAAATCGGCGAACAGTGGTCAGGCTTTACGCGGGTCGCCGTCCGGCTGGACGACGAAGACCAGCACCAGCAGCATGGTGATGTAGAATTTGAACGCCGCCTCCTGACCATTCCAAGTCGAAGACTGCCACATGGCGAACCACTCGCCGCCAACGACCATGAAGCCGAAATACCAAACGAGGAAGCCCATTGTGGCGGCAATGATGGCGAACTTCTTGGCATCGTTGAAAGCCTGTCCGCTGGCGTTGCGCGCCTGCCAGAGTTGCCAGGCGGCGATTAGGTAAAGCAGGCAGGTCAGCGCCTCGCCAATGATGATCAGCCAGTAGCCAGCCGTCCACAGCGACGGGTTGGTGATCGAGCGGTACATCAGTGCATTGCCGGGAAAGGTCGTATCCATGCTCAGCACATGCTGGACAAAGGCGAAGTTTGAGCCGTAATCGGTGATGTTGCCGAAGGCGACGAGGAAGGCGAAAGCCGCCAGACACAAACACATGACGATCTTGGAGAAACGCGCGGTCATGGCAAGAACTCCTGCTGAAAGATCGGGGCATCGCACTCATCAATCGCCGAATCCCGAAGATCGCGCAACGGGTGGGCCAGTGATCATCGTGCTCACAGCCATTGCGAGACATTATGTCGGCAAGCAAGACATTGCCGAGACTGTCGAAGCCCTCGATCTCGACAGTGATTGCGCGGTGGGCGACTTGGTCTCTGTGGTTAGAGCCGACACACAGCACGATTTCGCCATCATCCGCCGCCGCTGGATCACCGGCGAGACGGGCACAACGCTGGAACTGACGCTCGATCATCCGACGCGGTCGACCGGCCACTGAAAAAAGAGCGAACTTCGCCCCGAGACGCTACTCGGGCTCGCGTCCCGTGCGCCGGGCGGTGTAGCGCTCGACCGCCGACAGCCCGTCATAGATCAGCACGGCAAGGGCGGCGACGATCAGGCCACCCTGCAGGATGAAGGCGAGGTTGTTCGACAGCAGGCCTGCGATGATCACCTCGCCCAGTGTCCTCGCCGCTACCGTCGAGCCGATGGTCGCGGTGGCGAGGCTGATCACCACCGACAGCCGGATACCACCGAGAATGATCGGCGCGCTGAGCGGCAGCTCGACCTTGACCAGTCTTTGCCAGCCGGTCATGCCGGCGCCACGCGCCGCCTCGACTACGTTGGCCGGCAGCGTCGTCAGGCCGGTCAGCGCATTCTCGAAGATCGGCAGCAGTCCGTAGAGAAACAGCGCAATCAGCGTCGGCTTTTCGCCGAAGCCGACGGCCGGCACGGCAAGCGCCAGCACCGCCACCGGCGGAAAGGTCTGGCCGATATTGACCAGGCTGCGCGACAGCGGCAGGAATTCGGCGCCGGCTGGCCTGGTGACCAGAATGGCCAGCGCGACCGCAACGACCGTCGCGGCAACGGTCGCGATCAGCACGGTCCGCAGATGCAGCAGCGTCAACGTCAAAAGGCTGCCCTGATTGTAGATTACCGGCGCGTTGTTCTCTGTCAGCGGCTTCAGCAGCGGTTCGAACCAGCCGGGATTGGTGACGAAGGCAATAAGCACCACCACCAGGGCAAGCCTGAGCAGCAAGGGAAGCCAGGCTTTCATGCCGGCCTCGCCGCGCGCTTAACCAGCCCGTCCACAGTGACGCGGCCAAGTGGCTTGCCGTCGGTATCTTTCACCGGAAGTGCCGGGCGGCCCGACCACAGGAGTTCGGCGAGCGCGTCGCGTTGGCTGGCGTCACCGGGGATCGCCTCGCCTTCGGCCGTGCCTTTTTCCACCGCGTCGCGCACCCGGCCAAGCGACAACAGCCGGAACGGTTTTTCACTGGCGCCAACCAGGGTCTCGACAAACGCGCTGGCCGGTTTCGCCAGTATCTCGGCCGGCGCGGCATATTGCACTACTTTGCCGCCATCCATCACCGCGATCTTGTCGCCCATGTGAACGGCCTCTTCCATGTCATGGGTGACGAGGATGATGGTGGTGCCGAAGCGTTTCTGGATCGCCAGCAGATCCTCCTGCGCCTTGTTGCGGATGATCGGATCGAGCGCGCCGAACGGCTCATCCATCAACAGCACGTTGGGTTCCGCGGCAAGCGCCCGGGCGACGCCGACGCGCTGCTGCTGACCGCCGGAAAGCTCATGCGGATAGCGTGGCCCGTAGGCTTGCGGGTCGAGCTGGTATAGCGTCATCAGCTCGTCGACGCGGGCCTTGATGCGGTTGGCGTCCCAGCCGAGCAATACCGGCACAGTGGCGATGTTCTGCGCCACCGTGCGATGCGGAAACAGCCCGTGGCCCTGGATGGCATAGCCGATGCTGCGGCGCAGCTCATAATCCGGGACCGAGCGGTTGTCGACGCCGTCGAGCTTGATCACGCCCGATGTCGGCTCGACCAGCCGGTTTATCATGCGAAGCAGCGTCGTCTTGCCGGAGCCGGAGGTGCCGACGATGACGGCGATGCTGCGCGGCTCGATTACTATCGACACGTCGTCGACGACTGTCGTCTCGCCGAAGCGCTTGGTGACGCCTTCGATCTCGATCATGCCGTTTCAACCCTGCGCTTGCTGGCGCTCATTTCGATCACTGCATCGAGGATGATGGCAGCGGCGAAGGCCAGCACCACCGTCGGAACAGCACCGAGCAGCACCAGGTCCATCGCCGTCTGGCCGACCCCTTGGAATACGAACACGCCAAAGCCGCCGCCGCCGATCAACGCGGCAATCGTGGCGAGGCCGATATTCTGCACCAGCACGATGCGGATGCCGGTGAGGATCACCGGGAAGGCCAGCGGAAACTCGACGCCGAACAGCCGCTGGCGGTCGGTCATGCCCATGCCGCGCGCTGCGTCGTTGGCGGCACGCGGCACACCGGCAAGGCCGACCACGGTGTTGGCCACTACCGGCAGCAGTGAATAGAGGAACAAAGCGACGAAAGCCGGCGCTGTACCGATGCCGCGAATGCCGAGCGCGGCAGCACCCGGAACATGCGAAGCGACCCAGCCGAGTGGTGCGATCAAGAGGCCGAACAGCGCGATCGAAGGAATGGTCTGGATGATGTTCAGCACGTTGAGCACGCCGGCCCGCAATTTCTCGACGCGGTGGCAGAGGATGCCGAGCGGCAGGCCGATAATTACCGCAGCCGCCAGCGAACCCAGCGCCAGCGTCACGTGCTTGGAGCCTTCCGCCCAAAAACTATCGGCGCGATTGAAATATTCCTTGAGGATCGACAGGCTGTTCCAGCTTCCCGAGACGAGCAGCAGCCCGATCGCCGCGGCGGCGACAACAAGCACGCCGATGCGTGCCTGCGGCGACAGGTTCAGCCGCGTAAGCACGTCGGCGAGCAGAAGCGTGAAGGCGAAGATAAGCAGCCAAAAGCCCGAAGCCGGCGAGATACGGGCGAAGGTGTTGCCGGCGGGTGTCAGGAAACTGCCGGCGACGCCGATCAGCAGCGCCAGCGCTGCAAGCGCAACCACACTGGCGGCGAGGCGCAGAGCAAGCGGCGTTTTCAGCAGCGCAATGAGCGCCGCTGCGACGACAATCGCCATCAACAGCGGACCGACCGTCGCAGGCAAAGATTCGAGGATCGAGCGCGCCTCGCCGGGTACGATGCGATTGGCGCGGAAGGTGGCGAATGGCGCCGCAAAAGCCGCATAGGCCGATATCGCCGCGATGACCACGCCGAGCTTGTCGAACCGGATGCGCACGCCCTCCCCCATCGGCCGATCCGGCGCACCTCGAAAGCGGAGCGCCGGAATCGCCTTACTTCAGGAAGCCGTTCTTTTTCAAAAAGTCCTCGGCGACGCCCTTGACCGGCTCGCCGCCAACCTGCACGCGACCATTCAACTCCTGCAACGTGACGAGATCGAGCTTGGCGAACACCGGCTTCAGCAGCGTCTCGATCTCCGGATGCTCCTTCAGCACCGCCTCGCGGATGATCGGCGCCGGCTGGTAGACCGGCTGCACACCCTTGTCGTCCTCAAGCACGACGAGGCCGGAGGGCGCGATGCCGCCGTCGGTGCCATAGACCATGGCGGCGTTGGCGCCGTTGGTCTGGTTGGCTGCGGCGGCAATTGTCGCCGCCGTGTCGCCGCCCGACAGCGTGATCAACTGGTCCGGCTTCAGCGTGAAGCCATAGGTCTTCTGGAAAGCGGGCAGCGCGGCCGCCGAATTGACGAACTCGGCGGAGGCCGCCAGCACCACCTTGCCGCCGCCCGAGACATATTTGCCGAAGTCGGAAAGGGTGACGAGCTTATTGGTATCGGCGACCTCCTTGCGCAGGGCGATCGCCCAGGTATTGTTCGCCGGTGACGGTGACAGCCAGACGATCTTGTTGGCGTCGTAGTCGAGCTTCTTGGCAGTCTCGTAGGCCTTGGCGGCGTCTTTCCACACCGGATCATCGGCCTTCTCGAAGAAGAAGGCGGCGTTGCCGGTGTATTCCGGATAGATGTCTATCTCGCCGGCTGTAATCGCCTTGCGCACCACAGGTGTGCCGCCGAGTTGGATGCGGTCGGTGGTCTGGATATCGTTGGCGTTCAGCACCAGTTGGATGATATTGCCGAGCACGCCGCCCTCGGTGTCGATCTTCGACGACACCACCACCTGGGCACTCGCCGAGGCCAACGCAACTCCGAGCGCCAGTACAGCGCCGGCCAGAACCTTGATTGAAAACATCTCACAAATCCCTTGCTGTGAACCGGAATACGGCTGCCGCATATGAGCATGGCTTCGATGCCCCGTCGGGGTACACGGTTTCATAAGAAAGGGGATGGGCGCAATAATTTTGTTCGGATGCGAGTGACTCCGCCGTTGCCTCGTCCCGACAGCGTGACGTCAGCTGGCCGCGCGCAAGCCCGTCATCTTCAACACGCCCAGTGCCACGAAGCACAGCACGACGACCGGGAAAATCATCCAGTTCAACATCTCCCAGCCCCAGGCATTGTAGACCGCCCCCGACATCAGCGAGGCGAAGGCGACGGAGCCGAACAGGACGAAATCGTGAAACCCCTGGACCTTGCCTTTTTCGGATGACTGGTAGCTGTCGGCCACCATGGCGGTGGCACCGATGAAGCTGAAGTTCCAGCCAAGGCCGAGCAGGATCAGCGCCGTCCAGAACTGCCACAGTGCCAACCCTGACAGCGCCACTGTGGCGCAGCCAATCAGCAGCACCAGGCCGATCGCCACGATCCGCTCAGCGCCGAAGCGATAGATCAGCGACCCCGTGAAGAAGCTCGGCGCGAACATCGCCATCACATGCCAGGAAATGCCGAGCGTGGCGTCGTCGGTCGAAAGGCCGCAGCCGACCATGGCCAGCGGCGCGCCCGTCATGACGAAGCTCATCAGCGCGTAGCTGCCGACGGCGCAAAACAGCGCTGCGACGAAGCGCGGCCTGGTGACGATTTCCGAGAGCGGCCGGGCGTCGCTGTCGGCGATTTCCACCTTGTCGGTTGCCTTGGCCGGGATGCGCAACAAAGAGAGAATGGCGGCGCCGACCGCCGCCAGCACCAGGATGGACGCAAACGAGCCGGCAAACTTCACCGGCGAGAACAGGTCGCCGGTGAAGATGACGATCTGCGGTCCAAGGATGGCGGTGACGATGCCGCCGGCCAGCACGAAGGAGATGGCGCGCGCCTTGAATTCAGGCGGCGCATTGTCGGCGGCGGCAAAGCGGAACTGCTGGACGAAGGCGCCTCCGATGCCGATCACGGCCAAGCCGAAAGCGAATAGCCAGAAGCTGGCATGAAACAGCGCCAGCGTGGCGACCAGCCCGCCAAGCGCCGTGACCGCTGTGCCGGTCATGAAGCCGTCGCGCTGGCCGAGCCGGCGGATGATCGCCGCGGCCGGCAAGGAACCGAGCGCCACGCCGACATTGAAACCGGTGATCGGCGCGGTTGCCAGCGACTTGTCAGCATCGAGCAGGTACTGCCCCGCCAATCCGCCCATGGAAATGGCGATGGGTGCGGCCGAGCCGATGATCGCCTGCGAGGCTGCGAGGATGAAGGCGGTGCGACGCGCTTCCTTGCCCGCCCCAACGGCGACGATAGCAGTCATGAGGCGTCCTTGCCGCGGCCCTCGCCACGCACCCGGCGCGACACGCGATCAAGCACCGCATTGACCAGTTTCGGCTCGTCTTCCTCGTAAAATGCCTTGGCGATGTCGACATATTCGGAGACGATAACCGCCACCGGCACGTCCTCGCGCTGCATCAGCTCGTAGACGCCGGCGCGCAATATGGCGCGCAATGTGGAATCGAGCCTCGACAGAGGCCAGTCCTCGGTCAGCGCCTGTCGGATGACTGGATCGATGGTCTTCTGGTGCTCGACAACGCCGGCAAGAATGGCGCGAAACCATTGCGCGTCGGCCTCGCGATAGAGCGCGCCGTCGACTTCCTTGCCGAGCCTGAACGCCTCGTACTCGGCGGTGATCTCGAAGACGCCGCTGCCGGCGACATCCATCTGGTAGAGCGCCTGCACGGCGGCCAGACGGGCAGCACCGCGCTTGTTGGCGTGGCGCACCGTGGGCTGGCCGGGCGAAGCGGGTTCGCTCACGAGGGCGCTCCCAGCTGTTCCTTTAGAGCGATCATGGTCAGCGCCGCACGCGCCGCAAAGCCGCCCTTGTCGCCTTCCGAACGCCTGGCGCGTGTCCAGGCCTGTTCGTCGTTTTCGGTGGTCAGGATGCCGTTGCCGATGCAGACCGCATCCTGCACGGACAGGTCCATCAGGGCACGGCTGGATTCATTGGCGACGATATCGAAATGATAGGTGTCGCCGCGGACCACCGTGCCGAGGGCGACGAAGCCGTCATAGTTCGTCCCGCCTTCGGAGGCACCGTCGAGCGCGAAGGAAATCACCGCCGGGATTTCGAGCGAGCCCGGAACGGTGACGACATCGTATGTCGCGCCCGCTTCCTCGAGGGCCTTTGTCGCGCCTTCGAGCAACGCGTCGGCAAGGTCGTCGTGAAAGCGTGCCTCGATGACAAGAAGGTGGGCCTTCTTCTTCGGACGGATGAACGCTTTGCCGTGTTGGGATGTGCCTGCCATAGATGTCTCCGGGGATCGCCGGTGACTTAGGCCGAAGCCGGTTTGATCGCAAGCGGAAGATTGCCGAAGGAACTTTCAAGGCCAACTCGGCGGCGGTCGCACCAGGGAATGGGCTTTATGGACGAGCGCCTCAAAGCCCCTCTTTAGCCGCCTCCACCAGTCGCGCCGCATAGCGGGCCATGGTGTCGATCTCGAGATTGACGCGATCGCCGACCTGGCGTTCGCCCCAGGTGGTGACCGTCAGTGAGTGGTGGATCAACAGCACGTCGAAGCGGCTGCCTTCGACCTTGTTGACGGTCAGCGAAGTGCCGTCGAGTGCGACGGAGCCCTTGGGCGCGATGAATTTGGCCAGCTCTCGCGGTGCATCCAGGGTGAAGCGAACGGCGTCGCCTTCCTCCTTGCGCCCTACGATCTCGGCCATGCCGTCTACATGGCCTGAAACGATATGGCCGCCAAGCTCGTCGCCGATCTTCAGCGCCCGCTCCAGGTTGATGCGCGTGCCGGATTTCCAGCCCATCGCGGTCGTCAGCCTGAGTGCTTCTTCCCAGGCCTCGACCTCGAACCAGCGTGCGTTGGCGCCGTCTTCCGGCAATCCCGTCACCGTCAGGCAGACGCCGCCACAGGAAATCGAGGCACCGATGGCAATGGTCTGCGGATCGTAAGCGGTGTCGATACGCAAACCGACGCCTTCCCTGAGCGGCTTCACGGCAGCGACGGTGCCGACATCGGTGACGATTCCAGTGAACATTAGTTTGGCCCCGTGAACATCAGGTCGGTCCTAGATGTCTCTTATCCATTCCGCATATGTATCTTCGCCGAAACGCATGTTGCGCAATTTGCGAAATCCCGGCGGGATATTGTTGGCATCGATCGGCGATACAATGCCGCCCTCGCCGATCGCGTCCGGCCCCTGAAACAGCACGATACGATCGACCAGTTGTTCGTCGAGGAACGCCTTGGCCACCCTCGCGCCGCCCTCGACCAGGACGCTTGCCATGCCGAGCGCCGCCAGATCCTCGAACAGTTCCGGCAGCGCGATATCGCCTTCATAGGTCTCAGTACCGATGAAGCGAACGCCGGCACGTTCGAGCGCGGCGCGCCGGTGCGGATCGGCCTCGGCGCAGGCAGCGACATAGAGCGGCACACGGTCGACGCCGGCGACCAGTTTCGAAGTCTCGGGTAGCCTGATCTGACGGTCGAGTACGATGCGCGCCGGCGAACGGCTCTCCAGTCCCGGAAGCCGAACCGTCAGCGCCGGATCGTCCTCCAGTGCCGTGCCGATGCCGATCAATATGCCATCGGCTTCGGCGCGCATCAGATAGACTTCGCGTCGGGCGATATCGCCGGTGATGGAGAGCTGTCCCTCGCCTTTCACGCCGATCTTGTTGTCGCTCGAAAGCGCAAGTTTCAGGATCACTTCCGGGCGTTTTTTCAGAGATCGAATTAAATAGCCGGCCATCTGCTCCGCAGCCTCGGCCGCCAACACTTTTTCCACCACTTCGACGCCGGCGGCACGCAAGATTGCATAGCCCTTGCCGGAAACACGCGGGTCAGGATCGCTGGCAGCGCCGACCACACGCGCCACGCCGGCACTGACCAGCGCATTGGCGCAAGGCGGCGTGCGGCCGTGATGGGCGCAGGGCTCCAGCGTTACATAGGCGGTGGCGCCGCGCGCCAGTTCGCCGGCCTCTGCCAAAGCCTCGGTCTCGGCATGCGGCCGGCCGCCGACGGCGGTGACGCCGCTGCCGACGATCATCGGCCCGTCGCCGTCATCGCGCACGATCAGCGTGCCGACGGAAGGGTTGGTCGAGGTCCGCCCGGCATTCTTGCGCGACAGCCTGAGGGCTGCCGCCATATAGCGGCGATCGAGGACCTCTTGTTCAGCCGTGCGGCGTCCGGACCCTGCCATGCTCAGCTGGCGTCCTCTTCGCTCTTCAGCTCTTCGCCCCTGAGCTCGTCGGCTTTGAGCTCGTCGCCTTTGAGTTCGCCCAACACGTCGTGGAAATCCTTGGCCTCGCGGAAATTGCGGTAGACGGAGGCAAAGCGCACATAGGCGACATCATCGAGCGACTTAAGCGCCTCCATGACCAGCCGGCCGACTTCCCCCGAGGCCACCTCGGTCTCGCCCGAGCTTTCGAGCTGGCGCACGATGCCGGTCACCGCCCGATCGATACGTTCCGGGTCGACATTGCGCTTGCGTACCGCGATCTCGACAGAGCGCAGCAACTTGTCGCGGTCGAACGGCACCTTGCGTCCAGACTTCTTCACCACGACGAGATCGCGCAATTGGACGCGCTCGAAAGTGGTGAAGCGGCCGCCGCAATCCGGGCAGACGCGCCGCCTGCGGATCGCTGCACCGTCTTCGGCAGGGCGCGAATCCTTCACCTGCGTATCTTCGGACTGACAGTAGGGACAGCGCATGGAGAGCCTTCGGTTCGCGATTCTCGTAGTGCGAACGGCTTAGAGGTTTTTGCCACGATGGCAAAGTATGGCCGATGACCGATCGCGTCTCAGAGATAGCGAGGCACGAGGAAAATTGCGAGAGCGGCAATTAGTTGGACGGCAATACGCCAATCAGGGAGCGACGTCGCCGGTCGGGAAGCCGCAGGACGTGCCGAGATAGCGATAGGCCTTGGTGAAGCCGTCCATCGATATCGTCGCGACCGGCTTGTCGGCGAAGCTGACATCGAGGGCGCTGGTACGGCGCATGGCACGCAGTATGGCAACCGTGGTCTCGGGTTTGTTGTCCATCATCCACTGTCCGTCGGCGATAATATGAAAGCCAGCCTTGATCTTGTCGTTGACGTCGCGGAACACCGCCGGGATGTTGTCCCCCTTGGGCAAGTCACTGTTTCTCACGGCGATGATGAGGCTCGGATAGCCCTCGGGTGGCAGTACGTCGCCATTCGAGATGGCCAGCGTGAGGGTGCCACTGGTGCCGTTAGCGTCGAAAAAGACCGTCGAGGCGGCGCAGGTCTTGCGCACGTCCTCACCGGTGTTGACCTCGTCCACCGTGGTGGACCACCTGCCAAAAGTCTCTGTCTTGGGTGCTGCCGGCGTCGGCTCGGTCTGCGCCAAGGCCGCGCCGAGTAGCTGAGAGGTCGCTAAGGTGAGCAAGGCAGCGCCAACACTGGTGAAACGGAAAATTCGCATCATCATCAAACGTCTCCGAGATGCAGCCGTGGCCAGTTGATCGGCGCCGTCACAGTTGGGGGCTGACGCCCTGCGTCAACCAAGATACGGGTAAAGCGGAAAACGATCCGTCAATGCCGCCACCTTGGCCTTCACGGTTGCCTCGACGGCCGCGTTGCCTTCGTCGGAATTGGCGACCTTCAGTCCATCCAGCACTTCGGCGATCAGCTTGCCGATCTCGCGGAACTCGGCCTGACCGAAGCCGCGCGTGGTGCCGGCCGGCGTGCCGAGCCGAACGCCCGATGTCACGAAAGGCTTTTCCGGATCGAAGGGGATGCCGTTCTTGTTGCAGGTGATGTTGGCGCGGCCAAGGGCAGCCTCGGCGCGCTTGCCGGTTGCGTTCTTGGGACGCAGGTCGACCAACATCAGATGGTTGTCGGTGCCGCCGGAGACGATGTCGAGACCGGTTTCCTGCAGACTGGAGGCCAGCGCCTTGGCATTGGCGACGACGCTCTCCGCATAGATCTTGAAGCTCGGCTTCAGCGCCTCGCCCAGAGCCACCGCCTTGGCGGCGATCACATGCATCAGCGGTCCACCCTGCAGGCCGGGGAAGACGGCCGAATTCATCTTCTTGGCAATATCCTCGTCGTTGCAAAGGATCATGCCGCCGCGCGGCCCGCGCAGCGATTTGTGCGTCGTGGTGGTGACCACATGGGCATGCGGCAGCGGCGACGGATGCATGCCGCCGGCGACCAGGCCGGCGATGTGGGCCATGTCGACCATCAGATAGGCACCGATCGAATCGGCGATCTCGCGAAAACGCTTCCAGTCCCAGACACGTGAATAGGCTGTGCCGCCGGCCAGGATCAATTTCGGCCTGGTCTCATGGGCGGTCTTCTCGATCGCATCCATGTCGAGCAGATGATCGTCCCGGCGTACGCCATAGGAGACGACCTTGAACCATTTGCCGCTCATATTGACCGGCGAGCCATGTGTCAGGTGTCCGCCGGAATTGAGGTCGAGGCCCATGAAGGTGTCGCCGGGCTGCAGCAACGCCAGGAACACCGCCTGGTTCATTTGGCTACCGGAATTCGGCTGGACGTTGGCGAAGTTGCAGCCGAACAGCTTTTTCGCGCGTTCGATGGCCAGTTCCTCGGCGACATCGACGAATTGGCAGCCGCCATAGTAGCGCTTGCCCGGATAGCCCTCGGCATATTTGTTGGTCATGATCGACCCCTGTGCCTCGAGCACGGCACGCGAGACGATATTTTCCGAGGCAATCAGCTCGATCTCGTGGCGCTGGCGGCCGAGTTCGTTGCGGATTGCGCCGAAAATCTCGGGGTCGGCATCGGCAAGCGTGGTTTCGAAAAAGGATTCGAATTTGTTCGACACTGCCGCTGCTGTTGCCATGGGCTGAAATCCTCAAGGTTCGGGGTCTGTCGCGCCATTAACACAGTTGCTTTCGGCCCGCCACGTTTGCAGCGCGAAATTTGCTGGCCGGATTGCGCCAGAGAGACTGGCAGCCTCTATTTCCTTGCCTGCCGGCCCTTCAGCAGGGCCTCGGTGAGCGTGATCTCGGTGAACAGCGCCTGCATCGTATGGTCGTTAATCTGGCCGCTGCGAAACATTGCGCGAACCGCTGCGCGTTCGGCCTCAATGCCCGCCAGCCTCAATTCGAGCTCCAGCCGTCCGGCCTCACGGGCCTCGGCGCGCGCCTCGTCGGCCTCGTCGGAGGCAGCGATGCGGCGACGGTAGCCGGCGACGATGCTATCGGCGGCGGCAAGCCGGGCGCCGGGTACTTCCCCTTCATCGCCGTCGGTCGCGCCGGCCATGCTCTCGATGCGGGCGATGGCGGCGTTGGCCGCGCCCACGCGCGCAAGACGCTCCTCGGCAGCGCCAGGATCCTCGCCCGGCTCGACCAGCCCCCGCGCCACCTTGGGCAAGGCAAGGCTGGCTATGAGCAATGAGCAGATGATGACGCCTGCGGCGAGGAAGATCACCACGTCGCGCGCCGGAAAGGGCGAACCATTCGGCATGGTGAGCGGCAGCGACAGGATGCCGGCCAGCGTGATGGCGCCGCGCACGCCGGCAACAGAGCCGGCGATCCGGACGCGCAGCCCGAACGGCTCGGCCTTCTGCTCGCGTAATCGCGCCGAGACGCGCGTCGCGATGTCGCCGACCCAGATCCACAGGAAGCGCAGCCCGATCAGGCATAGTGTCAGCGCGACCACCGTGGCGATTGGCTGGATGACCGGATAGCGGCTGCCGAGCTCAGGCGGCACGTTGCCGATGATTTCGGGAAGCTGCAACCCGAGCAGGATGAACAGCGCGCCGTTGAAGACGAAGGATAGCGTCGTCCACAGCGATACGGTCTGTATGCGCGCCGAGACGCCGAGAAAGCGGAAAATCCCGGAGCCGCCGGTGAGCACTCCGGCCGTGACCGCCCCCAGAATGCCCGAGGCGCCGACATTCTCGGCGCCGAGATAGGCGATGAACGGCAGCAGGACCATGACCAGCACCTGCGCCTCGGACGGCACGCCGCCGATACGGTTCAGCAATTGCAGCACCTTGGCGGCGACGAACAAGGCAGCCACGCCGGCCAGGATGCCGGCAGCGACGGCATAGAGGAAAGTCACGGATGCCGCGACGAAGGAGAAGCTGCCGGTCAAGGCAGCTGCCACCGCAAAGCGGAACATCACGAGGCCCGACGCATCGTTGAGCAGCGCCTCGCCCTCCAGGATGTGCATCAGCCGGGCCGGGACCAGGCTCTTGTCGACGATCGAGGAGACGGCCACCGCATCGGTGGGCGACAGCACCGCAGCAAGTGCGAAAGCGACGACGAGCGGGATGCTCGGGACAAGCCAGTGCAAAGCGTAGCCGAAGCCGACAATGGTGAAGAAGACCAGCCCGATGGCGAGGTCGAGGATCGGCCCGCGCAGCGCGATCAGTTCGCGCTTGGGCGCACCATAGGCGTCGCTGAACAGCAGCGGTGGGATGAACACTAGCAGGAACAGCTCGGGATCGATCTCGACATGCATGCCGCGCACCGGCCAGGCGAGCGCTGCACCGATGGCGATCTGCAGTACCGGCAGCGGCACCCGCACCAGCCGGACCAGCGCGCCCGAAACGGCGACGAAGATGAGCACGACCAGAATGAACATTGCGACATGCATGATGCGATTTCCGACTACAGCGCCGCGTCCTTTTTCCGGCAATCGGCCCAGCAAAGCTTTCCGCGAAAGACTCGGCAACGAAAAAGGCCGCCTTCCGGCGGCCTTTTGCAAATGAACTCAGCTGCTTAGAGCGCGGATGTGATCTGCAGCTCGTTGGCTCCGTCGAGGCCGTAAATGTCGTCACGGAACTGGACCACGCCCGGCCCTGTCGACCAGGCCGAGACGTAGAGAAAATAAACCGGCACCGGATTGGTGACCTGCACCGGCGTGTTCTCCCCGGTCTTGATCGCCGCCTCGAAATGCTGGCGATCCCAGCCCGGTGTGTCGCGCAGAATCCAGGTGACGAGGTCGCGCACGTTCTGAACCCGCACGCAGCCAGAGGAATCGAAGCGCATCAGCTTGCCGAACAGGCTCTGCTGCGGCGTGTCGTGCATGTAGACGCCGTCCGGGCTGGGAAAATTGATCTTGACTGAGGCCATCGCGTTGCCGGAACCGGGATCCTGGCGGAAGCGGTATTTGGCGGCATCATCGGTCGACCAGTCGACCGTCATTGGGTCGACCTCGCTGCCGTCCGGCGCAAACAGGCGGATATGGCTGTCCTTGAGATAGTTGGGGTCCTTCCGCATCAGCGGAATGATGTCCTTGCGCACGATCGAGACCGGCGCGTTCCAGTACGGATTGACGATGATTTCGTTGATCTTGGAATTGACGATCGGCGTCTGGCGATCGATCTTGCCGACGATTGCGGTGTGGCGCAGCACAACGCGGTCGTTCTCGACAGCCTCGATCTGCGCCGCCGGGATGTCGACCAGAACATAGCGGTTGCCAAGCGTGCCGGCCCGCTCACGCAGCCGTTGCAGATTGGTCTGGAGTTGACCGAGCCGAACCGGCGCCGACACGTTCATTGCCGCGAAAGTATATTTGCCCGTGGTTCCGTCGGCCGGCAAGCCGTGACGCAACTGGAAGCGCTTGAGCGCCGAGTCGACGTAAGAATCGAACGCTTCCGAGAGCCCGGCGCTCTGCGCCAGATCGCCCGATATCATCAAGCGCCTGCGCAGCGGCACCACATCGGGATCCTCGACGCCAAGCTGCAGCTTCTTGGTGTCTGGAACCTGTTCCCAGCCGCCTTGCGCGACGATATTCTGATACTGCATGATCGCCTGCTCGGTGAAGGACACCGTCTGCAGGCTGAAGATCGGCAGCGTCGAGGCAACCTTGCCGCCTTCGCTGGCACGCGCATCGAATTGGTCGTCCCAATTGCCGCGCGCCGAGGATTTCAGGATATCCCCGATCACATCCTGCGCACTGGCGCGGCCGGCGACCATTGCAGCTGCGAGCGCGGAGGCTCCTGAAAGGAAGAAACGGCGGCTGGTTCTCATGGACGTTCCAGACATTCTTGCTACAATTCAACCCACCGGGCGGTCTCGCCCGCACTCTAGAGTTGGCTTCTTAACAATTAGCCAACCATGGCCCGCATCACTTCGGTGTAAAACCACATGGGAAGTGACTTGAGCACAGGACAAATGCACGGCTTTGGCCCCAGCATCACCCGCATCTTCGGTTCCATTGGAATATGGCGGCAACGTGGCTGTTGCTCGAATTTGGATCGGCCGGCCTGACGAAACGGCAAGACCGGTGCTTTTCGGCACCGGCCTTTGCTCCACTCCGCGGCAGCACTTCCGTAGTCCAGCTTCAAATCTAGATGCGGCGGATGCGATTACATCCGGTAGGCGATGGTATCGTTCCAGAACCGATCCAGGCGCTGCAGGGCGCGGTTCATCTGCTTGAACTCTTCCGTGTTGATGCCGCCAACCTGCTCGATCGAACCGACATGGCGTTCGTAGAGGCCGGCGACGACTTCCGCCACCTCATTGCCCTTCGGCGTCAGCGAAACCCGCACCGAACGGCGGTCGATGCGCGAGCGCTGGTGGTTGATGAAGCCGAGATCGACCAGCTTCTTCAGATTGTAGGAGACGTTCGAGCCGAGATAGTAGCCACGCGAGCGCAGTTCGCCGGCGGTCAGCTCCGAATTGCCGATGTTGAACAGGAGCAGCGCCTGGATGGCGTTGATGTCGGAGCGACCGTTGCGGTCGAATTCGTCCTTGATCACATCAAGCAGACGGCGATGCAGCCGCTCGACCAGCTGCAGCGATTCCATGTACAGCGAACGGATCGCCTCGCGGCGGTCATCGGATATGTTGGCGGTCTTCGCCGCCGGACGCGAATTGATCATTGTCTTTGCCTCTCGTTTGTCGCCCGGTGATTTTTTGTTCTTCACCTTGATCGCGACACTATCGAATACTCATAAAATTCGACTTAAACGCCAAGGCTAACAAGAGCTTACCGGTAAGGGGTTTCGAAAGAGGCTTAACGGACGGTCACCCGAGCAAGGATAATTAACCTAAAGATTTAGCCAACGATCCTGGCCGGAAGGCTATCGCCGGGGTTGCCGCTTCTGGATCCAGATCACCACGCGGAACACTATGTAGAGCAGCGCCACCGCAAGATGCGAGGCGACGATCAGCGGCCGGTGGCCGAACAACTCGGGGAAGCCAGCATACATGACGCACTCGGTCACCGCGCAGATGAACCAGATCACCGGCCCCCAGGACGCCAGCATCCACAGGCCGGCGGCAGCGAACGGAAAAAACACCGCCAGCACCACCGCCGCCACCTGCCAGTGTACCGGCATCAGGTCGAAGCGCCACAACGGGCCGGGGTAAAAGCCGATCAGCCGGATCCAGTACAAGATGCCGAACAGCAGACAGTAGCCGGCGATGACGCGCTGGAACCAGGCGAAGATGACCTCGATCGTCGAGGGTTGCAGCACCACGCGTCTCGAGGCGACCTCGCTCACAGCTTCAGTTCCCGTTCGCCGAGCGGTGCGAAATAGGCGTCGACGTTGGCGGCGCTGACGTCATCGATACCTGCCGGCCGCCATTGCGGCGTCGAGCCTTTATCGATGATGGCGGCGCGGATACCTTCATAGAAGTCGTGCCCGGCAAGCATGCGGTTGAGGATACGGAACTCCATTTTCATGCACTCGTCCATCGACAACGTCTGCCCGGCGCTGATCTGGCGCCATGCAACATGCAGGCTGGTCGGTGAACGTGTGCGGATGGTGGCCAGCGTCTTTGCCGCGAACTCGTCGGCAGCGGCTGCCCGCTCCAGACTGGCGACGATATCGGCCAGCGACGGCTGCGCGAAATGCCGGGCGATGGCTTCCAGCGTCGGCCTGTCGGTCTCGCGCCTGGCCGGGATGAAGCAGCCGCGCAGCACCGATTCCGGGTCGCCGCTTTCCGCCAGACGGTCGAGGAAGCCGGCCTGGTCCTCCGCCTTGATCGTATGGGTGGCGAGGCCTGAGCACAAAGCATCGCCATAGCGGATGCGGTTGCCGGTCAGCGCCAGATACATGCCGAAGCTGCCGCCGAGATCCGGCAACAGATGGCTGGCGCCGACATCCGGGAAAAAGCCGATGCCGACCTCGGGCATGGCAAACTGGGCGTTCTCGGTCAGCACTCGCTGCGAACCATGGAAGGAGATACCTACGCCGCCGCCCATGACGATGCCGTCGATCACCGCGACATAGGGTTTCTTGAAGCGGGCGATGCGGGCGTTCAGCCGGTATTCATCGGCGAAGAAATCGACCGGAGGCCTTCCTGCGCGGCCGGCTTCGTAGATGTGGAGGATGTCGCCGCCCGCCGAAAATGCCCTGCCCTCGGCCTTGACGACGACAACGTCGACGCCGTCGTCGCGCTCCCAACTGCGCAGCGCCTTGTCCAGCGCCTTGACCATGCGGTGGGTTACGGCATTGAGCGCCTGCGGCCGCGTCAGCGTGACGACGCCAGCCCTGCCCAATCTTTCGAAGCGAATCTCGTCGCCTCCGCCAAAATCCATCGCCAGAGAATCCCTCCCCGCGCCCGCCGGGAGTGAAGTGCTAAAGCGTGGCGCATGGCCGCGTCAATGGCGGCGGCCAATCCGCTGCATGGTCGTCGGCGTCACCCAGTGCTAATGCTGGCGCTTTGAACCGGAAGGTTGAACCATGCCTTGGTTGCCGCGCCTTGCTGTTATGGTGGTCGGCCTGATCGCTGCGAACACTCCTCCCGTATCGGCCGAAACCGTCGACGAGCTCTATCAATCGCAGACCATCGTCACCGGCCAGGGCGAGGTCAACAGGCAGATCGGCTTCAAGGCCTGCCTCGATGCGGTGCTGGTTCGTGTGTCCGGCGATCAGCGGCTGCCGAAGAGAACTGAGATGGCGGCGCTGCGCGACAAGGCCGGCAGCTTCGTTGCCGAATTCCGCTATCGCGACCGTCTCGAAGGCATTCCAATCCATGACGAACAAGGCACCCATGACCGGCCGCATGATCTCACTTGTCTGTACAGGCCTGACGTTATCGATCCGGTGCTTGCCGCGCTTGGCAGCAAACCATGGCTTGGCGAGCGGCCACGCCTGGCAATTTTCCTGGCGGCGGAGCAAGGCACAAGGCAGTTCGTGCTGGCCGCCGACGATGAGGGGGCGGCGATGCGCGAATCCTTCGTCAATGCCACCGGTCCGCTGGTCATGCCGATTGTGTTTCCCGAAGCGTCACTGCTGTCGGCCTCGAAGCTTGACGACCAGGCCCTGCGCCATGCCGATATCACGACGCTGGACCAGCTTGCCAGGAAGGCCGGAGCCGACCAGGCGCTCGCCGGCAGTATCGTCTGGAGCGACAAGGAACTGGGCTGGATAGCCGACTGGCGGCTTGCCTTGAATGGCAAGAGCTACAATTGGCAAGTGCGCGGCGTCAGCTTCGACGAGGCATTCCGCGTCGCCATGCGGGGTGCTGCGCAGATCCTGTCGGGCAATGGCCAACCAGAATAGCGCCCGACAAGACCGCTGGCACAATCGTGTCGCATTGGTCAGCAGCGGAGGCTCGTGGTAAAAGCCGCCCGATCCGGAGTTTTTGCGATGAACAGATTCACCCCTGCAAAGCCTGCCGGCGCGCGCAGCGTCGACGAGATCACCGGCAGCCGGCGGCTGCGGCGCATGCGCAAGGCCGACTGGTCGCGCCGCCTTGTCCAGGAGAACCGGCTGTCGGTCGACGATCTGATATGGCCGATCTTCGTCGTCGACGGCAGACAAGTGCGCGAACCGATCGCCGCCATGCCCGGCGTGTTCCGCCTGTCGCTCGACCTCGCCGTCAAGGAGGCTGAGCGCGCGGCCAAGCTTGGCATTCCGGCGATCGCCACTTTCCCCAATGTGGAGCTCGGCCTGCGCGATCAGACCGGTTCGCACATCCTCGATCCGGAAAATATCATCAACCGCGCCACCCGCGCCATCAAGCGGGCGGTGCCGGAGATCGGCATCATCACCGACGCGGCGCTTGACCCGTTCACCTCGCATGGCCATGACGGCATCTTGCGCGAGGGCATTATCGTCAATGATGAAACGGTGGAGCAAGTGACGGCGGCGGCCGTCATCCAGGCGGCGGCGGGGGCCGACATCATTGCCCCCTCGGACATGATGGACGGCCGGATCGGTGCCATCCGCGATGCGCTCGACGCCAATGGATTTCAGGATGTGGCGATCATGTCCTATGCGACCAAGTTCGCATCCGCTTTTTACGGCCCCTACCGTGAGGCGGTCGGCACCGCCGGCCTGCTCAAGGGCGACAAGAAGACCTATTATATCGATCACGCCAATTCCGACGAAGCGGTGCGCGAGGCCGAGCAGGATCTGGCCGAGGGCGCCGACATGCTGGTGGTCAAGCCCGGCCTGCCCTATCTCGACATCATCCGCCGGCTGAAAGTCGAGTTGCAGATGCCGACCTTTGCCTATCAGGTCTCGGGCGAATATTCGATGATCAAGGCCGCCGCCGCCAATGGCTGGATCGACGGCGAAAAGGCGATGCTGGAATCGCTGCTCGCCTTCAAGCGCGCCGGCTGCGACGGCATCCTGACCTACTTCGCGCCGGAAGTGGCGGCGATGCTCAAGGGGTGATGCGCCTTTGTAGCGTCTACATCGAGTAGTGTTCGTTCGTCCAAAGCGCGACATGGAACGCCGCAGGACATCGCTTCAAGTTTACGCTGCCCCTCGTTGCCCTGCCCGGTATTTCTCCCCGTAAAGTGGCAGGGAGAAAGACGCGTTCGTAAAAGATTTTACCAATCTCCAGCGTTGCAAAAACATCGACGTTGCGGCCGGCCCCTTCTCCCCGTCACTATACAGGGAGAAGCTGCCGGCAGGCGGATGACGGGCGGCGCCGACATTGAGATTGGTTATTCCAACATGATTTGGAAGCGATTGCCCCGCCAGCAAAAATACCGCTTGCAAAATGCAATCAGTTAAGCTAGCCCGATAACTGCTTGCATGTCACAATTGGTTATCGAGGAGGCTCCCATGTCCAAGCTTCGCGTCAGCGCTTTCACCCTGTCGATCGACGGCTTCGGCGCCGGTCCCGACCAAGACCTGAAGAACCCGCTGGGTGTTGGCGGAGAAGCCCTGCACGAATGGATGTTCGGCACCCGCACCTTCCGCAAGATGGTCCTCGGCAAGGATGGCGGGACCACGGACACCGACGAGGCGTTCGCGGCACGCAGCTTCGAAAATGTCGGCGCATGGATCCTCGGCCGCAACATGTTTGGGCCGATCCGCGGCGAATGGCCGGATGACAGCTGGAAAGGCTGGTGGGGTGACAACCCACCCTACCACGTGCCGGTCTTCGTGCTCACGCACCATGCGCGTGATCCTATTGTCATGGAGGGCGGCACGACCTTCTATTTCGTGACCGACGGCATCCACTCAGCGCTGGAGAAGGCGAAGGCAGTGGCTGACGGTAAGGATGTACGGCTGGGCGGCGGCGTTTCTACGATCCGGCAATATCTCAAGGAAAAGCTCATCGACGAAATGCATCTGGCGATCTCACCGGTCCTGCTAGGCGCCGGCGAGAGCCTTTTTGCCGGCATCGACATGCCCAAGCTCGGCTATCGCTGCAGCGAGCAGGTCGCGACGCCGAAGGCCACGCATGTCATCATCGAGCGCACCTAGCTTGTTGCAGGGTGCCGCCATGGAGCGGCGCCCTCCTCGCCGCTTTAGTCAGTACTTCTCCGGCACATACAGTTCGCGCGGCAGTACCTGGCGCTCGTATTCGGGATTGAAGACGCGCTCCGGCAGTGTGATCTCCTCGTGCGGCACCTCCTCATAGGGCATCTGCTTGAGGAGATGGTCGATGCAGTTCAGCCGTGCCCGTTTCTTGTCGTTGCCCTCGACGATGAACCACGGGGCTTCCGGGATATTAGTGCGGGCGAACGTTTCTTCCTTGGCCTTGGTGTACTGCTCCCAGCGCACGCGCGACTGGAGGTCCATCGGCGACAGTCTCCATTGCTTCATCGGGTCATGGATGCGCATCAAAAAGCGCATCTGCTGCTCCTCGTCGGTGATCGAAAACCAGTATTTGACAAGCGTAATGCCTGAGCGGACCAGCATGCGTTCGAAATCCGGAACGTCGCGGAAGAACTCCTCGACCTGATCCGGCTGGGCAAAGCCCATTACCCGCTCGACGCCGGAGCGGTTGTACCAGGAGCGGTCGAACAGCACGATCTCGCCGCCGGCCGGCAGATGCGGAACGTAGCGCTGGAAATACCATTGCGACTTCTCGCGCTCGGTCGGCGCCGGAAGTGCTGCGACGCGGCAGATGCGCGGATTAAGCCTCTGGGTGATGCGCTTGATAACACCACCCTTGCCCGCCGAGTCGCGGCCCTCGAAAACCACGACGAGCTTCTTCTTGTGATAGGCGACCCAGGACTGCAGCTTGATCAACTCGGATTGCAGCGTGATGAGATCGCGAAAATACTGCAGGCGGTCGATCGATGGCGGATGTGCATTCTTGTAGATCTTGGCGATCTCCATCGACAGCGCCGGCTCCGAGATTTCCAGCTCATAGTCTTCATCCAGCGTGTCGGCGAGTTCCGCTTCCAGCCAGTCCCTGGCCGGGGAATTCTGTTTTATCTCGGTCATTTACGCTGCTCCGCTTACAGGCCTTGCCGGCCGCTGTCAGGCGCTCTGCCGCCCGGCCCGGCGGCCGGAAATCGAAGCGCTGGACCGATGTTAGTATAGGCCGGCAATGACGGTTTTATTGCAGCCACTACTGCGCTGGCTGTGCGTTTCAATCCGCAAGATGTGATCGAGCTTGCCCTGCGGAACGGGCGACAAGCGGAACGAATTATCCTACAAATAGCCGGTTCATTGAGGGCTGTCGTCTGCAACGCCCTTTCCCGATAAATTGTGAGGACACGACATGGAATACCGCACTCTCGGCCGTTCCGGGCTGAAGGTTTCGACGCTGACCATGGGCACCATGACGTTCGGCGGCGGCGGCGCGTTTTCGGCGGTCGGCAAGACCGACCTCGACGAGGCGCGCCGGATGATCGACCTTTGCATCGATGCCGGCGTCAATGTCATCGACACCGCCAATGTCTATTCGAACGGCGTGTCGGAAGAGATCATCGGCGAGGCGCTTGGCGGCAAGCGCAAGGGCGACGTGCTGATCGCCTCCAAGGCGCGCATGCGGATCGGCAAAGGCCCCAATGATGAAGGCCTGTCGCGCTACCATCTGATCCGCGAATGCGAGAGGAGCCTGAAGCGGCTCAGGACGGATGTCATCGACATCTATTTCCTGCACGAGTGGGATGGCCTGACACCGCTTGAGGAAACCATCGCCGCGCTCGACACGCTGGTCGCGCAGGGCAAGGTCCGTTATGTCGGCTGCTCCAATTATTCCGGCTGGCAAGTGATGAAGGGGCTGGGGATCAGCGACCGTCATCACCAGCCACGCTTCGTCACCCAGCAGATCCATTACACGTTGGAAGCGCGCGAGGCCGAGTATGAATTGTTACCGATCTCGGTCGACCAGGGGCTCGGCGTGCTGGTCTGGAGCCCGCTTGCCGGCGGGTTGCTGTCCGGCAAATACCACCGTGACCAGCCGACCGCCCGCCAGCTCAGCGGCTGGTCGGAACCGCCGATCCGCGACGAGGACCGGCTGTGGCGGATCGTCGACACGCTGATCGATATCGGCAATAATCACGGCGTGTCGGCGGCGCAGGTGGCGCTCGCCTGGCTGCTCGGCCGGCCCGCTGTCAGTTCGCTGGTGATCGGCGGACGAACCGAAGCCCATTTCAAAGACAATATCGCCGCTGCAAGCCTTGTGCTTGCCGATGAGGAGCGCACACGGCTCGATGTGGTCAGCAGGCCGCCCGTGCTCTATCCCTACTGGCACCAGCAATTCACGGCAAAGGACCGGTTCGGGCCGGCCGATCTCGTTCTCGACCGCGACGGCGCCTGAAAAGCCGGGCTCTCCGGACTGCGCCGAGATATGGAGCCCGATCGTGCCTTGCGGTGTTGTGTTTGCGGTCCAATGCTCCTAGGCAAAGGCCAAGCACAACGAAAGGAAACGATATGGCACGAGCACCGAACTACGGTCAGGAACGCAAGGAACGCGACCGGCAGAAGGCTGCCAAGAAGGCGGAAAAGCAGGCTGCCAAGGTCGCAGCCAAGGAGCGATCGAAGCCCGAGGGCGAGAGCGAGTCCCAAACCAAAACCGAAACGGCAGAGTGATGATATCCGGGCTGCCAGGCGGGCCGGGCCTCGGTCAAATCCCGCTATGCCTCAGGCAGGCGCCTTGTCGCTGACGAAGACGTTCACTTCACGAGCGGCGGCAATGAAGGCCCGTCTTGCGTTCATGGCCGGCTTGTCGCCGGCCAGCGCATCATGACAGGCTTGCAACGCTTCGCGGTGCTTGGGGCTGCGCTTGCCGGGCCAATTGTTGAGGAGGTAGTCGGAAGCCTCGCGGGCCGTACGCAAGAGCTGATTGCTTCCCGCCGCGCCCTTGACGGTCACGGGTGTGTCAAATCGGTTGTTTTCCATCGCCGCTCTTACGCCATCGGCATTTGCGAAGCGAGACCGAAAGTAGCATTCTTCGCTCATCTGCTCTTTTCGTGATCAATGGCAGCCGATCCTCACTCAAGCGACGACGGCAAATCCCCGGGCGCGCAGGCCGCGCCGGTCGTTGCGCAGCGAGGTCACCAGCCGGTCGCGGCTGCCGGTGATATGGGCCGAAAGCAGGCGGGCGGCGGTATCGGCATCGCCGGCCCGCACCGCCGACAGAATGGCATGGTGTTCGGCCCAGGCACGGCCGAGCGCTGCCTCGTCGCGAACCTCGAGCCAGCGGGCGCGCGACAGGCGCGTCATCGCATCGCGAACCGCTCTGAACAGGAACTCGTTGCCTGACAGGCGTGCCAGCTCGATATGAAAATCCCTGCCGACGCGATGCCATTCCTCGCGCGGCGTCTTGTCGTCGCAGGAATCGAGCATCGCCTCGATGATTTCGACGGCACTTCTGTCCTGCAAGGTGCAAGTCAGCCTGACTGCCGCGACCTCGACCGCCTCGCGATAGACGGCGATCTGCTCCAGCTCGGCAAGATTGATTGGCGAGACCGTCCAGCCGCGGCCGTCGCGGCAGATCAGGCCTTCGGTCTCGAGCCGCAGCAACGCAGCCCTGACCGGCGTGCGCGAGGCGCCGAAGCGGCTTTCGACCCAGCGCTCCGTCAGCCGCTCGCCGGGACCAATCTCGAGCCCGAGGATCATCTCGCGAAGCTGCTTTTCGACGTTCTGCATCTGCGACATTGGCGTTCCGTTCAGGTCATTCGTTCCGGCAATCGGGTCACTGGCCGGCGTTGGCCGATCACGCCGGCCTTTGTCGATCATGTTTGAGAGGCCCGCATTGACAGCGACGGGGCTTGCGTTCATGACAGATACCAGCTTGGTATCCCAAATTGGTATCCACAGCAAGTTTCATGCAAGCTGGCCGGACAGGACAGACATGCCGCAAGACGCCAACCGCGCCACGCACAACGTCCACTGGCGCCGCAATCTCGCCGTGTGTTTTGCCGGCTCGTTCACCACGCTTGTAGCGATGACGCTGCTGTTGCCCTTCCTGCCGCTTTACGTCGAGCAGCTGGGCGGAGAGGGCCATGCGGCGATCGTGCAGTGGTCGGGCGTCGCCTACGGCGCCACCTTCCTTGCCGCCGCGCTGGTCGCGCCCCTGTGGGGGCGGCTAGGCGACCGCTACGGCCGCAAACTGATGCTGGTGCGCGCCAGTTTCGGCATGGCGCTGTGCATGTCGCTGACCGGCATGGTGCAGACTGTCTGGCAATTGGTGCTCTTGCGCCTGCTGATCGGCTTTGCCGGCGGCTATTCTTCGGGCTCGACCATCCTGGTTGCCATGCAGACGCCGAAGGATCGCTCCGGCTGGGCGCTGGGCGTGCTGTCGGCCGGTATCACCGCCGGTGCCCTGGTCGGTCCGCTGCTTGGCGGCGCGCTGCCGCCGCTGATTGGCATCCGCGCCACATTCCTGCTCGCCGGCGGCGTCATTTTCCTGGCTTTTCTGGCAACCACCTTGCTGATCAAGGAGGCGCCTCGCCCGGTTGCCGCCAAGGCCGCGTCAGAAGAAAAAGTGAAAGACAGCTGGTCGCAGATTCCCGACAAGCGCCCCGTCGTCGCCATGCTCGCGACCGGCATGCTGTTGAGTTTCGCCACCATGTCGATCGAGCCGATCATCACCGTCTATGTCCAGCAGCTCATCGAAGACCAGAGCCAGGTCACGCTGGTCTCCGGCATCGTCATGTCCGCGGCAGCGCTCGGCGCCATCCTGTCGGCGTCGCGGCTCGGCAAGCTCGCCGACCGTATCGGCCACTGGAACGTCATCGTTGCCGCACTCGCCGTCTCGGCGCTGCTGCTGATCCCGCAGGCCTTCGTTACCCAGGGCTGGCAACTCGTCGTCCTGCGTTTCCTGATGGGCCTGGCGCTTGGCGGTCTTTTGCCCTGCATCACCAGCGTCATCCGCCACAATGTGCCCGACGGGGTCGGCGGCAATGTGCTGGGCTTGTCGATCTCGGCGCAATATGTCGGGCAGGTCGCCGGACCGTTGCTCGGCGGCTTTGCCGGCGGCCATTTCGGTATGCGCTCGGTGTTTCTCGGCACATCCATTCTGATGGCGGGCGGAGCGGCCTATAACTGGCTGGTCCAGTCGCGCCGCGAGCGCGACATGCTGGCGGAAGCCGGCAAATCCTGACACGGTTCGCAGCACTATCTCAGGCGGTCGCCAGGAATCACGGAGGCGCGGACATGAGCACGGATGAACACGCGGCAGGCGGCCGCATTCTGGTTTTTGCCGGCGGCCTATGCGGCGCGGCTGGCGTGGCGCTTTCGGCGGCGGCGGCGCATCTCGGCGGCGCTTTCGTCGGTACGGCCGCATCCTTCCTGCTCTTGCATGCGCCGGTCTTCCTTGCCGTCGGGCTGCTCGGTGGCAATAGCATCCTGCGAACCGGAAGCCTCATCCTTCTCGTCGGGCTTCTGCTGTTCTCGGGAGATCTTTTGGCCCGCGACTTCCTTGGCTCGCGGCTGTTCCCGATGTCGGCGCCGATCGGCGGCACGTTGCTCATCGGCGGCTGGCTGATGATGGCCGCCTCGGCGCTGGTGCGGCCGCGCCCTTGACGCGGCAGCCAGGTTCGCCGGTTCTGTCAGTCTTGGCGGCGTTCGGGGCGGACTTGGCCGCCGCGTTTGGCCGTTTTGACCACACGCCGCCGCTCCGGCCGTTCGGTGGCCGGCGATATGCCCCAATAATTGCGATAGATGTCTTCGAACAGATGCTTGATCGGGTGCATGGCTTAATCTCCTTTTTGAATCGATCCAATCAGCGGGCACAAAAAATAGGCCGCCGATCAGCTCCGCTTGCGTCCTACGAGGAAACGCAGGTCGCGAATCCACGGACCGGTCCTGTCGCGCCCCTTGCGGGCCTCCGCGCTCGAGCGGATGCTCCAGTCGTTCCGGTAAATGTCCTCGAACAGATAATCGACGGGGTGCATGGCACTCTCCTCTTGTATCGATCCAGTCTGCGGGCAAAACCGCTCTTGGATCGATTCAAGAATATGCGTCACAGCACAAATGTCAAGCAAAATTTGAATCGATCCAAGGAAGATGTTAGTAATCGGCACTACTGTCGGACAGGAGTCCTGGAGACGAACAAATGACATCACCCACCGAGGGCAGCAGGAGGCCCATCCGGCTGGCGGACATCGCCAAAGCCGCGGGCGTATCGCACGGCACTGCCTCCAATGCCTTCAGCCGTCCCGAAATCGTGCGCGAGGAAGTCCGCGAGCGGGTCAAGGCGGCGGCCGAGGCGCTGGGCTACGCCGGCCCGGATCCCAAGGGCCGGCTGCTGCGCGCCGGCAAGGTCAATGCAATCGGCGTCGCCACAACCGAGCCGCTGTCCTATTTCTTCGACGACCCGTTTGCCCGCGTGATGATGGCCGGCATCTCGGAAGCCTGCGACGCCACCGGCGCGGGGATAGCCCTCGTGTCGGCTGGCAACGAGGAAAAACTTGCCTGGAATATCCAGAGCGCCCTCGTGGACGGCTTCATCCTTTTCTGCATCGAGGGCGGTCCGCGTCTCGTTGAGCTGACGCGCGAACGAAAGCTCCCCTTCGTCGCGCTCGAGCTCGGCTCGCAGGACGAGACGGTCTCGGCGATCAGTATCGACAATGTTGCCGGCGGCCGGCTCGCGGCGCGCCATCTGGCGGAACTTGGACATCGCCGCTTCGCCGTGCTGTCGCTGGCCTTCGCCGACGACAGCACCGGTCTTGTCTCGCCCGAGCAGGTCCGGACCGCAGTCTATACCGGAACCCGTGACCGCCTCCTCGGCTATTTCGAAGAGCTTTCCCGGTTTGGTGTCGACACCGCCAAGGTGCCGGTCTACGAGACGGAAAACGATAAGGCGAGCACAAGGGCCGGTCTCGAAACCATCTTCGCCTCGGCGGAACCGCCGACCGCCATCCTGGCGATGTCGGACCGGATCGCGATGGTGGCATTGGAATGGCTCAACGCACGGGGCATCGCGGTTCCCCGCGATATTTCCGTCGTCGGCTTCGACGGCGTGCCTGAAGCCGCAACTTGCGAGCCTCCGCTCACCACCATCGCCCAGCCGATCGCCGAGATCGGCCGCCGGGCAGCGCGAAGAATCCTCGACTTCGACGGCACCGTGCGGCGAGAAACGCTCGACGTCGAACTTGTCGTCAGGGCATCTTCCGGACCGCCGCCAAGTACAGGCTGACTGGGGCAGATCGGCTCCAAATCTTACCTGTTGGCCGCCATGGGACCGATGCCAAAGGATGGACGGACAGGCGGCGCCTCATTGCGGACCGGCTTGCCCTTGCCGGACCAGCCGATAGCGGACAGCCATTCCAGATAGAAGGCGAGCGCGAACTGCATGGCGATGCCGGCGGCGAGCAGCAGACTGTCATAGGCAAAGCCGCCCGGGTTGACCAGCTTCATCACCTGCGCCGCCATGGCAATCACCGTGCCGGCAATGAAAACCGGCAGCGAGCGTTTGCCCAATATGGCGAGCGGATTGTCGCGGCCGGTGCGGAACAGGTTCGAGACGAAAGGCAAGGCGACAACCAGGTAGCTCATCGCCAGGATGTGCAGCAGTCGCGGCAACGACAGGAACGTCTTGTCGAAACCGGTCAGCACCACCGGCAGGTCGAGCCACGACACATGCCCCCACAGCGGGCTGTGCACCCAGACGAGCGCCGTCAGCACATAGGCGGCGGCCGCGCCGACCAGCCAGCGATTGACCGGGATGGTGCCGCCGCGCCGCACATGCAACACGCTGGCCATGCCGATATTGAACAGCAATTGCCATGACAGCGGATTGAGGAACCAGAAGCCGGGCTCCGGGTAGTTCGGCGGCGCGATCTGGTAGATTCCGGCAATCAGCCAAAGGGCTGCGGACACAGCAAGCGCCGCCAGTGGCCGGTAGCTGATGAACAGCAGGAAGACCGGCGCCATCAACAGCAGCGCCGCATAGACCGGCAGTATGTTGTTGTAACCGAGCTGATGGCCGAGCGTGACGATGCCGACCAGGACTTGTGGCGGGTTCCTGACGAGCGGCTCGATGTTGATCAGCGTCAGAAGGTCCGGCCGTTTCGCAAACACCGCCGCCGCGCAGAAGATGGCCATGACCACCATCGTCGTGACGATGTGGGTGACGTAGAGCACGCCGGCGCGGCGCCACATTTTCAGCGTTGCAATCAGCCGGTTTCCCGGCTGGAACTTAGTGCCGTAGGCGAGAGCGACGGACATGCCGGAGATCAGCACGAAGGCCTCGGCCGCATCGGAAAACCCGAAATTCTTGTAGGTCAGGGTTTCGAACACGGTGCCCGGCACGTGATCGACGAATATGGTCAGGAGGGCGAGAGCCCGGAACACATCAATACGCGTATCGCGTTCCGGCGAAACTGGCATGGTCATCGATAAAAGGCCTTAAAGCTGGTTGTTCATGCCCGGCATGCGATCCCTCGGGCGACCACCCGGCGCACACTGCTTCGATCCCCCCGCGGGGATTATATCGGCAAAGAAACGGACTGAAATGCGCCCGGTTCATCAACTTTCGCGGAGCTTGAAAATATTCCGTTTTGAAGCCGGCAAATTAACGAAAGTAACGCGGAATCAAAAGGATGTGCCTATGGCCGAGCAAAGCCTCGAAGACGGTATTTTGCAGGAGAATTCAGGCTTTTTCTACCGGCTCCATCGATCCGCCAATTTACCCGGTGACTGGCTGTTCCTGTTGCATGGATCGGGTGTCGACGAGACGACCTTGCTGCCGCTTGGTCGGCAAATCGCGCCGCATGCGGCGCTGGTTACGGTCCGTGGCCGCATCCCTCAGGAGGACGGTTTCCGCTGGTTCACGCGAATCAACCCCACGCGATTCGAGCAGGCAAGTGTCCGCGCGGAGGCAGATGCGTTTGCAGGCTTCGTCGCCGGCGTCGCGAAGCGCCACAGCCTCGATCTCCGCCGCGCGACCTTTCTCGGCTATTCGAACGGCGCCAATTTGGTTTCAAGCGTCATGCTGCTGCATCCGGGCGTGATCGAGCGCGCTGCATTGCTGCGTCCGATGCCGGTGCTCGACGAGGTGCCGCCGGCCGACCTGTCGAAGGCGCGGGCTCTGATCGTCGCCGGCGCCGCCGACCTGACCTACGCGCCATTCGCGCCGGTGTTGGCCGCTCTGCTGAGCTCGCATGGCGCCAAGGTCGAAACCCACACCATTGCCTCCGGCCATGAAATTGGCGATCCGGACGCCGACATCGTCAGGCAATGGCTGGCGGATCCTGCGGTCGCCGTTGCAGCGTCGGATCGATGAGCCCCGAAGCTACCCTCGCCCCATGCGGTTCCAGGCGTCCAGCCCGGCGATCTTGTAGGCTTCGGCCAGCGTCGGATAGTTGAAGGTGTTGTTGACGAAGAAGTCGACGGTGCCGCCGAGATTGATGACCGCCTGGCCGATGTGGATGAGTTCGGTCGCGCCCTCGCCGACAATATGGGCGCCGAGCAGACGGCGTGTTTCGATCGAGAACAGAAGCTTCAGGAAACCGGTGTTGACGCCCATTATGTGGCCGCGCGATGTCTCGCGGAACCGCGCCACGCCGACCTCGTAGGCGGCACCACTCTCGCGCACCTGCTCCTCGGATTGCCCGACGGTGGAGATTTCCGGCACGGCGTAGATGCCGTAGGGAAAGGTTTCGGGCGGGGGCGGCAAGGGCACGCCGAAGGCATGGCAGGCGGCCACCCTGCCCTGCTCCATCGAGGTCGATGCCAGGCTCGGAAAGCCGATGACATCGCCGGCGGCATAGATGTTGGGCGCGCTCGTCTGGAAGGTCTGCGGATCGACCTTGATGCGGCCTCGCGAATCAGCCTCGATGCCGACGGCGTCGAGCCCTAAATTGCCGACATTGCCGGTGCGTCCCGCGGCATAAAGCACGATCTCGGAACGTATGGTGCGGCCGTCGGCCAGCGTCACCTCAGCATAGTCGGGTTTCGAGGCGATCTCCTTGACGGCACTGCCCAATCGGATGGTCATGCCGCGGTCGCGCATCTGATGGATGAAGTCGTCGACGATCTCGCGGTCGACGAAATCCAACATCGTGTTGCGCGGCTCGACCAGTGTCACCGGAACGTCGAGTGCCGAAAAGATTGTCGCATATTCGACGCCGATGACGCCGGCGCCGATCACCGTCAGCGTGCGCGGTAGCCGATCGAGCTCCAGCATCTCGTCGCTGTCGAAGATCCGTGTCTTGTCGAACGGCACGTCGCGCGGCCGGTGCGGCCGGGTGCCGACCGCGATCAGCGCATGGGCGAAGCCAACCTCGCTGTAGTCGCCGGTGTCGGTGGTCAGGCTGACCTTGTTGGGGCCCAGGAATTTTACCGCGGCGCGCGCACTCTTGACCGTGTTGCGCATGAACTGGTGCTGCAGCACCTCGACCTCATGGTCGAGCGTCTTGTGCAGGCGCTCGACCAGATCGCCGACCGAAATGTCCTGCTTGACGCGGTAGCCGCGTCCATAAAAGCCGCGCTCGCGCCAGCCGGAGAGGTTGAGCACCGTCTCGCGCAACGTCTTCGACGGTATAGTGCCGGTATGCACCGAAACGCCGCCGAGACGCCGGCCCCTGTCGACCACCAGCACCGACTTGCCGAGCTTGGCCGACTGCACCGCGGCGCGGCGCCCGGATGGGCCGCTGCCGATGACCAGCATGTCGTAGTCCATGTCGCCCCGTCCCCTCGGCTCGGCGCGCTTTGTGCGCCGCAGCAAACTAACGCTATCCGCGCCGTGAATTCAACAAGTCAGACGGCCCCAGGCGCTCTGTCGCCATCTACACGGCGGCGAAAGGCTCGATCTTGATTCCGCCGCGAACCTTCACCATTTCATCAATACGCGGCCCGTGCATTAACCCGGGTTCGATTACGAGGAAATGGCATGAACGCTCGCGTTCTCGACGGCGAAATCATCACCAGCAGGCTCGAAGATGTCCGCTCTTATGAGGGCGTGCGCACGCGGCGCATTCTCGCTTTCGTCATCGACTATTTCATCGTCGCGCTGCTCACCATTCCATTCGCGATCCTGGTGTTCCTGTTCGGGCTGTTGACGCTCGGCCTCGGCTGGATGCTGTTTTCCATTCTCGTGCCGACCGTCGCCATCCTCTACATCTGGAACACGCTCGGCAGTAAAGACCAGGCCACCACCGGCATGAAGATGATGGGCATCCGGCTCGACCGACTCGACGGCAGCCGCATCGACGGGCTGACCGCCGTCGTGCATTCGGTGCTGTTTTGGGCCGGTAATGTCATCCTTTCGCCGCTGGTCCTGCTGGTGAGCCTGTTTTCCGACCGCAAGCGCACGCTGCACGACCTGCTGCTCGGCACCGTTGTCAGCCGCAGTGGCCGCTGAGCAGACTTTTGAAGCGCGGCCGCAGCCTTTGCGCACAAATGTGAAGACGTCCAATCAACCAGGCTTTCACAATCCTGTTGAATTTTTCGGCGTCCGCGCCAAAGGTAGAGCGATTCGCAGGAGTATTTCCAAGGCTCGATGACGCAGCACCCGACCCAGTCGCCGCAGTTCTTTCTGACCGCGCCCTCGCCATGTCCCTATCTCGAGGGCCAGTTCGAGCGCAAGGTGTTCACACACTTGGTCGGCGACAAGGCCCCCGAGATGAACGATCTGTTGACGCAGGGCGGTTTCAGGCGCTCGCAGAACATCGCCTACAGGCCGGCCTGCGAGACCTGCCGCGCCTGTGTGTCCGTGCGCATCCTGGCGCAGGAATTCACCGCCAGCCGCAACATGAAACGGGTCATACAGCATAATTCGGATCTGGTCGGCGCCATGCACGACGCCGAACCCTCCACCGAACAGTATTCGCTGTTCCGCAGCTATCTCGACGTCCGCCACCGCCGTGGCGGCATGTCTGACATGACCGTGCTCGACTACGCCATGATGGTCGAGGATACCCATGTCGACACCAAGGTCATCGAATACCGTCGCCGCGGACCTGACAGCTTCATTACCGGCAAGGGCCAGGGCGAACTGATCGCCGTGGCGCTTACCGACAAGATGGCCGATGGCCTGTCGATGGTCTATTCCTACTTCAACCCGGACTTCGAGGACCGTTCGCTCGGCACCTTCATGATCCTCGATCACATCGCCCGCGCCAGGGCGATGGGTCTGCCCCATGTCTACCTGGGTTACTGGGTCAACGGCTCGCGCAAGATGAATTATAAGATGCGCTTCCAGCCGCAGGAGCATCTCGGCCCGAAAGGCTGGGAACGCTACAATCACGAAGCGGTTTCGCGCTGATCTTCGCTTTCGGTATTCACTCTTAAATTGTTTCGAGGAGGATGCCGCTGGGCTTCCGGCCGATCGGCTGGGAAACCGGGCGGGTCAATTTTGCGCCTCCAAGCCTACGCGAGAATTGCCGCATGTCTTCCCACAACGACCACCAGAGAGGCCTTCTGATCACCGCCATCGGCGGGCTGACGCTGACCGTCGACATTCCGCTGATCCGGCTCGCCGACGGCGAGGCGTGGACGATCCTGCTGTTGCGCACCGGCACGACCTTCGTCGCCACGCTTATCATCTGGGCCGCCTGGCGATCGCTGAGCGCAAAGGCACCGCAGCTTGTACCGGGCTGGTCAGGGCTCATCGTTGCCGGCCTCTACGGGCTCGGCTCGATCGCCTTCATCACCGGTGTCTACAATACCTCGACAGCCAACCTCGTTTTCATCCTGGCGTTCACAACCATGTTCGCGGCCCTTTTGTCATGGCTGTTCCTGAAGGAGAGGCCACGGCCCCTGACGCTTGCAGCGCTGGCACTTATGATCGTCGGCGTGACGATCATTGTCGGCGATTCCGTTGGAACCGGACATCTCTTCGGCGACCTGATGGCGCTATGCTCGGCTTTCATGATCGCCGCGGCCATCACCATCTCGCGCGCCAGCGGCAAGGATATGGGTTTCACGGCGCTGATCGGAGTGGTCCTGCCGCTGGCCGTCGCCACCCTGATGGTTTCCAAGGTGGGTTTTCACGTCAACGCGCCATGGTGGATCGTCTTCAACGGTGCCGTCATCATGCCGATCTCGTTCTTCTGCCTCGCCAACGGCCCGAAATACATCTCCGGGCCGGAGGTGGCGATGTTCTACCTGCTTGAAACCGTGCTGGCGCCGGTCTGGGTGTGGATGATCTTCGCCGAAACACCGACGCGCAACAGCCTGATCGGCGGCGCGATCCTCATCATGACCTTGATCGGCCATTCGCTCTGGCAGTTGCACGACGGGCGCAAGCGCCGCGCCACGTTCGCCGTCAGTCACCCGGCCTGATTCTTTTTCGCGGCGGCGCGTTCGGCAACAATTTCAATCTGCGGCGGTGCATCTTCCTGCTCCGCCGGTTCGGCGGCAGCGAGTTCATCGGTCAGTTCCACCTCGCGCAGCCATTCGCGCCAGATTGCGACCAGCAGGGCCATCAGCACCGGGCCGATGAACAGGCCGAGAAAACCCATTGTCTTGACGCCGCCGATCAGGCCGAAAAAGGTTGGCAGGAAGGGCAGCTTTATCGGCCCGCCGACCAGCTTCGGGCGCAATGTCTTGTCGACGATGAAGAGTTCGACCGCGCCCCAGACGAACAGCGCCAGCCCCGCCATCGGCGAGCCGCTGGCGGCGAGATAGATCGAGACCAGCGTGAACGACAGCGGCGCGCCGCCGGGGATAAGCGCCATGATGCCGGTCAGCGCGCCGAGCGTCACCGGCGACGGTACGCCGGCCAACCAGTAAGCGATGCCCAGCACCAGTCCTTCGCCGATGGCGATAACGGTCATACCGGTAACCGTCGACGAGATCGTCGCCGGCACCACGCGTGAGATCCGTTCCCATCGGGCCGGCAGGATGCGTTCGCCGAGGCGATCGACCTGCCCGGCGAAATGCTCGCCGTCGCGATAGGCAAAGAACAATGCGATCATCATGAACAGCAGCGTCAGCAAAAGTCCGAAGGCGCTGCCGCCGGCGGCAAGCGCGCCGCGATAGATGCTGCCGATATTGGCGCCGCTGATCAGCTGGATCAGTTCGCCGATACCGCCTGGATGGCCAACGTTGACCGTCCACTGTTCATTGAGCCATTCGCCTACTACAGGCAGCGTGGCGATCCAGTGCGGCGTCGGCGCGCCGTAGCGGTTGGTCTCGATAGCCCAGCCGACCCATTCGCGCACCTCGTTGATGGCGTAGGTGCCGGCAAGCGCGATCGGCACCACCAGGAAGGTCAGGATGAACAGGATCGCAAGCGTAGCGGCAATCGTGCGGTTGCCGCCGACGCCTGCGAGCAGCCGCCGATAGAGCGGCCAACTGGCGAAAGCGATAACCAGGGCGGCAAGGACCGGGAACAGGAAGCCGTGGAAAAAATATACGCCGGCGGCGACGATCAGCACCAGGAGCCAGCGCGCCGCCGACAGCGGTGGAATGACAGCGGCCCTGAGCGGCGTCGACAGGCCAAACAGACGCTGTTGCCGCTCCGGCTTCTGGATCCTGATTTCCTTCAAGCGCCCAATTCTCCCTAGCCCATCGCATCGCTTATGCACTGATATAGTGCAGCAATCGTGACGACATTCCAAATGTTCGGGTGGCGCTGCTAATCTCCCCCCTTGAGGGGGAGATGTCGCCGAAGGCGACAGAGGGGGTCGGGACGTCCTGACGCGACCTTACCACGAACAAAGCAGGCTGGCGCTTCATGCGCGGGGATCCCCTCTGGCCTGCCGGCCATCTCCCCCTCGAGGGGGGAGATTACCGCTTCACCCGAACTTGCCAGTCCTCGGGAAACCCTTCGGCACCATGCGGCCGGCCGAGGCGCGGGCGCCGATCCATTCGGCAAGCTCGTCACGCGATTTGGTGAAGGTGCGGTCTGCCGAATCCTGCCAGGACAGGCCGCTTGCCAGCGTGAAGGTCTTGAGGTCGAGGACACCGCCATCCTTGTATTTCTGCAGGCGCACGCCCTTGCCGCGTCCCATCTCGGGGATCTCGGCCAGCGGGAACACCAGCATCTTGCGGTTCTCGCCGACAATGGCGAGATGGTCGCCGGCGACGCTCACACAGCGCTGGGCTTCGTCGGGCGCCTTGACGTTCATCACCTGCTTGCCCTTGCGGGTGTTGGCGACGACTTCTTCTTCCGGCACGATGAAACCGTTGCCGTCATGCGACACCAGCAGCAGCTTGCGCTTGGGATCATGGACGAAAGCGGTGACGATATCCTGGTCGTTGTCCATGTCGACGATGATGCGGATCGGCTCGCCGTGGCCACGCCCACCCGGCAGCCGGTCGGCGCCGATCGTGTAGAACTTGCCGCCGGTGGTGAAGACCAGCACCTTGTCGGTCGTCTGGGCGTGGAAGGCGAGCTTGAGGCTGTCGCCTTCCTTGAAGGTCAGGGCCGAATGGTCGGTCAGATGACCTTTCATGGCCCTCAGCCAGCCCTTTTCCGAAACGACCACGGTGACCGGCTCGCGCTCGATCATGGCGTGGGCGATATCGGTCAGGTCATGCTCGGGTGCGTCGGCGAACTCGGTGCGGCGCTTGCCGATCTCGGTGTCGGGCCCGTATTTCTGGCGAACATTGGCGACTTCCCACTTGATCGTCGCCCACTGCTTGGCGTCGGACGCAAGCAGTGCCTCGATCTGCTTCTTCTCGCCGGTCAGGCCATTGAATTCCTCGCGGATTTCGAATTCCTCGAGCTTGCGCAGCGCTCTCAGCCGCATGTTGAGGATGGCTTCAGCCTGGGTGTCGGTCAGCGACCAGCGCACCATCATCACCTGCTTGGGCTCGTCCTCCTCGCGGATGATCCTGATCACCTCGTCGATGTTGAGGTAGGCGATCAAATAGCCGGCGAGGATCTCCAGCCGCCTCTCGATCTCGCCGAGGCGGTGCTTGGAGCGGCGGATCAGGACGTCGCGGCGGTGCTCCAGCCATTCCTTGAGCACACCTTTCAGCGACAGCACGTTCGGCACCTTGCCGCGCGACAACACGTTCATGTTGAGCGGAAAGCGGCTTTCGAGCTCGGTCAGCTTGAACAGCGATTCCATCATGATGCCGGGATCGACCGAGCGGCTCTTCGGCACCAGCACGACGCGGATGTCCTCGGCGCTCTCGTCGCGGATATCCTCGAGCAACGGAAGCTTGCGCGCCATCAAGAGCTCGGCGATCTTTTCGATCAGCCTGGCCTTCTGGACGCCGTAAGGGATTTCGGTGACGACTATGTTCCAGGTGCCCCTGCCCTGGTCCTCCTGGCTCCACTTCGCCCTGACGCGAAAGCCGCCGCGACCCGTTTCGTAGGCTTCGAGGATCGAGGCTCGGCTGTCGACGATGATGCCGCCGGTCGGGAAATCCGGACCTTGCACGAAATCCATCAGCTTGGTGACGGGCGCATCCGGATGATCGATCAGGTGAAGCGCGGCGTCGCAGAGCTCGGCCGCATTGTGCGGCGGGATCGAGGTCGCCATGCCGACGGCGATGCCGGACGAGCCGTTGGCGAGCAGATTCGGGAAGGCGCCGGGCAGCACGGCCGGCTCCTCGTCTTCCTCGTTGTAGGTCGGGCGGAAATCGACCGCGTCCTCGGTGATGCCTTCCAGCAGCAGCGTCGACACTTCGGTCATGCGCGCTTCGGTGTAGCGCATGGCGGCGGCGTTATCGCCGTCGATATTGCCGAAATTGCCCTGCCCGTCGACCAGCGGGTAGCGCATCGAAAAATCCTGCGCCAACCGCACCAACGCGTCGTAGATCGACTGGTCGCCATGCGGATGGAATTTGCCCATCACCTCGCCGACGATGCGGGCGCATTTGGCAAAACCCTGGTCGGGGTTGAGCCGCAACAGGCGCATGGCATGCATGATGCGACGATGCACCGGCTTCAATCCGTCGCGCACGTCCGGCAGCGCCCGGTGCATGATGGTCGACAGCGCGTAGGCGAGATAGCGCTCTTCCAGCGCCTTCTTCAGATCGACCGGCTCGATATTGTCGCCGCCGCCACTCTCGGGCGGCAAAAGCCTTTTTCCCATGGGCTGGCACTAGCCGAGCGGGTGATTCGCGGCAAGAGGCACACCGGTATGCGTGCTCCTAAAGCGCATCGCGTTCGACCGGCCCATGCGACGCTTTAGGCCCTTGTTTTGATGCATGTCGTTACCGCAAAACCGTTGCGCGACATCCATTATGCAACAGGATTGGAAGCGTCGCGACGCCGGCCAACATCAATCCGTTACATCCTGCTTCTATCGCAAGGCTAATGGATCGGGTTTGCCTTTGGCCGCGATTTTCGACCATTGTGCCGAGGCCCGCCTTTTTCCGGTCCAGTTCGTCACCGAATGGTGACGACGCGACGATTTGAAAAGAATTTCAGGACACTCTCAGGGGAGCTCTCGATGACGATCAGACACTCGACACTTATTAAGAGACTGGCTTTTTCGACCTTTTTGCTGACGCTGCCGCTGAATGCGGCGTTCGCGCAGGATACCGCGGTCGCCGACCGGCTGAAGGCTGCCCTCGCCGCGCAGGGTGTCGACCTCTCCTGGACCGGAGTAACCGGCGACACCTCCAGCATGGTTCTGCAAGGCGTAGCGGTCAAACCGGCGGCCGAAAAGGAGGCGCTCAAGATCGGCGACGTCAAGCTCGAAGGTGTGACCGAAGCCAGTGGCGGCTATCAAATCGCGACCGTATCGACGTCGCCGTTCGAACACAGCGAAGATGGCGTCACGCTCAATCTCAGCCCCTTCGTCATCCATGACATGACGGTTCCGGCCGAAGGCGCAACCGGTCCGCTGGGCTCGCTGATGATGTACAAATCGGCCGAGCTCGACAACATGACAGTCAAAGTGGCTGACAAAACTGCTTTCTCGATGGACGGGCTTGCCATCGCAATCACGCCGCCGGCCGACGGCAAGGCCATGGCGTTTTCCGGCACTACGGAAAAATTCGCTGCCGACCTGACCCTGGTCGAAGATCCGAAGTCCAAGGAAGTCATCAACGCGCTCGGCTACCAGAACATAACAGGCAATCTTGAGATGGAAGGCACCTGGCAGCCTACCGACGGCAGGATGGACTTGTCGAAATACGAAATATCGGTCGACAATGCCGGCACGCTCGGCATGACCTTCGATCTCGGCGGCTACACGCTGGACGTCATCAAATCACTGCAGGACATGCAGAAGAAGATGGCAGCGCAGCCCGAAGGCGCGGACAATTCGGCGCAAGGCATGGCCATGCTCGGGCTGCTGCAGCAGCTTTCGTTCAACAGCGCCTCGATCCGCTTCGACGACGATTCGCTGACCAAAAAGGTGCTCGATTACGCCGGCAAGCAGCAAGGCATGTCCGGCAAGGACATCGCCAACCAGGCCAAGGCGATCGTGCCCTTCGGCATGGCGCAGCTCAACAATCCGGAACTGACCGCGCAGGTTTCGGCCGCGGTCAACAAGTTCCTCGACGATCCGCAAAGCATCGAGGTCTCGGCCGAGCCGCCGGCAGCGGTGCCGTTCGCGCTGATCATGGCGGGCGCCATGTCCAACCCGCTCGACCTGCCGAAAACGCTCGGCGTGACGGTTACGGCAAACGAAGACTGACCGAGACAGGCTTCAAGCAAAAAGCCCGGCAGCGATGCCGGGCTTTTTTATGAATCAACAGCACCGGTTCGGAGCGTTTCCTAAACCTCTTTCTTCGTCGCCACCACGCGCAGTGACAATTCGCGAAGCTGCTGCGGGCTGGCTTCCGACGGCGCGCTCATCAACAGGTCGTAGGCCTGCTGGTTCATCGGGAACATAGTCACTTCGCGCAGGTTCCTGGCGCCGACCAGAAGCATGACGACGCGGTCGATGCCGGCCGCCATGCCGCCATGCGGCGGCGCGCCATACTGGAAGGCGCGATAAAGGCCGCCGAAGCGCTCTTCGACCGTCGCGCGGTCCAGCCCGACGGTTTCGAACGCCTTGACCATGGTTTCGGGCAGATGGTTGCGGATGCCGCCGGAGGCGATCTCGAAACCGTTACAGACCATGTCGTACTGGAACGCCTTGATGCCGAGCAGATCCTCGCCGTTAAGCACATCGATGCCGCCTTGTGGCATCGAGAAAGGATTGTGCGCGAAGTCGATCTTCTTCTCCTCCTCGTTCCATTCGAAGAACGGGAAGTCGACGATCCAGCACAATTCGAAGCGGTCGCGGTCGACAAGATTGAGCTCCTCGCCGGCGCGGGTGCGCGCCGCTCCTGCGAAGGAGACGAACTTCTTCGGATCACCGGCGACGAAGAAGGCGGCATCGCCATCGGCGAGGCCGAGTTGTTGTCGGATCGCCTCCGTGCGCTCCTCGCCGATGTTCTTGGCCAGCGGCCCGGCGCCTTCGAGCTTCTCGCCCTCCTTGCGCCAGAAGATGTAGCCGAGGCCGGGCTGACCCTCGCCTTGCGCCCATGAGTTCATGCGGTCGCAGAAGGCGCGAGACCCGCCGGTCTTGGCCGGAATGGCCCAGACCTCGGCCTTCGGATCGTTGGCAAGGATGTTGGCAAATACCTTGAAGCCAGAGTCGCGAAAATGATCCGAGACGGCCTGCATCTCGATCGGGTTGCGCAGGTCCGGCTTGTCGGTGCCGTATTTGCGCATGGCGACATCATAGGCGATGCGCGGAAACTTCTCCGTCACCGGCTTGCCGGCGGCAAAGGTCTCGAACACCCCCCGCATCACCGGCTCCATGGTGGTGAACACATCCTCCTGCTCGACGAAGCTCATCTCAACGTCGAGCTGGTAGAATTCACCCGGCAGACGGTCGGCGCGCGGGTCCTCGTCGCGGAAGCAGGGCGCAATCTGGAAGTAGCGGTCGAAGCCGGACACCATGATCAGCTGCTTATATATCTGCGGTGCCTGCGGCAGCGCATAGAAAGTGCCGGGGTGGATGCGCGACGGCACCAGAAAGTCGCGCGCCCCTTCCGGCGACGAGGCGGTCAGGATCGGCGTCGAGAATTCGGTGAAGCCGACCTCGCCCATCAGCTTGCGCATCTCGGCGATGATTTTGGTGCGCGCGACGATGTTCTTGTGCAGGGTATCGCGGCGCAGGTCGAGGAAGCGGTATTTGAGGCGGATGTCCTCTGGGTAATCCGGCTCGCCGAAGACCGGCAGGGGCAATTCCCTGGCGGCCGACAGTACCTCGATCTCGCGCGCGAAGACTTCGATCTCGCCGGTTGGCAAATTAGGGTTCACGGTGTCGGCGAGGCGCGCCTTGACCTCGCCGTCGACGCGGACGACCCATTCGCCGCGCAGGGTCTCGGCAATCTTGAAGGCGGGCGAATCCGGATCGGCGACGATCTGGGTCAGGCCGTAATGGTCGCGCAAATCGATGAACAGCAGGCCGCCATGGTCGCGCACGCGATGCACCCAGCCCGACAAGCGAACGGTCGAGCCGACGTCGAGCTTCCTCAATTGGGCACAGGTATGGCTGCGGTAACGATGCATTGTCATTCTTAAAGTCCGGATGTTGGGTTGCGGCCAAGGCATGATGGCCCAGCCTGAAAATTTGCGCGAAAAGCACATGAGAGGGTGCATTTGTCAAGGCAAGCGGCAGCCGGGTCGAGTTCGCGTTCTTCCCGCCCCTTTCCCACCGGCATCAATTTATGCTCGAGGCGTCAATCTGAGTTCGCTGCTCTGTGCCCGCAGTTCAACTATGCACTCACCCCTTCACCCCGCCCGCCGTGAGACCGGAAATGATCTTGCGCTGGAAGATGAGAACGAGGACGACGAGCGGCACGGTGACGATCACCGATGCGGCCATGATGTTGCCCCACGGGATCTCGAACTGCGAGCTGCCGGAGAGCAGCGCGATCGCCACCGGCACGGTTCGCTGCTCGTTGCTGGAGGTAAACGTCAGGGCGAACAGGAACTCGTTCCAAGCACCGATGAAGGCGAGAAGCCCGGTGGTCGCCAGCGCCGGCCACATGAGCGGCAGGAAGACGCGGCTGATGATGATCCAGGGCGTGGCGCCATCGAGGATCGCCGCTTCCTCCAGCTCGATCGGCAGGTCGCGAACGAAGGCGGTGAGCACCCAGACGGTGAACGGCAAGGTGAAGATCATGTAGGACAAGATCAGCGCGAACGGCGAATTGTAGAGGCCGAAGATGCGGATCAGCTCGAAAAGCCCGGCAAGCACCGCCAATTGCGGGAACATCGAAACGGACAGGATAATGAGGAGCAGAGCCGAGCGGCCGCGGAAGCGGATGCGCGCCAGCGCATAGGCGGCGGTGACGCCGAGGAACAGCGAAATGACGACAACGGCGCTCGAGATGAAAAGCGAGTTCACGAGGTTGCGCAGGAAGGTCCCCTCGGTGAACACGGTCCTGTAGTTGCTGAAGGTAATCGTCTTCGGCCAATAGTCGATCTGGAAGAGCGCCGTCCCCGATTTCAGGCTGGTGATGATGGCGTAGTAGAACGGGAACACCGCGACGACGACGATAACGGCGACGAGGAGGTAGAAAGCCGTGCGCTTGACGATCCACATGGTCAGTAGTCCCCCATGATCAATAGTCCCCCATGGTCAGTAGTCCCCATGGTCAATAGTCCTTGTCCAGTCGTATCCGGCCGAGCCAAAGAACGAGCATGGTCAGCAGAGCGAGGATAAGGAAGAGAAGCATCGAGGCGGCGGAACCGGAAGCGAACTTGTCGAACTCAAACAGGCTCTCGCGGGCAAACACCGACATCGACTTGGTGTGTATGTTGTTTGGCGTAAGCACGTAGATCAGATCGAAGATGCGCAGGGCATCGAGACCGCGAAAGATCATGGCCACCATCAACGCCGGTCGGATGAGCGGCAAAGTGATCTTCCAGAAAATTCTCCACGCGCCGACGCCGTCGAGCTTGGCGACCTCGTAGATTTCTTGTGGAAGCATCTGGAGGCCGGCGAGAATGAGAAGCGCCATGAAGGGGGTTGCCTTCCAGATGTCGACAACAAGGACGGCGACCATCGCCGTGTCGGCGCTGGCCGTCCAGGCGATCTTGGTGCTGATCAGGCCGAGCTTGAGCAGGACGTCGTTGATGATGCCGAACTGGTCGTTGAGCATCCACTGCCACATTTTCGCCGAGACGATCGTCGGGATCGCCCAAGGGATGAGGATCGCGGCGCGCACGATACCGCGGCCGCGAAACCTGGCGTTGAGCACCAGCGCGACGATCATGCCGAGCACCGTCTCGCAGGTCACCGAAATCACCGCGAAGCGCACCGTGTTCCAGACGGCGCGCCACCAGACCGGATCGGCGAGCAGCCCGTCATAGACGACGCGGCCGCTCGGCATTTGCACGACGGAGAAATAGTTGGCGAAGCCAACCCAGCGGCGGGCTTCGAGGTCGGCGAGCGAGGCGTCGGTGAAGCCGAAATAGATCGTGCGCATCAACGGCCAACCGGCAACGGCGGCGAGCACGATGAGCATCGGAGCAAGCAGCAGCCATGCCGAGCGCACACGCTGACGCGCCAGCAGCGAGCCTGAGCGCGGCGAGGTCACCAGGCGGTGCCCTTGAGCCTGGTCAAGGAGAACTCCAGATCGGCAAGGTTGTCGGCGGCTGTGCCCTCGCCGGAAATGGTGTTGTGGACGGCGGTCCAGAACTCGCTCGATGCCTCATTGTACCGGCTCTTGGCTTGGGCCGAGGGACGCGGCACCGCGTTGAGGACGACTTCCTTCCAGCGCGGAATCACCGGCTGGGCGCTGGCGATGTCGGCATCGTCATAGAGTGCCTGGATGGTCGGCAGATATGCCCCCTTCAAGGCGCGGTACTTCTGCATCTGAGGCGAGGCGATCCATTTGACCAGCTCGATCGCTGCATCCGGGTTCTTCGAATATTTGGAAACCGCGAGATTCCAGCCGCCAAGCGTTGCTGCCGGGTGCGCGCCCTCACCAGACCCCGGCGGCAGCGTCGTCACCTCGAACTTGCCTTTGATGGGGGAGCTTTCGCTGTTGCCAAGCGCGTAGGCGTAGGGCCAGTTGCGCATGAAGACGGCGTTGCCGGTCTGCCAGACTCCGCGCGACTCTTCTTCCTGGTAGGCCAGAACGCCGGGCGGTGAGATGGTTCCCACCCAGCTCCTCGCCATTTCCAGCGCCGCAGCTGCTTGCGGATTGTTGATGGAGATGGTGCCGTCCGGCTCGATAATCTGGCCGCCGCCGTTCGACTTCACCCATTCGAGTGCATCGCAGGTCAGCCCCTCATAGGCGTTGCCCTGGAAAGCGAAACCCCACATGTCCTTGTTGCCGGCCGCGCGCTCCTTATCCATGACAAGCTTGGCGGTATCGGCAAGTTCAGCCCAGCTGGCCGGGACCCTGGCGCCGTATTTGTCGAGGAGATCCTTGCGGTAGTAGAGCGCCGGAGCGTCGGTGAATATCGGCAAGGCGACGAGCTTGCCGTCCACGGTCTGCGATTTGATGATCGATGGGAAATGGGCGCCAACGACATCCTTGGTCGCTTCGGTCAGGTCGATGAACTGCCTTGCAAGCTGGGGGGCCCAGATGATGTCCGTTTGATAGACGTCGACGTCGCTGCTTCCGGCGGCAAGCCAGAGCCGGTATTGGCCAAACTGGTCCGTCGCCGAGGGGGGCAGCGGAACGACGCTAACCTTGTTGCCGGTCTTCTTCTCGTATTGATCGAGGATCTCGCGAAGGATTCTCTGGCCGTTGCCGGTATCTCCTGACACCATGGCGAGGTCGACAGCCCGCGCCGGCCCGGCCGCCAGAACTGCGGCCACGGCAAATGCCGCAAATGCGGAATGAAATTTCATGATGGCGGACCTCCCTTTGGAGCTTCAGGCCGGGCAGCAGAAACGACGTCGATGCTGACACCGTCTCCGCACACCGGCGGCTCACAAGACGCGTATTCGCCCACCAGCACTGAACTACAAAGATACGCCTTGGTTCCCAACACGGAGGGTCCGGCGCCACGCGGTAGCGCAAGTTCTCCCGCGGTAATGCACCTAAAACGTGTCGCGTTCGATCGGCCTCATGCGACGCGCTTTAGGTCCTTGTTTTTATACATGTCGTTATCGCAAAACCGCTGCACTTTTGCGCGACATGCATTAAGGCCCCCGGCTGGCCCCAACGCCACCGGGAATTGCCGCTGGCATTGGCGAAGCCGATGGTTCAAGAAGGATCAACGACAGGCTTTCCTTCATGTCCTCCATCCGCCCGCTGATTCCCCTCCTGATCGCCGCCGGCATCCTGCTCGGCGGCAACGGCCTGCAGAGCACGTTGATTGCGCTGCGTGGTGCGCAGGAAGGTTTTCCCGCTTCCTCGATCGGCCTGATGGGCACGTTCTATTTCGCCGGCTTCCTGCTCGGCTGCCTTGCCGTGACCCGCATCATGAAGTCCGTCGGCCATGTGCGCGCCTTTTCGGCACTCGCGGCGATCGCCTCGGCGGGAACGCTGCTTCTGGTGCTGGTCATCGATCCGGTGATGTGGTGCGCCGTGCGCTTTGCCGGCGGGTTCTGCTTTGCCGGCCTGTTCACCATCATGGAAGCCTGGCTGAATTCCGGCGTCACCAACACCGACCGGGCGCGGGTGCTTGCCATCTACCGGATGGTCGACATCGGCTCGGTGACGGGCGCCCAGTTCCTGATCCCGATCTTCGGCGCCGGCGGCTTTGCCATCTTCGCCATCATGTCGATGATGATCACCGTTTCGCTGGTGCCGGTTTCGCTCGGCGACCGCTCCAATCCGACGCCGCCGGAAGACGTCAAGCTCGATTTGGCGCGCGTCTGGCGGATCTCGCCGCTCGGCTGCTTCGGCTGTATCGCCGTCGGCGTCACAAACAGCGCCTTCCGCACCCTGTCGCCGGTCTATGCCGAGCAGATCGGCATGTCGGTCGCCGACGTCGTCACCTTCGTCAGCGTCGGCATTTTCGGCGGCGCCATCATCCAATACCCGCTTGGCTATCTCTCCGACCGCTGGGACCGGCGCTCGGTGCTGCTGATGACGACGTGCTGTGCGATGGTGGCGGCACTGGCGCTGGCATTCGTGGCAGGCGGCAGCCCGTTTCTCAACTTCCTGCTCGTCTTCATCTTCGGCTGCTTCGCCATGCCGCTCTATTCGTTGTCAGCGGCGCATTCCAACGACCGCGCCGACAAGGGCGAGTTCGTGCTGATCAACGCTGCCTTGATGCTGTTTTATTCCTTCGGCGCCATCGGCGGGCCGTTCGCAGCCTCGACGGTGATGCAATTTTTCGGGCCGAGCGCGCTGTTCGTGTTCAGCGCCACCGTCTATGCGATCTTCGTGGCCGTCATCCTTTACCGGATGCAGGCGCGCTCCGCCGTGCCGGCCACCCATCGCAGCCGTTTTACGGCGCTTTTGCGCACTTCGACGGTTTTTGCCCGGCTGGCGAAGCGGAATGCCGATCCCGATGAACCCGCAAAGCCTGGATAGAGGTGCTTGCGCTTGACGAAAGCGCGCGCGGCTGAAATTGAAAGAGACCCTATCCCTTGCCAAAAGCGATTTGATGCACGTCATCACCACCCAGAAAGAACTCGAGACCGCTATTGCCGCCTTCGAAAAGGCGGAATTCGTCACCGTCGATACCGAATTCATTCGCGAAACGACCTTCTGGCCGATCCTGTGCCTGATCCAGATGGCAGCGCCCGGGGTGACCGCGCTGATCGATCCGCTGTCGCCCGACATCGACCTGAAACCGTTCTTCAGGCTGATGGCCAACGAGGCGATCGTCAAAGTCTTCCATGCGGCGCGGCAGGACATCGAAATCATCGTGCATCTCGGCGATCTGGTGCCGCATCCGGTGTTCGACACCCAGGTCGCGGCAATGGTCTGCGGCTTCGGCGACAGCGTCTCCTACGACCAGCTGGTGCAGCGCATCACCGGAGCGCGGCTCGACAAGTCCTCGCGCTTCACCGACTGGCGCCACCGTCCGCTGTCCGAAAAGCAGCTCGACTACGCGCTCGCCGACGTCACCCACCTGATCGAGGTCTACAAGCATCTCAGCGCCGAGCTGGTGCGGGAAAACCGCGCCCACTGGCTGAACGAGGAGATGGACGTGCTGACCTCGCGCGAGACCTACGATCCGCATCCCGAGGATGCCTGGAAGAGGCTCAAGATGCGGCTGCGCAAGCCGCAGGAACTGGCGATCGTGCAGGCGGTGGCCGCCTGGCGCGAACGCGAAGCGCGCGAGCGCGACGTGCCGCGCGGCCGGGTGCTCAAGGACGATGCGATCTACGAAGTGGCGCAGCAGGCGCCGCGCGACGCTGCGGCGCTGAGCAAGCTGCGTACCACGCCGAAGGGCTGGGAGCGCTCGTCGACGGCGACGGCACTGCTTGGCGCGGTAAACGCTGCCCTTGCCCTGCCCAGGGAAGAGATGCCGAAGCTGCCGAAGAGCTTCCAGCCGCCGGAGGGGTCAAGCGCCGCGGCGGAGTTGCTGAAGGTGCTGCTGCGGATCGTTGCCGAAAAGGAAGGCGTCGCATCCAAGGTACTCGCCTCCAGTGACGACATCGACCGCATCGCTGCCGAGGGCGAGGAAGCCGACGTGCCGGCATTGCAAGGCTGGCGGCGTGCCGTCTTCGGCGAGGCCGCGCTCAAGCTGGTGCGCGGTGAACTCGCCATCAGGTTCGACAAGCGCAAGATCGCTGTGTTCGATTTGTAGCCTTGAGCTTGCTCAGACCAAGCCGAGCAGATGCAGCGCTAGCCATATCCATCCAAGTGCAAGAACCACCGCGCCCAGGTAGAATGCCCTGCTGCGCAGGATCAGCTGATTGCTGGTCAAGTGGACCGATGCGTGAAGATAGCGGGAGACGACAAAGATCCACATCAGTGCCAAGGTCAGATAATTGACGCCATTGGTCACGTGCAGCGTCAAGCATAAGACGTAGAAAAGCACCGGCAGTTCGAACTGGTTGCTCAGATTGTCGGCGACGGTGACACTGGAACCAGGCTCCGTCGAGCGCGTCTTGAACTGGCCGGCCTTGGCTTCGCCCGATCTGACCGCACCATGGCGGCGCCGGCCCATAACGACGTAGACGATATAGACCAGCAGCACCTGCGCCAGCATCGGCCAGAAGATCGCGGTCTGGTTCAAGATGCCCCCTGTCTTTGTCACCCAGCCTTCAAGACCGTTTCTGAGCCATCAGAGTGAAAGCCGCAGTGACGGTCACTGGTATCGCCAGTAGGGCGAATTTGGTGACGATCAGCGCCGAGGCGAAGGATAGCGAATCCGGATTGGCCGACAGAAAATCGGACAAAAGACGAGCCACGGCGATATTCTGGGCATAGTCGGTAAGCAGGTAGGGCAGCACCAGCACAACCGCGAATATCGACTGGGTTTGCGCAGGCAGTGCACGGAAATTCTTCAGCCGCCGGCCCGTGGCCAGGATCAGGCTGACCATCGTCAGCGACAGCAGCGCCGGAAAAAGCAGGTCGAAGGTCAGGTAATGCCAGACGAGAATAATTTCGCTGCCGCGCCGGCCGAGTGCCGTCAGCCAGGCCATGCCCTCATCCGGGGTGAAACCGGCATAGCGCATGTCGAGCGACGGCAGACCGCCGCTCAATTGGCGAAAATAGAGGAACTCCATTGCCGTCATGATGATGAAAACCGCCACGGTGGCGACACAGAGTGCGGCCGCGTGGCGCGACAGCCGCAGGATCATTGCCGCCAGATTGCGCCAAGACGCATGACGGTCAGGCTCCGCCAGGATAATTCGGGCTTTCGCGGGTAATCGTGACGTCATGGGCGTGGCTTTCACGAAGTCCGGCATTGGATATCCGCACAAAAGTGGCGCGCTCGCGGAAATCGGCAAGGTCGCGGCCACCGACATAACCCATAGCGGCTTTCAGGCCGCCTGCAAGCTGGTGCAGCACGCCAGACACAGGTCCTTTGTACGGCACCTGCCCTTCGATGCCTTCCGGGACCAGTTTCAGCGTGTCGCGCACCTCGGCCTGGAAATACCGATCGGCGGAGCCGCGCGCCATCGCGCCGACCGAGCCCATGCCGCGATAGGCTTTGAAGGAGCGGCCCTGGTGCAGATAGACCTCGCCCGGGCTTTCGTCCGTGCCGGCCAGCAGCGAGCCGATCATCGCAGCACTTGCGCCGGCGGCCAGTGCCTTGGCGAGATCGCCCGAATATTTGATGCCGCCATCGGCAATGACCGAGACGCCGGATTTCTGCGCCGTCTCGACCGCCGACATGATCGCCGAGAGCTGCGGCACGCCGACGCCGGCGACGATGCGGGTGGTGCAGATGGAGCCTGGTCCGATGCCGACCTTGACCGCGTCGGCGCCGGCATCGATCAGCGCCAAGGTGCCTTCCGCGGTGGCGACGTTGCCGGCCAGGATACGAACCGAGTTGGACAGCTTCTTGGCCCGCGTCACCGCATCCAGAACGCGCTGCGAATGACCGTGCGCGGTGTCGATCACGAGAAGGTCGACGCCGGCGTCGATGAGGCGCTCGGCGCGTTCGAAACCGTCATCGCCGACGCTGGTGGCGGCGGCGGCGCGCAAGCGCCCCTGCGCATCCTTGGTGGCGTGCGGGTTGAGCTGCGACTTCTCGATGTCCTTGACCGTGATCAGCCCGACGCAATTGCCGTCCCGATCGACCACAACAAGCTTCTCGATGCGGTGCTGATGGAGCAGCCGCTTGGCCTCGTCCTGATCGACGTTCTCCTTGACCGTGATCAGGTTCTCGCGGGTCATCAGCTCATAGACCTTTTGCGCCGGATCGGAGGCGAAGCGGACGTCGCGGTTGGTCAGGATGCCGACGAGCCGGCCGACCGTGTGGCCGCCGGTGCCGCCGTTCTCGACCACCGGAATGCCCGAAATGCTGTAGGTGCGCATCAGACCCAGCGCATCGGCAAGCGTCGCCTCGGGACCGATGGTGACAGGGTTGACCACCATGCCGGATTCGAATTTCTTCACCTGCCGCACCTGCTCGGCCTGTTCGGCCGGCGCGAAATTGCGGTGGATGACGCCGATGCCGCCGGCCTGGGCCATGGCGATGGCGAGCCGCGCCTCGGTAACCGTGTCCATGGCGGCCGACAGGATCGGCACGTTGAGGTCGATGTCGCCGGCGATGCGGGTGCGGATGTCGGTCTCGCCGGGCATGACCTCGGAATGACCCGGCTGCAGCAGCACGTCGTCAAAGGTCAGCGCCAATGCGCCGGTGGACGTCTCGATGATTTTTGCCATGGCCAGCCCTCGGAATGCAGGAAAGGCGCTCGCCCTGGATGGACAGCGCCGACTCGTCTTCTTCCCTTTCAGGATTGGCGCTGGCTCGTAACACGTCCCGTGGCCGTTGAAAAGCCGATGGTTGTGTAGTGGCGAAGCTGCATTTTGCCCCAGGGGCTGCGGGACTTGCGGTCGCACAAACGTGACAGCAAATTAATGCGACATCCGGGCCAAGCCATGATAACCGCCCTACCTGTCGGTTTGGCCCCAGGGCCGGCAAGCAATCGCGACGCACATTTCAAGGCCGGATCCATCGTGAACCGCACCATTCCGCTTATCCTGGCGGTCGCTCTATTCATGGAAAACATGGATTCGACCGTCATTGCGACATCGTTGCCGGCGATCGCCATCGACATCCACACCAGCCCGATCGCGCTCAAGCTGGCGCTGACCGCCTATCTGGTATCGCTGGCGATCTTCATTCCGATCAGCGGCTGGATGGCCGACCGCTTCGGCGCCAAGAATGTCTTCCGTGCCGCGATCGCCGTGTTCATCGTCGGTTCGGTCGCGTGCGCCATTTCCAATTCGTTGCCGGCTTTCGTGGTGTCACGCTTCCTGCAAGGCATTGGCGGCGCCATGATGACACCGGTCGGACGCCTGGTACTGGTACGCGCGACGCCGAAAAGCGAACTCGTCGCCGCCATGTCGTGGCTGACTGTCCCGGCTCTGGTCGGCCCCCTGGTCGGCCCGCCGGTCGGCGGCTTCATCACGACCTATTTTTCCTGGCACTGGATTTTTCTGATCAATGTGCCGATCGGGCTGATCGGCATCTGGCTGGCCACGCGTTTCCTGCCGAAGACCGACGCCGCGCAGACGCCGCCGCTCGATCTCATCGGTTTCGTGCTGAGCGGGCTGGCGGCATCGGGCATTGTGTTCGGCCTTTCGGTGGTCAGCCTGCCGGCTCTGCCGCCAGTTGCCGGCTTTATCACCGTTGCCGTCGGACTGGCATCGGCGGTGCTTTACCTGCTGCACGCGCGCCGCGCCAAGAACCCGCTGCTGGCGCTCGAGCTGTTTCGCAATCGGGTGTTCCGCTCCTCGGTGCTCGGCGGCGGACTGTTCCGCATCGGCATTGGTGCCGTACCTTTCCTGTTGCCGCTGATGTTCCAGATTGGTTTCGGGCTGACGCCGTTCCAGTCCGGCATGATCACCTTCGTCTCGGCAATCGGCGCCATAGGCATGAAATTCGTCACCGCGCTGATCTTCAGGGTCGCCGGCTTCCGCCGTGTGCTGATTTCAGGCTCGCTCATCGCTGCCGCGTCCATCGCCATTAACGGCCTGTTCACACCCGACACGCCCTACGGGCTGATCCTCGCCATGCTGCTCGCCGGGGGCTTCATCCGCTCGATGTTCTTCACCGGCATCAATGCGCTTGCCTACGCCGAGATTTCGGCCGCCGACACCAGCAAGGCGACGCCGATCACGGCCGTGTTCCAGCAGTTGGCGATCGCGCTCGGCGTGGCGCTGGCCGGCGGCATCCTCGAAGTGTCGACCAAGATCCATGGCGGCCCGCTGACGCTGAGCGACTTCCACACCGCCTTCTTCATCGTAGCGGCGGTGTCGGCGGCAGCCTCGCTGTCGTTCATGCGGCTGGCGCCGGACGCCGGCAATGCCGTGTCTGGACATGGCCGGTTGACGCCGCCGAAGACACTGGAGCCGGTGAGCCCGCCGGGAAGTTGAGAACCCCTTCCCTTCTCCCCTTGTGGGAGAAGGTGGATCGGCGCGCAGCGCCGAGACGGTTGAGGGGTGTTGGAAGAAATGAGGCGATGATAACTGCAAGCGTGTTGCCAAGCTGGAACACCCCTCATCCGACCTCGCTTCGCGAGGCCACCTTCTCCCACAAGGGGAGAAGGAAAGGGCGCTACCCCTTGAAATCCTTCGCCAGCAAATACAGCTCCACCGATTCGTCGCGTGAGGCCGGTGGCTTGACGTGGTGGACCGAGCGGAAATTCCGCTTGAGTCTCGCCAGCAATTCGTTCTCGGCGCCGCCCTGAAACGTCTTGGCGAGGAAATGTCCGCCCGGCTTCAATACCGACAGCGCGAAATCGGCCGCCACCTCGCAAAGATGCATGGTGCGGATGTGGTCGGTCCGTTTGTGGCCGGTGGTCGGTGCGGCCATGTCGGAGAGCACGATGTCGGGCTGGCCGCCCAGCGTCTCGGCCAGCTTTTCGGGTGCCTGCGGATCGAGGAAATCCATCAGCAGCACCGGGGCGCCCGGTACGGCGTCCATCTCGAGGTAATCGATGCCGACGACGTTCGGGTGTTCCGCGGTCGACTTGGTACGCGCGGCGGCGACCTGGCACCAGCCGCCGGGTGCCGCGCCAAGGTCTATCACCTTCATGCCAGGCTTGAGCAAATGGTGCTTGTCGTCGATCTCGATCAGCTTGTAGGCGGCGCGCGAGCGATAGCCGTCGGCCTTCGAGCGCTGGACATAGGGATCGTTGATGTGGCGCTGCAACCAGCGGCGCGACGATTCCTTCAAGCCGCTTTTCTTCTTGATCTTTGTCTTCAGCACGCGAATGCCGGCGGAGCTCGGTCTTTCCGGTTTCTTGGTCATTGCTTGATTGCTTGTTTGAGCATGATCTTGTCCGAAAACCGGCAGCCACTTTTCGGGATCATGCTCTGCCTCGCCGCCAGACGCCGTCATCGGCCATCAATTCGCTCAATATGCCCTCGCGCAGGCCGCGGTCGGCGACACGCAGCCGCTCCGACGGCCAGACGGCGCGGATCGCCTCCAATATGGCGCAGCCGGCCAGAACCAGGTCGGCGCGGTCGGCGCCGATGCAAGGGTTGGCGACGCGTTGCTGGAAATCCCAGCCGACCAGTTTTTCGACCATGCGGTCGACGCTGTCGCGATCCATCCACAGCCCGTCGACGCGGCGGCGGTCATAGCGTTCGAGATCGAGATGGACGCCGGCCAGCGTCGTCACCGTGCCCGATGTGCCGAGCAAATGGAATTTCGGGCTGGCCAGGAGGTGGCTCAGCCGATCACGCCCGTCGAAGGCGCGCAGCCGCATTGCGACATCCTCGACCATGGCGCCAAAGATCTCGCGTGTCACCGTGCGGCCGCCAAAACGCTCGGCCAGCGAGACGACGCCGACCGGCAGCGACGTCCACGAGACGATATGGTTGGCAAGCCTTGGCGAGCGCTGACCGGTGAGGTCGATCAGCGCGATTTCGGACGAGCCGCCGCCGATGTCGAACAGCACGACGCCTTGCGTGTCGCGCTCGACCAGCGAACCGCAGCCCGACACCGCCAGCCGCGCCTCGGTCTGGCGGTCGATGATCTCGAGCTTCAGGCCGGCCTCGCGCTCGACGCGCTCGAGGAACTCGACGCCATTGGCGGCGGTTCGGCAGGCCTCGGTGGCGATCAGCCTGGCTTTCCTGACCTTGCGGTTGCGCAATTTGTCACCGCAGATCTTCAGCGCCTCGACCGCGCGGTCCATTGCGGCGTCGCCGAGCCGGCCATTGGCGGTAAGGCCCTCGCCCAGCCTGACGATGCGCGAGAAGGCATCGATGACGCGGAACTGGCCATGGCGCGTCGGCACCGCGACCAGCAGCCGGCAATTGTTGGTGCCGAGATCGAGCGCGGCAAACACCGGCAATTCCTGCAGCGGCGGCGGTGTGCGGGCACCTTGCCCCGGCCTTGGCGGAGCTGAGGGCGGAGGCGCGTAAGCCGCTGGCTGGGGCGGGCGCGCGGCCGGGGCCTCGTTGGCGGCGGGCACCGAAGCGCCGGCCGCCAGCGGACGAGTCTCGTCGCGTGCGAAAACCTTGCGCCCGCGCCGACGCTTGCGCCGTTTCTTGGGTTTGCCGTTCTGATGCGGGCCGTTCTGACCCTTGTGATCGTGGGACGTGTCGCCAGCCTGTCCATTGCCGGACCAGGGTTGCACCTGACGGCCGTAGCGTCCGGTGGATGGGCTTGCCTGGCCGGACGGCGTCGGCGAACCCCTGGACACGCCCACTTCCGGCGCGCCAGCGCCGGCGTCGTGGTCTTCCACTGTCGTTCCTTCCGGCGCCGCGCGAACCGGAGACCGGACGCAGCAGGCGCTTTTACATGTTCAAGTTGCCGCCAGACTATCAGCGCACGGCCGGATCACCAAGAGCGCTCGCGGCGAATTTTGCCGGCGGCGTGAAGGCGGCGACGTCGGTGAGCCCTTGTCCCCTTGGGAGAAGGGAAGGCGCGAGCGCCACAACGCGCCTTCCCGGTTGAATAGCCGGCTTCAATGAGGCATTTCTGAAATGGAGGGTAAATCATTCGGCAACGCGGGCGGTTTGCCTGCTGCGAACCGGAAAACGGTACGGGCTGCAACGCATGATCGTCATGCCATGAACTGGAGGCGCTATTTCTGGCCCGTCATCGGCATCGCCGCGGTGGTGTTCTCGCTGTGGCTGCTGCTGCACGAATTGCGCGGCATCTCGCTTGACGATGTCTGGGCCGGCATAATCGCCATCCCGGCGCGCGGCTGGGTGCTGGCGGCGCTGAGCTCGGTCATCGCCTATGCCTCGCTCGCCGGCTACGACCACATCGCGTTGCTGCACATCGGCAAGAAAGTATCGTGGCTGTTCGTCACCTTCTGCTCGTTCACCACCTACGCGCTGTCGCACAATATCGGCGGCTCGGTGTTTTCCGGTGCGGTGATCCGCTACCGCGCCTACGGCACCAGGGGCCTGACCGGGCAGGACGTCGGCATTCTGGTGGCGATCTGCTGGATCACCTTCGTGCTGTCGACGCTGTTCGTCTCAAGCATCGTCCTGCTGCTCGAGCCCGACGTGATCGACCGGTTTTCCGGCACGCCGCATCACCGGCTGTCGCAAGCAGCAGGGCTCGCCATGCTGCTCGTGGTGGCGGCCTACATATTCGGCAGTTGGCTGCATCTGAGACCACTCAGGATCGGCAGCTTTCAGCTGCATTATCCGGCGCTGCCGATCGTGGCGCGGCAATTGCTGGTCGGCCCGATCGAACTGCTGGCGGCGGCGGCGATCATCTTCTTCGCCCTGCCCGCCACCGGCAATCCCGGCTATTTCATCGTGCTCGGCGTTTTCCTGGTGTCGTTCTCGATCGCGCAGATCTCGCATGCGCCGGGCGGGCTGGGCGTGTTCGAGGTGGTGTTTCTCGCGGGCTTGTCACATATGGACCAGGTCGGCGTGCTGGCGGCGCTGCTGGTGTTCCGGCTGTTCTACCTGATCATCCCGCTGCTGATCGCGCTCGGCGTGGTGCTGTTCTTCGAGCACTCGCAATACAGCCGCAGCGAGAGTTGAAGCGCCAGAAGCCTACAATTGAAGCCAGACACAGGGTTGACTATTTTCCGGCGGCGGCTACAAGGGCCGCGCGGCTGCCTGGCGGCCCACCCTGCGCGACAAGCGCCTGCTGGGGAATAGGTTAACGGTAGACCCACGGACTCTGACTCCGTTAGTCCTGGTTCGAATCCAGGTTCCCCAGCCAGTTGATTTCTTTGGCTTTTTTCGGCATTTCCCAAAATAGAAATATCGCGGAAGAAGGTCAGAATAGGAAGCTCGGGCGATCGACGGCTTTTTACGGCATCATCCGCGCCCTGTCATCGCGACATCAAAGCTCCACCTCGCCACTATTCCGAACCCTTTTTCAGTCCCATTGTAAGGACGTGAGCAATCCGCGCACCATTCCGACCGCCGTCAACGTCCGCGAATCGGCGATCAGCATGCTGGCCGCGCGCGGCACGCTCGATGCCGCGCAGAGGCGGTCGAGGATTGAGCCATTATGTTCTCTTCAAGACGTCATTCGCCAAATCGGCACGAGGGGTAGAGGAAGTCCGAATGGGAACCTTCTAAAGCAACTTTAGTTGGCCACGCTCTTGATGCCAGACACAACTGCTGCGTTGTCCGCGGATTGAGTTATTCTGTTGAACAGAACGCACGCACTTTCTTTTTTGCGGAAATTAAAACCTAAGCAGGAGTTGTCGTTCGCGCACTGCAGTATGCAGTCTGGATATCGGAGCGGAGAGTTCCAATATGCATTGCCGGAGATTTCTGTTTTTGTGGCGAACACCAAATTCGAATAGCGCAGGTTTCCCTCCACCACCTTCTTGGCAGCCATGATGGACTCAGCGCTTTTGACCAAGAGCGAGGCATCACCTTTCATAAAGCAAGCCTGGAATTTTGTGTTGTAGGTAACCGCCAAACATTTGAAGTCTCTGTCGCAGGCACTTTGGCACTGTTCGGAGCTCACGCTTCTAATCGGCATATCGGGCAGGTCGTTTCCGATCGCGTCCCACCCGGATACGACCACAAATCCGCTGTCCGGATCGACTTCGGGCACAGCAGTTTGTGTTGGTACAGCGTTTGCCTGCTCTCGAGACTGGTCTGGAATGACGTCCGATGAGGCAAATGTGCGACCGTCCAGCCACGCACATTTTGTTACCAGATCAACAGCGGATGAATCATTGAGACCGACCAGTTGGAGGGTCTGAACGGCAGCGCCTGGTCCGACTGGAGGCGCGTTCGGGGCAGATCGGGACGCTAATGCTACGTTAACGTCAACGCCGTTGACACTTCGGCGAGAATAGCACCATGCCCGGTCCCACGTTTCGTCCTTTTCATCCTTGAAGTGATGACCCGATATGAGCTCCCACTTGATGCCTTGGAATTCCACACTTTTGGTGGCGAATTTATTGAAATCGACCGTCACCACGTCAGGCTTGGCAGGCACGTCAACCCGTGGCGTTTCTTCCGGCGCAGGCTTTGGTGTCGGGATGGGAATAGGCGGGTGATCAACATTCGGGACAGTGCGCGCGCTCGATTGCTCTATCGTCGATAAAACCATTGGCTCTGGCAAGCTCTTATCCCAGAGACCGAGTTTTATACCCAGCCCAACCCCGACAGCCGCTACTGCAATGGCTCCGCCCGTCGCCATCCGGCGAAAGGCAGTCGCTCGCGCTGTTTTCTCTTGAGCTGCCGCCTGAGCTTGCAAGGTCGGAATTGCCGATCTCTGTATGACGAGATCGACGGCTTGCTCAAGCAGCGAGGTATTATGCCGGACGAGCACTTTTGCGACCTTTCATGGATACGGTCACGAGATCCGCCACCTCAGCCGGCAAGTCCTGATCCAGGGCTTTTCGAAGAACTTCGGGATCGTCGGTGAAGAGAGGAACGTAAAGGATTTCTTTGATGACCTTCTCGATCGGCACCTCGACCCGTTTCTCGACCTCCTTCTCGACCGCAATCTCGACCGGTACCTCCATTGTTCGAACTCGGCGCCAACGCCAACTCAAAAGCATTCTACGAAGCAGCCTGGAAAACTTGCTCTCAGACATATCCTCTTCTCGGGCGGCAATCCGCTGCAGAGCAAGTGCCACCATTGCTGTGATTGGTCCCGCGAGCGCGGCAATGATCGCAAGTGAGCTAAACCAGATTACCGAGATTGTTCCGGCTTGGCGTTCGGTTACCAGTTCCGGTTTACTCCCATACCATCGTGAAGCGATACGCCGGACCTGATCGGTCCGCGCCATGGGAATCCGCTCTTTCTCCAAATCACTAAGCTCTTTGGCAATCTGGTCTTGTCTTACCTGATTTTCCGCCGACGTATTTGCCTTGTTGGCCTCGGCGGATTGGGCTTCCGCGAGCCGTTTGCCGGCTTCATCCAATCTGCGCTGCCAAGCCCCCGCATCGCTGTCGCGTGTCTGCTCCAAAGATGAACGTCTATCGGTGAGTTTCTGTCTCTGATCGGCAGTCATAGGAGGGCTGCTTGCCCGCAAACGATCGAAAGCTCCCCGTAGGGCCGCGATCTCCTCATCTAGCGGTTCTATCTGTACGTCGAACTTGGCAACGATTTTTGCGCGTGGATTAGCCAGTTTGGCCACTTCCGACTCTAGCTTTCGAGCCGAGTCACTGTCGGCTGAATCGCGCGCCATCTTGATGCGTTCGACAAAGCTGTCGCGCTGGCGCTCAAACTGATCGACTGCGTCCCTTATTTCGCTATCTCGCTGCTGAAACAGGGCCTGTCGAACCGCGCTTTTTTCGTCCACCTGATCCCGAACGCGGGAGGCCTCGGGGGTGATGGCTGTCGTTCCCTGTAACTCAGCGTTGACCTCGGCTATCTGCGACTGAAACGTCGCGCGAGATTTTTCCGCAAGATGTGTAAGCTGCTCAATTTCGGAACGCGCCTGCTCGACCTGATCGGATTTTCGGCCAAGCTCGTCAGCCGAAGCCAGCTTTTTGGCCTCCTGGTCCAATGCGTCGATTTTGTTTACCAATTCTTCATAGCGCAGTTGGCGCAGCGCACCCGCTCGCTCCATTCCCATGAATACAGTTTCGAAAGTTATGCCTGCCAATACGAGTAGAAACGCCAAGATTATGGGCTTCCATAACCACGATGCGCTAAAAAGCAGGGTGGCTATCGGTATTTTCGTTAGCTCAGCAATTGCGACCATGAGAAAGGGCGCACTTGCGAGCGTCAAATCCATTGCAGTTACCGATTCACTCGCAGAAAACGCTTGGACGCCTAAAGCTACGCCTGTCGTAAGGCCAATCGTTGCGGCTGCGATCTCAAGTGCCCACGCGCCCCGGTAGGTCCATTGGCCGTAGCTCGCCAATTTTTGGCTCATCACTGTCTGCATTGCACTCGCCCCCGTGATCAGGCAACGCTCGGCCTTGATCGCCTTCAGCATACACTGAAAAATGACTATGTTTACAACTTTGGGCAGTCGCAGTTAAGGCACCCGCAATAGTTGCAGCGTCTCCGAGGCCACAGTCGCCAGCGAAAAGAAAATGGTGCAGCCAGGCGGAGATCGGCGTCGAGAACCCGACAGCCATGGAAACTGAAAGACCCCTTTGGACACGGCGCCGAACCAACGTTCTTCTGGGGCGGCTGAGCCGCCGGGACAAGGGAAAGCCGCAAGGCCTGACCAATGCTTGATCCCTATGGATGTCTGGCGCGATCGTTCATACGTTCGCAGCCAAGCGTGAAGAAACGGGTACGGTTCAAAACCTGCCGCTAAAAGCAAGGAAAAGAAAGAATGCAATTGGCGGCTGACGCCGCCAAAAAATTCCGCGCGCCCTTGACGGGAGGCCGGCTAATGGGTGTCACCGTAATTCCTAAAACCTCTCCGGCAACCCTTCTACTCCCCGACAATGGACGTCGGCGGGCGTGCCGAGGTTATCGGATCGGCATGACGAAGGACGATCCTCCACGCGCCTTCCTCGCGCCGGAATATGGTGGTGGCCCGAAGCGCAATCGGCACCAGTTTGTTGCCACCACCGACCTTGGATTGGAACCGCTCGACCTCGATGATGTATCCCAAATCGGCTGTCGCATACTCCGAGATGCGCTCAAAACCGATGGCCTTGCCGTGCCGGTAATTGGTGGCGGCCCGTTCCATGATCTCAGCGGCCTTTCTCCATCCCTTCGCCGGCGGGCCAAAGGGATTGGCAATAATGACGTCGTCCTGTCGCGAGTAGAGGTTTTTCAAGGGCTCAGGATCGCCCTTTACGAAGGCATCCAGAGCCAGATGATCCTGCTCGATAAATTTCGTCAGGTCGGAGGCTAACATCTTAACATCGCCACATGACTACAAAGAGAACTCTATCAAGCGCTTCATCCGCCCTTCGCCTTGCCACAGGCGTTCGGGCCGATGTCCGGAGTATAGATCAGAATTACGGTGAGTGCACTGTTTACCATGTGGCTCCCGCCGCATGGTGCACCTTGCCCGCGTTCCCGGTCTGCCGCATCGCGGCGTCGTACGGGCGAGCCAAAGTGTTTTCACGTCCGAAGACTATGTGTTCGACAATATCCTCGGTATGCGAAGGCTGCATTTCGAAGGAGTCTAACCTATCGGTACGCGGCAGCTAGATGTTTGACGGAGATGGAAAGCTTCATGTTAAGTGGCGGCCATATTGAGCCGTACCACACATCGTGCAGCTCGACGCATTTTCAAGCAACGTCGACGCGCGCGGGAGGATCCATGCTCACGCTTTATGGTTTCGGACGCGTTCATCCTGAGATGCTTGGCCACGGTCGCGACCTGCGTGCGCAATGGGCGCTCGAGGAGACCGGGTTGCCCTATCGCTTCCATGCCCTCGACTTCACTGCCGGCGAGCTCGATAGTTCGGCCTACGGCCGGGTCAGCACCTTCCATCAGGTTCCAGTGATCGACGACGACGGCGTCATCGTTGCCGAGTCCGGCGCGGTGGTGCTCTACCTCGCTGAAAAGCGGGTAAGCTTATTCCCGCCGATTTCATCGGACGCACGCAAGTCGTGCAATGGTGCTTCGCCGCGCTGGCCACCGTCGAACGGCCGCTTTCCCAGATCGACGGGATCGACGCCGGCATGGGCGGCGCGGGGGCCGCCGAGCGGCGGACGGGACTGGTGGAGGATGCCCACCGCTGGTTTGCGGGACTGGAGCGCCGGCTCGAAGGCCGCGAGTGGATTGCCTGCGAGATATTCACCGTCGCCGACATCCTGCTAACCACCGTGCTGCGCCAAGTCGGCCATACCGATCTCCTCGATCCATACCCGCGGCTGAGCGCATATTACGCAAGGGCGTTGGCACGCCCAGCGTGGCAACGCACACGGAGCCTTTGCGCGGAGCGCAGCGGAGTGCCCCTTGCGGACATCCCATAACGGCTCGCACTGCGGTCTGAGACCTCAACGCGGGACGACTTCGAAAATTATTGCGTCGGTTTCAGCGTTTTTGCGACGATCCGCGCCTTATCCTCCATCGACCAGCGACGCTGAGTGCGCCCGCCACGCAGGACGCCTGGACCAAAATCAGCTAAATCAGCCAGACTTTGATCAGCGAAGCGGGGACCCCAAGCATGACGCCAGCATTGCCAAAACGAAACGAGCCGTTCCGGGCCGGCGAAACCGCGCTGCTGCTGGTCGACATGCAACGTGTCTGGCTGGAGCCGGGTGCTGATCCGGCGCATCCGGAGCGCGGTCCCGACCACTATTTCTACCGGCAGACGGCGTCGCAAACGATCCCCAACCAGGAGCGCCTGCTGGCGGCGGCGCGGGCCAACGGCGTCGAGGTGATCCATACCATCATCCAGAGCCTGACCGAGGACGGCCGCGACCGCTCGCTCGACCACAAGCTGACGCCGATCCACATCGCGCCGAGCCGGCCGGAGGGCCTGCCGGTGCCGTCGCTGGCGCCAGTCGGAGACGAGATCATGCTGCCGAAGACCTCGTCGGGTGTCTTCAATTCAACCAATATCGACTATGTCCTGAGGAACCTCGGCGTGCGTTATCTGATCGTCGCCGGCATCATGACCGACCAGTGCGTCGACATGGCGGTGCGCGATGCCGCCGATCGCGGCTATCTCGTCACCTGCGTATCGGACGCTTGCGCCGCCGCCTCGCAGGAGCGTCATGACGGTGCGCTAAAAGCCTTCGGTGGCTATTGCTGGGTCACTGATACCGCCACCGTTACAGGCCGTTTCGAAGCCTTGGGAAAAGCTGCATGACCGTCGAACCGCTGGTTGCCGTCGTCACCACCGATCTGTCGGCGATCACGCGCGGCCGCTCGATCGTCGAAAGCAAGCTGCCGAAGATCGCGGCGACCGGGCTCGGCTGGCTGCAGGCCAATCTGTCGCTGACGCCGTTCAACTCCATCGTCGACCCCAATCCGTGGGGTTCGTCCGGCGATGTGCGGCTCATTCCCGATCTCAACGCGCGGTTCCGCACGGCGCTGACCGGATCGGCGACGGCTTTCGACATGGTCGCCGGCAACATCGTCGAACTCGACGGCAGCCCGTGGGTCGGCTGTACGCGGACCATGCTCAAGGATGCGCTGGCGGAGTTGAAGACAGCGGCCGGGCTTTCCGTCATCGCCGCCTTCGAGCATGAATTCCATATCGAGGCAGACTTCGCACCGGCTCATTCGATGTCGTTGGCCGCACTGCGCCGCGCCGACCCGTTCGCCGCCAATCTGATGGCGGCGCTGGCTGAAGCCGGCGTCGCGCCCGAAGTGGTGATCGCCGAATTCGGCACCGACCAGTTCGAGGTGACGTGCGAGCCGGCCGATGCGCTTGCCGCGGCCGATCGCGCCGTCGCCATCCGCGAGATCACGCGCGAAGTCGCGCGATGTGCCGGCTGGCGGGCGAGCTTCGCGCCCAAAACCGCTCCCGATGCCGTCGGCAACGGCGTCCACATCCATTTCAGTTTCGTCGACGACGCCGGCAAACCGGCGACCTACGACCCGGCCCAGCCGGGCGGCCTTTCCAGCCAGGCCGCTTCGTTCTGTGCCGGTGTGCTGCGCCACCTGCCCGCGATCACCGCCATGACGGCGGCGAGTGTGTCGTCCTACTACCGGCTGAAGCCGCATAGCTGGAGTTCGTCCTACACCTGGCTTGCCGATCGCGACCGCGAGGCGAGCCTGCGCATCTGCCCGACGGTGACGATCGGCGGGCGCGATCCGGCGCGGCAGTACAACATCGAATACCGGGCAGCCGACGCCACCGGCAATCCCTATCTGTCGCTGGCGGCGATCGTGCGCGCCGGGCTGGAGGGGCTGAAGGCCAAGCTGCCGGCGCCGCCGCTTGTCTCAGGCGACCCGACGCAGATGAGCGGTTCCGAGCGCAAGAAGCTTGGCCTCGTGCGGCTGCCGGAAACGCTGCCGGCGGCACTCGACGCGCTCGTCACCGACAAGACCGTCACCGGATGGTTCGCGCCGGTGTTCGTCGAGACCTTTGTCGGCCTCAAGCGGCATGAGACCGAGCGCCTCGCCGGTCTCGACCCAGTGGCGGTCTGCGATCTCTACCGGACGCTGTATTGATGGCTGAGCCGGTTGCCAACGCCATCCTACCGGAAGGTTGGCCACCCGCGGTCGACGCAATCAACGAAACGGGGCGTTCCGATATCGTTCTGATATGCGAGCACGCGTCCAATCATATTCCGGCCGAGTATGCGCGGCTCGGTCTCGACAGCCGCCATTTGCAGCGCCATATCGCCTGGGATATCGGCGCCGCCGAAGTGACCCGCGCTCTGTCGAAACTGCTCGATGCTCCGGCTTTCCTCAGCTCCTATTCGCGGCTGTTGATCGATCTCAACCGGCCGCTTGGTTCCAGCGGCAGCATTCCGGCGCTATCGGAGGACACCGGCATCCCCGGCAATGTCGGCCTCGATCCGGAGGAGCGAAGCCGGCGTGCCGAAATCATGTTCGCGCCGTTTCATGACCGCGTGGCCGCCCATCTCGACGACCGGGCGAAGCAGGGCAGACCGACGCGGATCGCGACGGTCCACTCCTTCACGCCGGTCTTCCTCGGCATTGCGCGGCCCTGGCACGCCGGCGTGCTTTACGACCGGGCAGTCGATTTCGGCCAGGCAGTGCTTGCCGGCCTGCGCGCCGACGGTGCGCTCAACGCCGCGGCAAACGAGCCTTATGCGATCAGCCGCGACGGCGACTACGCCATACCGGTCCATGGCGACGATCGCGGCATTCAGGCCGTCCTCATCGAGATCAGGCAGGACCTGCTGGCGGGCCGCTCCGGCATCGAAGAATGGGCGAAGCGGCTGGCCGCAGCGTTACCGGCGCAGACACAGGGTTTGTGAACAAGCTCGGCTGCTCGAGCGCAACGCGAGAGCCGAGCCGTCGATGAAAAGCCTCCACCCGTCCTCAGGAGAAGATTTCCGCCAAGTCTTCGACGCTGGTGCCTTCCTTGACTTGACGCAGCTCGACATAGCTGACGGCGATGGCAACGGAAAACACGACTTGCTCGACCGCGCGCGCCAGAGCGTCCAGGAAGAACACGAGCGGAATGCCTAAGTGGGATAGGACGCGGCCCAACGTGAAATTTGTTGCGACCAAAGCTACGAACAGGGGGAACCAGAGACTGAGCAGAGACCAACGGCTGCCCTTGGAAAGATCGCGGCTGCGGCCCAAACTCGCGAATACCCCCAGTTTTTCCTGAATCAGAACCGGTATCGCTACAACCCAGAGAACCAACAACAAAAATCCCGGAACGACGAGCAGCACGAGGCCGACTGTGAAGCCAATGTTGACAATCAGCGAAATGCCGATTGCCGGCAGCAGGAGTGCCACGGCCGTCCCGATGCAATCACGCATCGACGGCCGCTTGCCGCTCAAATCCTCGATGGCAGCGCGCGTCAAAGCCACCTCCAGCAAGGACATGAGGACAATATAGCCGATCGCGCCAACCACCGTGAGCGCGACCCGTTGAACCGAGAATTCCGGGCCGCCATGCTCGACATTCGTAACGGTATTCCTGAACCAGAGCGCAAATACGAATCTCGGCAGGGCGGAGAAAATCAAGGCAAGCCCTAGGCAAAGAACGGGATTGCGTCCGATGACGGCAAAGCTGTCGTTGAAAACCCTGCCGATGCGAAATTTGTCGGGCTGTTCCAGCGTTATTGACGCCACGATATTACCTATCCAGTCCAGACCGATCCTGACGCGATGAAGGCAGCAAATCCCTTGCCGCTACGAGAAGATTTCCGCCAAGTCTTCGACGCTGGTGCCTTCCTTGATTTGTCTCAGCTCGACATAGCTAACGGCGATGGCAACCGATATTACCGTCGACACGACCGTTGACACAACGGCGCTTCCAATCGCGCCCACAATCAGGCCAACGGTCGAGAGGCTGCCGGTAAGGGCGAAAGCCAATCCAAACACCAAAGCGAATGCCATTTGGAAGGCAATCGCCACCAAGAACAGAATCAGCAAAAGGCCGAATAGTGACCAGCGGCTGCCCTTCGTCAGGGCGCGGCTCCGCGACATCGAGCCAAACACGCTAAGGCGCTCCTGGATCAGCACGGGTACGGAAACCGATATACCAAGCAACCACATGATGCCGGGAACAAGCAGCATCACGAACGCGATGATCGTCCCGAAGATCGGGATAATCAGCCCTGCGACGGCAATCGCAACAACCCCGAGGACCATGACGAAAAAGACCACCAGCCCGATCCCAAGCGTCGGGAATATGCAGCGTAAAGCTATTTGGATGCAGTCACCGATTGCCGGGCGCTTGCTGTTCAAGTCTTCTATCGTCGCCCTCACCAGTGATGATTGAAACAACAAAGCCAGCACAAGATATATCAAGCCAAAAGCCACCGATATTAACGAGTTGCGTAGAATCGCCGAGGGATCGGCAACAGCCAGAGTTTCGGGACTAGCAATATTGATGTTGGCAAAATTGCTGTAATTCCAAAGGTTAAGCACCAGTGCCGGAAGGGCGGAAAAAAGAGCCGCTAGTCCGACCAACAGACCCGGATTGCGGCCGATAACCGCAAAACTGTTGCTGAAAACCCTGCCGATGCGAAACTTGTCCGACCGTTCCAATGTCGTTGAAACCATGATGCGTCCCCCGCTTAATCACCGCATATCGGCTGGTGATCCCCGCATTAAATGTGCCAACATTGGAGGTCGACGTCTAGTCCACTTGCAATTGTCTTGCCGCATTGCCAGTGTCGGCTGGGGAACCACAGGTTGCAGGGGAGAGGGTGGCGGTGGCACAGCCAGGCACAGCGGAAGCCGAACGGCTGACCAATCTGCACAAGCAGCTGATCGCCGATGAGTCGATCCAGTTCGACCTGCCGGCCTATGTGCCGCCGAAGCCGGCCGAATGGCTGAAACCGCTACAGGATTTTTTGTCGTGGCTCGGTCCCTACATGATCTATCTGTTCTGGGGGGCGGTGATATCGGGCGTCGCAATCATCCTGCTTCTGGTCTTCCTTGAGGTGAAAGGCATCGCCTGGCGGCTGCCGTGGCAGCGCGCCCGACCCGAAGTCGAAGACGAAGAAGCCTGGCGCCCCGACGCCGGCGCCGCGCAGATCCTGCTGTCGCAAGCGGATGCGCTGGCCGCACGCGGCGACTATGACGAGGCGGTTCACCTTTTGCTTCGGCGCAGCGTCGCCGATATTGCCGGCCGGCTGCCGGACTTCCTGCGCCCGTCGCTCACCGCGCGCGACATCGCCAATGCCCCTTCCCTGCCGGGAAGGGCGCGCCATGCGTTTACCGAGATCGCCCGCATTGTCGAGGCGGCGCTGTTCGCGCGCCGGCCGGTCGGCGCGGAAGGCTGGCGGCAGGCGCGCGGCGCCTATGAACGTTTCGCCTTCCGGGATGCCTGGACGTGAGCGCACCGGCGGTCGAGGCACAGGAGCCGTTCAATCGAAAGACACTGTTTTGGGGGATTTTCGCCAGCCTCCTTGCGGCAGCCGGTTTCTTCCTGCTGTCCACCTATGCTCCCGATTTCCGGCAACCCGGCAATGGCGGCGCCACGCCGCTGTCGAAAAGCGGCGTCGGCTACGCCGGCCTGGCGGAATGGCTGCGGCTCACCGGCGAAGCGCCCTTGATGGCGCGGACCGAAGACGATCTTGCCAGAGATATACTGCTGATCGTCACCATCTCGCCCGACAGCGATCCGGAGGCGCTTGACCGCATTCTTGAGCTTCGCGATGACCGCGAGACTCTCTTCGTGCTGCCCAAATGGCAGACCTTGCCCCTCCAGCAGCATGAGGGATGGAAGATGAAAATCGAGCGTTTGCCCGACACCGTAGTCAACAATTGGCTCGGCCGGATCGCCAAGGCCAAGCTCGGTGTCGGCAGGAGCACGGTCGAGCAACTCGAGATCCGGGGCCATCTCGTCGCCGCGCCGCAAGACATGCAATGGGTTGCCGACGATCACCCGATCATTGCGGCAGGCAGCGGCAAGGCCGTCCTCGTCGAATTCCAAGACAAACCCTTTTTCATCCTGACCGACCCCGACCTAATCAACAATTCCGCGATTGGAGATGCCGACAAGGCGGCCGCGGCGCGCGACCTGATCCAATGGCTGCGGCCTGGCAAGGGTCTGGTCATGTTCGATCTGACACTGCACGGCGGGGCGCGGAAATATGACCTCGCCAAGCTTCTGGTCGAGCCGCCGTTCCTGGCGCTGACACTGACGATCCTGATCGCTGCGGCGCTGGCGTTCCTGCATGGCCTTGGCCGGTTCGGCCCGCCGCGTATCGACCAGCGCGCGAATTCCTTAGGCCATCGGGGGCGTGGCGATTCGC